>NZ_JAHFAQ010000154.1 GCF_023250475.1 Sulfuricurvum sp. | reverse complement strand
TTTCAGGGATTCAATCTGCTCGGAAAAACCTCAGCGATCGAAAATGTCGAGCTCCCTTTATTGTATCGGGGAATCGATGCACAGACCCGAAAGACCAAAGCGATGGAAGCACTCAAGAGCGTCGGACTGGAACATGTCGCCCACCATACTCCGGGGGAACTCTCCGGAGGCCAGCAGCAACGTGTTGCCATCGCCCGTGCGATCGTAACCGATCCCGTGGTACTCTTAGCAGACGAGCCGACCGGAAATCTTGATACCGCCAAAAGTATCGAGGTTATGGAACTTCTGCAATCGTTTAATCGCGACAAAGGAATTACCATTATTATGGTAACCCATGAAGTCGATATGGCGGCATATGCATCACGAATGATCCATTTTCGCGACGGATTGATCGATAAGGGTCACAGATGATCTGGAACGCTTTTATTTTAGCACTCCGTGAAATTCGCCGCAGTGCGCTGCGCTCCATCCTCACGACATTAGGGATCGTTATCGGGGTAGGATCGGTCATCGCCATGGTAATGCTGGGAGATGCAACCACCGCCTATGTCACCAACAGTATCTCCAAGCTCGGCAGCAATATGCTCATCGTCCGTCCGGGTCAGGATCGCCACGGCCCGCAAGGAACCGATACAACCGCCAAGCGGTTTACCCATAACGATATCACCACAATAAAGCGTGAAATCGGAGGATTAAAAGGGGTTGCCCCCGTCGCCTCCAAAGGGATGCAGGTGGTCTACGGAAACCAAAACTACTCCACCTCTATTGACGGGAGCGATAACGATTATTTTACCGTCAAAGATTGGGCATTTGAGTCGGGTCGAATGTTTGCTCCTGCCGAACTTCAGGGGGGAAAAGCGGTCTGTGTCATCGGTGAAACCATCAGAAAAGAGCTTTTCGGAGATCAAAATCCCATCGGTGCCTCAATACGACTGGGGAACTTTTCATGCAAAGTGATCGGCCTGCTCCACCCCAAAGGGGCTTCGATGTTCGGAATGGATCAGGATGATATCATCGTTGTCCCCATCCGTATGTTTCAGCGCCGTATCAGCGGAAACCAAGATATCGCCGTCATTATGCTCTCTGCAAAAAATGCTTCGAGTATCGAAAATATAAAATCCTCTATTATTGCGATGATGAGGGAACGGCGTCATATCCGCAGCGGCGATGAAGACGACTTTAACGTTCGGGATCTGCGCGAAGTGGTTCAAACCCTCACCTCTACCACCAAAATGCTTACCCTCCTTTTGGGAGCCGTAGCAACCATCAGCCTCCTCGTCGGGGGGATCGGGATCATGAACATTATGCTCGTCTCGGTCACGGAACGTACCCGCGAAATCGGGATACGTCTGGCTATCGGAGCACTTGAGAGGGAAGTACTGCTTCAATTTTTGGTCGAAGCGATCGTCCTCTCTTCGCTTGGGGGAGTTATAGGGGTTGTATTGGGGATAGGAGTAGGGATTGGAATCAGTATATTTTTCGATCTGCCCCTGATTTTTAATACGATGATTGTCATTATCGCTTTTTTATTTTCTACCGTTGTTGGGATAGTTTTCGGCTATTTTCCGGCACGCAAAGCAGCCCGTCTCAATCCGATCGATGCTTTACGGTATGAGTAATCGGTCGATATTACGTTATCTAGTCCAAAAGGAGTTTTCATGCAAATCGGAACCGCAACAGCGACCAATCCCTACAGCCAAAGTGCATTAGGATTAAACGAAAAAGAGACTCAAGATTTTAAAGAAAAAATCAAAAGTGGCGAAATTTCAGGTAAAACTCTCTCTCAAGCCTATCTCGTAGAGTACAGCCTTCAAATCGAAAGCTATTCGTCCAACAATATCCAAGCCCAAAGCGCCCCCTTTGATCTTGCCAAGGTCAAAGATATCCTCAGCTCGATCGATTTTCAATCGATCGGCTATACCGGAAAACCGATTGCCGATATGACGCCTGAAGAAGCTAAATCTCTCGTAAGCGAAGAGGGCTATTTCGGTGTTTCCCAAACATCGACACGATTGTCCGATTTCGTATTAAACGGCGGCGGAAATGATTTGGAACGGCTAAAAGCCGGAAGGGAAGGAATTATCACCGGATTCAATGAAGCTGAAAAAATGTGGGGAGGCAAACTCCCCGATATTTCGTACGAAACGCTCGACAAGGCGTTGGCTAAAATCGATGAAAGAATCACCGCATTGGGGGGAAACGTACTCGATACGACAGCATGATATTTATTGCTCCGTACGACCGTAATGATCGGATAATTAAAAAAAAATCAGACTTCGATTCATGCAGATTGGTTTTACAGAAACGATGTTATAATCTTTCAATATAGCTTTATAAAATTATTAAAATACACAATCAGGTTTATATGACTACCCTATCTTCTCTTTCAAATACCTACCGCAAAAAAGAGTGGATAGCGGGAATTTTTGTTTTTCTCATTAGTGCTATCCTATCCGCCAGTGTTATTTGGCATCTCGACAGTATGCATGTTAATGAGATGAAGCATAAGATCAAAGACCTTGCCAATGAAAATGTTTTTCATTTAAATAAAAACATCGACCAGATCATGGCCCTGAGCTATCCGATCGCTTCGACCGTTCATAAAAACGGAAACATGGATGATTTTGATTTCATCGCCGAAAAACTGCTCGTCTCTTATCCCCTAATTTCCGAAATTGCACTTGCACCGGAAGGGATTATCAAGCACGTTATTCCCCTCAGGGGAAATGAAAAAGCGCTAGGGCTTAATCTCTTTATCGATCCTAAACAGCAAACGGAAGCCTTAATCGCACGCCAAAGCGGAAAACTGACACTGGCAGGGCCGCTGCGTTTAGTACAGGGAAGAGAAGGCCTTGTGAGCCGTTTTCCCGTATTTATAGGCGAGGATAAAAAATTCTATGGATTTGTCCTTATCGTCATCCGTTTCCCTGAAATTCTTCAGAGCAATACGCTAAGGAATCTCACCAAAAATGGGTATTTGTATACCATCACCCGTATCCATCCCAAAACAAAACAGCTCCAGACAATTGCCTCTTCAGGTACCGAAGCCCTTGACCACCCCGTTAAAACACTGATTGCCTTTCCTAATGCTCAGTGGGTATTAAGCATAGCACCGATCGATGGATGGCATAATCATTGGCTTTTTGCATTGGAATCGGCGTTGGGTCTTCTGATCAGCTTTCTGATGGGATATGTGGCCAAACAATACCTCGAAGTGCAAAATCACCGCCGTCTCCTTGAAATACGGGTCCAAGAACGTACCTCAGAAATTTTAGAAACCAAAAACCACCTCCATACCTTGCTCGATACCATTCCCGATCTTATATGGCTAAAAAATAGAGATGGAATTTATCTCTTATGCAATCCGATGTTTGAACGCTTTTTCGGCGCCAAAGAGGAAGAGATCATCGGCAAAAGCGATTACGATTTCGTGGATAAAGAACTGGCCGATTTTTTCCGCAAGAATGACCGTTTGGCGATGGAAAGCGCTGCTTTGAGTATTAATGAAGAGTGGGTTTCATTTGCCGATGATGGCCATCGTGCCCTATTGGAGACCATTAAAACTCCCATGCTCGATGAAAAAGGGAATCTGCTCGGTGTTCTGGGAATAGCACGCGATATCACCGAACGCAACAAGCATGAAGAACGGATAGAGCAGCTCTCCCATCTTTATGCGGCTCTTAGCCACTGTAATAAAGCGATTGTCCGATCTTCTACCCCGGAAGAGCTTTTTCAAGAAGTGTGCAAAGGTATCGTTTCTGATAATTCCATTATCATGGCATGGATCGGTCTCGTCGATCCTAAAACCCATCTGGTACGGCCTGTCGCCTCTTTTGGAGATATCCATGATTATCTTGAGGGAATCGAGATATCTACCCTTGCCGATACCGCATCCGGCAGAGGGCCGACAGGAACTTCTATTAGGGAAAATCACCCCTACTGGTGTCAAGATTTCCTGAATGAAACCTCTACGTCCCACTGGCACGAACGCGCTAAAATAGCGGGGTGGAAGGCATCTGCCGCATTGCCGTTTCATTTATACGGCGAAGTAGTCGGAGCATTCACCGTTTATTCCCATAAGCTCAATGCCTTTGACCCCTCCAGTCAAGAGTTGCTTATTGAGATGGCCATGGATATCAGCTTTGCGATGGAAAATTTTGATCGCGAAACCAATCGGACGATATCGGAAGCACGTCTCCATCAGACGGAACAGCTTCTTGAAGAAATGAGTGCAGTAGCCCATATCG
>NZ_JAHFAQ010000153.1 GCF_023250475.1 Sulfuricurvum sp. | reverse complement strand
CTTTGTTGATTGCGTTTTCAGGCTCACACCAAGACGCAATCAACAAAGGGTTGGCGTATCAGCGCGCCAAAGAGGATCCGTTTTGGGAAGTGCCGTATTTGCCGATCGACCCGCAGGATGTCGGGCGAAATTATGAGGGGATTATCCGTATCAACTCGCAATCAGGCAAAGGGGGCGTTGCGTATGTCCTCGAAGATAAATTCGGCTATTCCTTGCCGAAAAAAATGCACCCTGAAATCGGAACCATCGTTCAGCGCGTTACCGATGAAGCGGGACGCGAACTCTCAAGCGAAGAGATTTTGGACATTTTCGAGAAAACCTATTTCGGCGAACCGCACGATATCGAGTTTGTGGACTATTCGGTGATCTCGGAGAGCGCGAAAGAGCACTCTGCCAAATGTGTGTTGGAATATACCCATAACGGCAAAATGATTCGAAGCGAAGGGCAGGGGAACGGTCCCATCGATGCGTGCAAAAATGCGTTGATGGTGGAGTATTCGCATAACTTTAAAATTCTTTCGTACTCTGAGCATTCACGCGGAGAGCTCTCCAGTGCCGAAGCGGTCGCGTACATCGAGATCCAAACGGAGAGTTTGGATAAATTTTTCGGGGTAGGGTGTGATAACGACATCACCGTAGCCTCGATCAAAGCGATGTTTAGTGCTCTTAATCGGGCGTTTTCGTAACTTCTTCTCTACTTTTCTGTTTAGTCAGAAAAGTACCAAAAGATCATACCGTGATCCAAGAACGCTACGTTCTTCTCGGCACAACTGCCTTCAGAACGGCTCTTTGTATTGGATCACGGGAATTTTATAATATTTTTTAACTCCATCTTCGCTATAATCGCGCAATTTTATCCAATATGAGAGTATGACTATGATGGATGTCCGCGAAGCCTTTTTGGCCTTTTTTGAATCAAAACAACACGCACGGGTTCCGAGTTCTCCCCTCGTTCCTGATGATGCAACCCTCCTTTTCACCAATGCGGGGATGGTTCCGTTTAAGTCAATCTTTACGGGTGATATCCCTATCCCTGCCAATCCTCGTGCTACGAGTGCACAGACATGTATTCGCGCAGGAGGCAAGCATAATGACCTAGAGAATGTCGGTCACACGGCGCGTCACCATACGTTTTTTGAGATGCTCGGGAACTTCAGTTTTGGTGATTATTTCAAAGAGGAAGCGATTGCCCATGCGTGGGAGTTTGTTACGGAAGTGATGAAACTCCCTGTCGATAAACTTTGGGTGACGGTTCATGAGAGTGATGACGAAGCCGAAGCAATCTGGAAAAAACATATTTCCGCCGATCGCATCATGCGTTTGGGTGACAAAGATAACTTTTGGCAGATGGGAGATACCGGACCGTGCGGACCGTGTTCGGAGATTTTCGTCGATCAGGGTGCGGAACATTTTAACGGCCCTGAGGATTATATGGGGGGAGACGGGGATCGTTTCCTCGAAATCTGGAATCTTGTATTTATGCAGTATGAGCGCAATGCCAAGGGTGAGCTGAAACCGCTACCGAAACCATCGATCGATACGGGAATGGGGCTAGAACGTGCTACTGCGGTACTCGAAGGGGCTTTGAGCAACTATGATTCGACCCTTTTTATGCCGATTATCCGTCGTGTTGAAGCTCTTATCGGTAAACCCTATACCTATGCAAGCGGTGCGTCGTACCGTGTTATCGCCGATCATATCCGTACCGTTACATTCCTCCTTGCTCAGGGGACGAACTTTTCGAATGAAGGGCGAGGATACGTCCTTCGTCGTATTCTTCGCCGTGCGGTTCGTCACGGATATCTCCTTGGATTTACCAAACCGTTTATGTTTGAGATTGCCGACACCGTTGCGGAATTGATGGGCAAACAATATCCGTACATCGTTGAAAAATTGGCAGTTTTAAAAGAGCAAATTATGCTCGAAGAGGAACGCTTTTTCAAAACTATCGCTTCGGGGATCGAACTTTTCAACGAAGAGTTGAAAAATACCAAAGAGACCTTCAGCGGAGAAGTGGCGTTCAAGCTCTACGATACTTTCGGATTCCCTCTCGATTTGACGGAAGATATGTTGAAAGAGAAACATCTCTCTCTCGATGTAGAGACGTTTGAAGCATTGATGTTAGAGCAACGCAAGCGTGCAAAAGCGGCATGGAAAGGCTCCGGTGATGCTCATATCGAGGGTGATTTTAAAGCTCTCCTCGAAACGTTCGGCGTTAATACTTTTATCGGGTATGCCTACACCAAAGCCCCCGTTAAAATCCAAGCCCTTTTGGGTGAGAATTTCGAGAGAGTTGAACAGCTTCATGCGCACCAAAGAGGATGGGTGCTCCTCGAAGAGACTCCGTTTTATGCCGAAAGCGGCGGACAATGCGGCGATATCGGAACTCTCGGTGACAAAGCGGCTGTTTTGGATACGAAAAAATTTCACGGTTTGAATCTCTCCCATATCGAAACCAAAGAAACACTTAGTGTCGGCGAAACGGTAGATGCGATTGTCGATCCTTCCCGTAACGAAATTACGAAGCACCACTCGGCAACCCATTTGCTTCATGCGGCGTTGTATGAACTGTTGGGCGAACATATCTCCCAAGCGGGTTCGTTGGTCGAGCACAACCGTCTCCGTTTCGATTTTTCACACCCAAAAGCGATGAGTCATGAAGAGATTGCCCTTGTGGAAGAGAGAGTAAACTATCATATCTTCCATGCGCTGGAGGGATTGACGCGTGAGATGAGCATCGACGAAGCGAAAAAGAGCGGGGCGAAAGCGCAGTTCGGTGAAAAATACGGCGATACGGTTCGTGTTGTCAATTTCGGAACCGCTTCGGTCGAGTTCTGTGGCGGTATTCACGTCGATAATACCGCTTCTATCGGAACGTTTGTTATCACCAAAGAGAGCGGCGTAAGCGCCGGTGTGCGCCGCATTGAAGCGGTGTGCGGCAATGCGGCGTACAACCTCTTTAAACAACAGCGCCATCTCCTCGAAGAGGTGGAAACTTCGGTTAAAAATCGCGATGTGTTAGCGGGTATCGAGCGTCTCAAAGAGCAGGTTAAAACCCTCAAATCGGAAATGTCGGCATTGTCATCCAGTGCCAAAGAAGAGCTTGCAGTTAGCATGATAGGAAATACGGCGGTTGTCGTTGCCGAGCTTAGTGCGGGGGATATCAAAGAGCGTATCGATGAGCTTAAAAATCAGCATGATTCGGTTGCGGTGATTCTCTTCCAAATCAAAGAGGATAAAGTCCTTCTTGCGGCGGGTGCGAAAAACACGGCTGTCAAAGCCGGGGATTGGATCAAAGCGATTGCACCGATTCTCGGCGGCGGCGGCGGCGGACGTCCTGATTTCGCCCAAGCGGGTGGAAAAGATGCTTCCAAACTTAGCGAAGCGAAAGATGCGGCACTCGCTTATGTGACGAAGGAACTCTCATAATGAAAGAGTTTTTAGTCGAAACCTTTGCCCACCATCGGACATTGATTGTATTTCTGCACGTTATCAGTGCAGTGATCTGGGTTGGCGGGATGATAGCGGTCCGTTTCGCAGCCCATCAGTCATTGGCACTTATCTCCGATCCAAAACTTCGGCTGGAGCGTGCGGCACATACCCTTAAACGTCTTTTCACCATCGTAACACCGTTTGTTATTATCCTTATTGCTACAGCGGTCATTATGGCGGTAGGTCTCGGATTCCGTGCGGCGGCGATGGATCCATCGGGCAATGTGATCGATGAGTATGCGATGAGTATCTACAATACCGTCCATATCAAAGAGGCGATTTGGCTGGTTATGTCGATCAATCTCGCAGCAATGATAGTTCGTCGCAAACGTGCGGAAAAAGCATTGCAAGAGGGAAAACTTGAAGTGGCCAAAGATATGCTGGGTCTTATCGGAAAATATATGGTTCCGGTGAATATCGTGCTGGGTGTTACCGCCATCTTTATCGGTGTGGTACTCCGAAACGCGTATTAAAAAATGATACGCTTAGCGTCTTCTTCTAGTACTCGTGCCGAACTTCTGCGAGCGGCGGGTATCCCCTTTCTCCAAGAATCATATGATTTCGATGAAGACTCGATTATCGCCCCCACTCCCAAAAATTTTGTCTATCAAGCGACACTCGGAAAATATCGGGTTAATTTGAAAAAATTCGGGTGTGCCGATTATCCCCTCCTGGTCGCCGATACGGTCGTGAGTGCTCAGGGAAAAATTTTGCGTAAAGCGAAAGACGAAGCTGATGCACGGGAGATTTTGGAAACCCAAAGCGGTTC
>NZ_JAHFAQ010000060.1 GCF_023250475.1 Sulfuricurvum sp. | reverse complement strand
GATACGTGAGGCGCTTAAACTACTTATTATGGAACAATTCTTTACTCCGGAAAAAATAGAAAAATTTGTTCAATCCCAAGAGCGGACGATTAATTTGGCTCCGATCATTGAAGAGACTGATTTTAGCCCTGCTTATGAAGCCCTTGTCAAAAGTGTGATGGAATCTCCGATGGGAGGAATGCTCGGAATGTTTGGAGGCGAATCGATTATCGCTAAACTCAAAGAGCCGTTTTTAGAGAAGATCAAACGCTCAACGATTGAGATCGCGCAGAGTGAATCGTTTATGAATGCCCTCAATACCCATTTGCACCAAGGGGGCGCTCATTTAAGTGCGTCGATCGGGGAGATTGTTGAATCGCGTCTTGCAGAACTCACTCCGGTGATGATCAAAGAGATGCTTCATTCGCTGATGAAAGAGCATTTGGGATGGCTGGTTGTCTGGGGCGGAGTATTTGGCGGTGCGATCGGTGTGCTGTCTGCTTTTCTTGTCTAAAAGATTTTACTTAAAAGACTTGACAACAATTGACTCAAAGTATTATAATTCTTGTAACTCAACTAGGAGAATTTTATGTCAAACAATATTTTTGAAAAACTAACCCACCAAATGACCGAGATGATCGAATCGTCGATCTCTCTCGCGTTACACAATAAAAACAGCGAAGTAGAACCGATCCACTTTTTATGGGCCTTGCTGGCTAACAGCAACTCTCCGCTCAATCAAATGCTTACCAAAATGAGCGTGGATAAAACGGCAATTGAACTGGATGTTAAAAGTGCCGCGTCCAAACTTCCGAGTGCCTCTAGCGTCAGCAAAGAGAATATTCGTCTGTCCCGAAATTTTGCCCATTCGCTTGAAATCAGTGCAGGAGAGATGGCGGAAAACGGAGATGGCTTTTTGGCAATTGATACCTATATCGTAGCCAATCTTCAAAACGATCCGTTCAAATCGATCCTGGGCAAATACATTGATTTGCGTGAACTCGCCAAAACATTTGAAGCTTCGCGTGCGGGGCAAAAAATCGAGTCTCAAACCGCCGATGAAAATCTAGAGTCTCTTGAGAAATACGGAATTGATTTAAACCGTGAGGCGATAGAGGGGAAACTCTCTCCCGTGATCGGACGTGATGAAGAGATTTCTCGGATGATGCAGATTCTGATCCGTAAAACCAAAAATAACCCGATTCTCCTCGGGGAACCGGGAGTCGGTAAAACAGCTCTTGTTGAGGGGCTGGCACAGCGTATTGTTGCCAAAGAAGTTCCTCTGAGCCTCCAGAACAAACGGGTGGTAACACTGGACATGAGTGCTCTGATCGCCGGGGCGAAATACCGCGGAGAATTTGAGGATCGTCTCAAAGCGGTAATCGATGAAGTGAAAAAGAGCGGGAATGTTATCCTCTTTATCGATGAGATTCACACGATTGTCGGGGCTGGAGCATCTGAGGGGTCAATGGATGCGGCCAATATCCTCAAACCGGCATTAGCCCGCGGTGAGTTACACACTATCGGTGCAACGACGCTCAAAGAGTATCGCAAATATTTCGAAAAAGATGCGGCATTGCAGCGCCGTTTCCAACCGGTAAATGTGGATGAGCCGAGTGTCAACCAGTCGTTACAGATCTTGCGTGGATTGAAGGAGCGTTTGGAATCCCACCATAACGTCACCATTACCGATTCGGCATTGGTTGCGGCGGCAAAGCTCTCTGATCGCTACATTAACGACCGTTTTCTCCCCGACAAAGCGATCGATTTGATCGATGAGGCGGCAGCCGAGCTGAAAATGCAAATCGAATCCGAACCGAATGCCCTCGCTGCCATCAAACGTAAACTGACCCATTTGCAAGTCGAGAAAGAAGCTCTCAAAATGGAAGAGTCCGTTGCGAATATCAAACGTCTTGAAGAGATTGAACGTGAGCTGGCCGATGCCGGGGAAGAGCGACGCAGTTTGGAGTCTCAGTTCGCCCATGAAAAAGAGGTGTTCGAGCGGGTCGCCAAGATCAAGGCCGAGATTGAATCCAAACGCCGTGAAGCCGAAAGTGCGAAACAAGCGGCCGATTTTAATAAAGCGGCCGAGATTGAGTACGGACAGATCCCTAAACTCTTTGAAGAGGAAAAAGCGCTTCAAGAGCGTTGGAAACTGATGCTGGCTGAGGGTACTCTTCTTAAAAACAGCGTTGATGAAGCTTCGATTGCAGGAATTGTGAGCCGCTGGACAAAGATTCCGGTGAACAAAATGCTCCAAAGCGAAAAAGAGAAGATTCTTCACATTGAAGATGAGCTAAATCGCGATGTCGTAGGACAAGAGCGTGCAACCCACGCGGTAGCCCGTGCGATCAAACGGAACAAAGCGGGGCTTTCCGATAAGAGCCGTCCGATCGGATCGTTCCTATTTCTCGGCCCTACGGGTGTGGGAAAAACGCAGACGGCAAAAACGCTGGCAAAATTTCTCTTTGACAGCAGCGAATCGATGATCCGTATCGATATGTCCGAATACATGGAGAAACATGCCGTTTCACGCCTCGTCGGTGCCCCTCCTGGGTATGTCGGGTTTGATGAGGGGGGACAGCTTACCGAAGCGGTACGCCGCAAGCCCTACAGCGTTATTCTATTCGATGAGGTCGAAAAAGCGCACCCGGACGTTTTCAACGTCTTGCTACAGGTACTTGATGACGGACGTCTGACCGATAACAAAGGGGTTGTCGTCGATTTTACCAATACGATTATTATTTTGACCTCCAATATCGCGAGCGACAAGATCATGGCGCATCACGGCGATCCACAGTTGGAGGAGATGGTGCTCGGCGAACTCAAACAGCATTTTAAACCGGAATTTTTGAACCGTTTGGATGATGTGGTGGTCTTTAATCCGTTGGGAGAGGCACAAATTCTCAGCATTGTCGATCTTTTCTTCAAAGAGATTGCGGCCAAAGTGGAAGAGCGTGATATTACCCTCTCCCTCACCGAGAGTGCCAAACGCTATATTGCAAGTGCGGGATTCGATCCGGTTTATGGTGCGCGTCCTCTTAAACGGGCACTGTATGAGATCGTCGAAGACCGTTTGGCCGATCTTATTCTCAGCGGCGAGGTGGATGAAGGTTCGTTTGTCGCATTCGATGCAGTCGGAGATGAGATTACCGTTTCTGTGGCATAATTTGCGTCATGAAAATTATTGGATTGCTTTTAATAGTATTGTTGCAGCTTTTGGGGTGTACGGGCGATTGTATGACCTGTCACCCCGCACTTCTTAAAAATATCGATAACGATCATCGCCATAAACCGATGACGATGTGTATACAATGCCACAGTGCCAATCCGGAGAAGATGGCCGATTGCGGAAGCGATTGTTTTGCGTGTCATCCGATCGCAAAAATCGAAGGTTCACGCGTAGCGGAACATGCGGTTATCCGTGAATGCAGAGATTGTCACATGAAACTCAAGCCCTCATTAGGTTTGAGTGAAACCCCTAAAGGGCAGTCGGTGATGCCGACTTTGCGGGATTTTTTAAATCCTTGATGGTTACTGCCTCGAATGAGGCAAGCTTGCGTGTCATAGCGGCTAGCGAGCGTAGCGACGAGGCAGGGATTTGCTTCGTCGGCGTTTTTAGGCGTATAACGGCTCAAAAAGTTTATCGAATCCGTCGAGTACTTTTTTGAGCAGTTTTTGGGCTTCTTCAAGCAATTTGTCATTACTTTTGACGTTATTTACGGCATTATCGAACAGATCGACCACCCCTTTTTTCGCACTGTTTTTAACATTTTCATCGCTATTTTTCAGATTTCCGATCAGTTTTGTCACATCCGAAGCGACTTTATTGATCGGTGAGGTTTGGTTTTGATCTTCCAACTCTTTCATAAATTTATCGATATACGGCTGAGCTTTTTTCATAAAAGAATCGATCTCTTTTTGATCTTGTTCGGTGATTCCGTTGCTCTCTAAATTAAATGAAAATGCCTGCATAGACGAGAATGAGAACGATTGTTCTTTGCTTTTGTCCGATTCTTTTTGAGTTAGCGAGAGAGATTGCTCATTTTGAAAATTGAGGGAGAGGGCATCTCCGCTGCTGGTTTTCATGTAAATAGTAAGTTCATGAGAGCGGTAAGCGTCCAGAGAAGTTGCAGTGGTCATCACATATACCTTGTATAAGATTGAAAGTTGGTGACAATATCGGCTGTTTTCACGATTGTTTTAACAAGCTTTTATGAAACTTAATCGATCTTTAAGTAAGAATTGTCTATTATTGCGTGCTAAAAATTTCTAAAGGGAATGGCTTATGAAAAGAACATACCAACCGCATAATACGCCACGTAAACGTACCCACGGTTTCCGTGCACGTATGGCTACAAAAAACGGCCGCCGAGTATTAAACGCTCGTCGTGCTAAAGGTAGAAAACGATTGGCTGTCTAAATAGCTTTTCGATGTTGAAGCTTCACAGCGAGTTTCAACGTGTTTATCAACGCGGTAAGAATGCGCACAGCACTTCTATTGCGTTGTTTTATCTTCCGATAACGGGAGAAAAAAAAGTTGGATATACGGCCAGTAAAAAAGTCGGAAATGCAGTGGTGAGAAATCGATGCAAGAGACGTCTTCGGGCTCTTTTTGATGAGTTCTCGCCTTCTGTACAAGACGGATGGTACGTTTTTGTCGCCAAGAGAGGGTTATTTGACAACCCTTTCGATACAGTGCGACGCGACTGCAAATATGTTTTAAAACGGACGGGTGCTATGGCTGGATCAGGTGATGATAAGAATCTTCTTTCTTAAGCTCCTGTGGCTCTATCGGCACTCTTTCTCTTTGGTGACGCGCGGTTCGTGTCGTCACTATCCTTCATGCTCCGAATATGCCCTGTGGCAGTTTGAGCGTAACTCCCTTACACGCGCATTTATTTCCACTTTTTTACGAATTTTACGGTGCAATCAGCTTTTTCCCGGCGGTATTGATTATCCGATTATCAACAAACCGACGATAAAACCCTCCGAACTCTCCATAAATACGATAAAATACTGGTTTGTTCCATATCAACAGAATTATTTTCTGATTAAAAATTTTAAGTTTAAAGGGTCACAGTGCTAGAAAAGTTTACTCCCAATCAGCGACTCCTCGTTGCCGTCGCTTTATCTTTTGCCTTTTTTATAGGATATACAACGATTTTTCCGTCGAAAGCTCTCAATTCGGAAGCGAATGCGACAAAAACAACAGTTTCTACAACAGTTGCTTCACAACCCTCAACCTCGGTTAAAGAAGCAGTCACAGAAGCGCAAAGTTCTTCTGCGGTTCAAACAACGGCTACGGATACATTGACGACCGTAACGTCCAAAGAGTTTACCCTCAAAATCGATACACTCGGACGTATCTCGTCAGTCATCTTGAGTAACAAAAAGCATAACGGAAAAGACGGCAAACTTGCTGAACTGATCTCTCCGGTCGGTGCAAAACCTCTCTATATCCGATTCGGTGATGAGGCGTTAAACGTCGCGGCATCAAAAACACCGTATTCGAGCGATCTTAATAATGTTACGCTGGGTGAGAACGGCAAAGCGGTTGTGACGTTGACCCAAAACCTTCCGGAAGTAACGGTTAGTAAAACGTTGACGTTTTATGCGGATGGCCATTACGATGCAAAAATAGCCCTTTCCAATGAAAAACACTATTTTGTTTACCTAGGACAACATCCTCAAGTGATTGAGCAAATGATGACGGTTGTGGGGGGGATGATCTATTCTGGCGATAATCTGACCACTATTTTTAAAGACAAAGATGTAGAGGGACGTTCGATTTTTACCGATGTCCATTTTGCTTCGTCGTTTGATCAATATTATGCATCAATCATCTACGGTTTTTCGAAAGAGACTCAGGTATATGTCGATCGTGATACAAACAGCAATCCGGTAACGTATCTCGAAGGAAGCAATAACTTCACTTTCAACGGTTATATCGGGCCGAAAGAGCATAAGACACTCGAAGCTATCAATCCGGTTCTAACCCATTCTATCGAATACGGCTGGTTTACGTTTGTTGCGGCTCCGATTTTCAAAATCTTGATGTGGCTTCATGGACTTCTCGGTAACTGGGGATGGTCGATTATCGCACTTACCGTTATCATCCGTATTTTCCTTTACCCTTTGACGCACAAAGGGATGGTCTCGATGCAAAAAATCAAAGAGATCGCTCCTCGGATCAAAGAGGTTCAAGAGAAATACAAAGGGGACCCGGCACGTATGAATGCCGCGGTCATGGAGATGTACAAAAAGCACGGTGCCAATCCGTTGGGAGGATGTTTACCGTTGTTGCTCCAAATTCCCGTATTCTTTGCAATTTATCGTGTTCTTCTGAATGCGGTTGAACTTCAAGGGGCTACATGGGTATTATGGGTAACCGACCTTTCACGAATGGACCCGTATTACATTCTCCCTATTTTGATGGGTGCCACGATGTATTATCAGCAAAAAATTACTCCGAGCAACTTTACCGATCCGTTGCAGGAAAAAATCTTTAAATTTTTACCGGTTATTTTCACCTTCTTTTTCTTCACATTCCCTGCAGGGCTTGTGTTGTACTGGTTTGTGAACAATATCTTCTCAATCGCACAGCAATATATGGTCAACAAACAGTTTGAAGCGGCGCGCGCAGCACGTCACGAAGCTCATCTTGCGGAAAAGCATCATGAAAAAGATTGAAGCTCCAACGCTAGAACAGGCATACGCAAAAGCTGCGTCGGAGTTTGGATGCTCCGTCACCGCTCTTCAAGTCGAGATTGTTCAGTTCCCGTCCAAAGGGATCTTGGGACTTTTTAAGAAAACGGCGATTATTGTTGCCAACCTTCCCCAAAAAGCTCCTCTCGCCGCTGAAGAGCCTATAACTCCACCGGCGGTAGAACCTGTAACCGTGCGAGCTGTTGAACCGCTTACGGTGATGAGTGAACCCGATGAATTGGTATTAAGCGACAAGTTTTACGAACAAGCGGATGATTTTGAGGAAGAGGGCGATGTTGAGGGCGATTTCTACCAGCTCTCTGCTCAAGAGTGTGCCGATGAAGTCAAAGAGCAGATCAATATCCTTTTTAAAGATATCTGTTTCGATATTAACGGTATTGAAGTCAGTGTGTACGATGAAAATACGCTGCTTGTCGAATTCAGCGGTGTGGATGCAGCTCTCATGATCGGTAAAGAGGGTTACCGCTATAAAGCGCTCTCTTATATGCTTTTCAACTGGATCAATGCGGTGTACGGAATGCAGCTGCGCCTTGAAATCGCAGAATTTTTAAAAAATCAGGAAGAGTCCATTTCCCGTTATCTGATCAATGTTTGCGATATTATCGATCAAGACGGGCGTGCCCAAACCAAAGTATTGGATGGAGTATTGGTGCAAATTGCTCTCAAGCAGCTGCGTGACCGATATCCTGATCGCTATGTTGCTATCCGCTCTACCCGTGATGGCGGTAAGTTTATTATTATCAACAGTTATCACGAATATTGATGAACGACACCATTGCCGCAATCGCCACCGCAAATGGCGTTGGCTCTATCTCTATTCTCCGCCTCAGCG
The DNA here is from genome assembly GCF_023250475.1 of Sulfuricurvum sp. GTDB lineage: Bacteria > Campylobacterota > Campylobacteria > Campylobacterales > Sulfurimonadaceae > Sulfuricurvum. The sequence goes on along the minus strand of NZ_JAHFAQ010000060.1, from coordinate 6,016 downwards.
GAGAAGGGTCTCTCCGAATTGCTTTAAAACTCTCCCAAAAAACAGAACTTCAGCCCCGCTACGCAACGTTAACTTCTTTGCATCATAACGACGGCACATTGATTGACGAAGCGATTGTCATCTATTTTCAAGCACCGCGCAGTTTTACGGGAGAAGAGGTTGTAGAGTTTCAATGTCACGGAGGATATGTCGTTGCCGAATCATTGTTGCGTGCAGTCCTCTCTGAAGGGGCACGTTTAGCCGAGCCGGGTGAATTTAGCAAGCGGGCATTTTTAAACGGGCGGTTGGATCTGACCCAAGCCGAAGCGACTGCTGCTCTTATCGAAGCCAAAAGCGACGATGCCGCACGGATTTTAGCCCGTCAGATGAAGGGGGAATTGCGCGGCTACATCGAGGGGATTCGTGATTCGCTGTTGGAAATATTGGCGTACTCCGAAGTGGTGATCGATTACGCCGAAGAGGATCTTCCCCAAGATGTCGTAGAGCAGATCGAAGTGAAACTGGAGCGTATCAAAAATACCCTCACCCGTACCCTCGAATCGAGCCGACGACGAAGCGGACTAATGCAGGGATTTCGGGTGGCCATTATCGGTAAGCCCAATGTCGGGAAAAGTTCACTTCTTAATGCTCTTCTCGATTATGAGCGCGCCATTGTCAGCGACATCGCAGGGACGACCCGTGACACGATTGAGGAACAGGTGCGTATCGGTACCCATCTGATCCGTCTTGTTGATACGGCGGGGATACGCAACGCTCACGATGAGATTGAGCGGATCGGGATCGAACGATCTATTGCGGCTATCGAAAATGCCGATGTGGTGATTGCTTTGTTTGATTCCTCACGTGCAATCGATGATGAAGACCGTGCTATTATTGATTTGATCGAGCGTTACCGAGATGAAAAACCGTTTATCGTTCTCCTGAATAAATCGGATTTACCTCAATCGTTTGATTCAACGACGATAGAGCACTACAATCCGATACGGTTGAGTTGTAAACAGGAAATGCAATCGTTGATTAATACCTTGAGCTCTCTAATGGATTATGAAAACGACGGCGAGGAAATGATGCTCATTTCACAGCGTCAGATCAGTGCCACCGAGAATGCCGTTCGTTCCATCGACGAAGCGCATGAACCGCTGAATGATGGCGAATTGGAGTTTTTTTCGTTTCATATTAATGCCGCGATCCGAGCCGTCGCTTCCATCAGTCGTCCGTATGAACTCGATGAGATGTTTGACAAGATGTTCGGTCAGTTCTGTCTGGGGAAATGATGGGAACTATTATCGCGATTGATTTAGGGTTAAAGCGGATCGGATTGGCGCTCAGTGCGGGTTCAGGAATCGTGACACCGCTTCCGGCGGTTGAACGTAAAAACCGAAACCAAGCCGCCGATGATGTTAAAAAAGTGTTGAATGAATACGAAGCGACTATGGTTGTCGTCGGTATTCCGATGGGAAGCACCAGTGAAGATGAGATGCGCCGCAGAGTGGCACATTTTATGAATCTTGTTGAGTTCTCCGGCGAGATTGCCTACCAAGACGAATCTCACACCTCTCAGGAAGCCGAAGCGCTGATGAAGGGGGAAATCCGATACAAACGCGACGGTCGGATCGACTCACTATCGGCAAAGATTATTTTAGAGCGGTATCTGGGTCAGCTTAAGAAATAATCTTTGGCTTCTTCTTCATCCTCAGTGAGGGTGGCAAAATCCTCATCGTTTTCTAATTTCTCATTAATAACTTCTACACAATACTCAAATCCGATTTGGCGTGCATGATCAATATCGAACACAAATCCCAATCCGCTGAACTGATACGGCTCTTCTTGCTCAATACAGAGTAAAATCCCTTCGCATTCTTCTTCAAACCGCTCGACAATATCGCGATAGCCGATATTAAATTCCGTCGCATGCCATCCCATATCTTCGAGTTTTTTATCGGAAAATTCGGCGATCCCGTCTCCAGTCGTATCGTCATACAGCGCCCGTTTTTGGTTATATCCGATAATACTCTGCCATGCTACTGAGGCTTTGATCATGAGCCGCTCATCATCTTCGACGACACGGTAATTATCCCCGAGCATAGCGCTGATGGGACGGGAAAGATCACCGGAGAGTGGAGAGAGGGGAGGGATAGACCCCTCAAAAACACTAATCAGTGAGGATTCAAACGGCTCAAAAACAATCTCCCCTTTGTAGGTGATTGCAAATCGCTTTGCCGAATTGGCCGCACGTAAAAAATCGTTTTTGGATACGATGATAATCTCTTTAAAAAGGTTGAATTTTTTCATGGATATACCTTATTTTTTTGGGATGAATTGTAGCACGGGATCGTTGAACCGCCCTTAGCGAACGATTTAGCACAATGATATAAGGGTGCGCTAATATTTTTTTATGCAAAAGTGGGGTATAATTCGCCAAATTTTAAGCCTATGAGCTTACTCTAAGGATACCTGTATGGCATTGAACGTCTACTACGATAAAGATTGTAACATCGAATTAATCAAAAGCAAAAAAGTGGCAATGATCGGTTTCGGATCACAAGGTCACGCACACGCGGAAAACCTTCGCGACAGTGGCGTTGAAGTCGTTATCGGTCTCCGCAAAGACGGAAGCTCATGGGCTAAAGCGGAAGCTAAAGGGTTCAAAGTTATGACAGTTGCAGAAGCATCTGCATACGCTGACGTTGTTATGATCCTTCTTCCGGATGAAAACCAGGCAGAAATCTATAAAAATGAAATCGCTCCTAACCTAAAATCAGGTGCTACGATTGCATTCGGTCACGGTTTCAGCATTCACTACGGGCGCATTAAGCCGGCAGCTGACATCAATGTTACGATGATCGCTCCTAAAGCTCCGGGTCACACGGTACGCAGCGAATTCGTTCGTGGCGGCGGGATTCCTGACCTTATCGCAGTAGGACAAAATCCAAGCGGTACAACCAAAGAATTGGCACTTTCATACGCTTCGGCTATCGGTGGCGGACGTACGGCTATCATCGAAACCACGTTTAAAGACGAAACTGAAACAGACCTTTTCGGAGAACAAGCGGTTCTTTGCGGTGGTGCAGTTTCTCTCGTTCAAGCAGGATTCGAAACATTGACAGAAGCGGGTTATGCTCCTGAATTGGCATATTTCGAGTGTCTACATGAGCTTAAACTCATCGTTGATTTGATGTTCGAGGGCGGAATCGCGGATATGCGTTATTCGATCTCTAACACAGCGGAATACGGTGACTATGTTTCTGGTAAACGTGTTATTAATGAGCAATCAAAAGCGGCAATGAAAGAGATCCTTAAAGAGATCCAAGACGGCCGTTTTGCAAAAGATTTCATCCTTGAAGGTCAAGCGGGCTATCCGCGTATGAATGCTGAGCGTACAAACGCGCGCGCGTCATTGATCGAACAAACAGGTGTTAAACTACGTACGATGATGCCGTGGATCTCTAAAAACAAAATCGTTGACCAAACTAAAAACTAAATTCCCCTTTTCAGAGCATGTGCTCTGAAAACTTCTACAGAAAGAGGTTCCTTCTTTTATGAAAAAACAGCCTCTACTCTTCCAAGTTTTCTCTTTAAAACGGCTTGCTATCGGACTTTCAGTACTATTAATAACCCTTCTGGCGATACTTATCGGATATTTTATAGGGTTTCATCAGGCTGAAGAGGAATTGGACGCTGAACGTAAACAGACGCAAAAGTTGGTTCAGAAAATCAAAGATCTTACGGTAATTGATGAGAGACACCCTTCACTCATTAAGCCCAAAGGGAGTTTACAAGATGACGAAATACGTCGTCTAAAAAAAGAGCTTGAAGATTTATTGGCACGCGAACGGATGCATGAAGAGGTAAAGCCGCAGCACGAATACGCTCCGAATGATAAAAAAGCTCCGCCTCCACCCCCCCCTTCTCGTCCTCCCAAGGCAGCCGGAGCGGAAGCCAAACTGGTAATTATTATAGATGATGTCTCTTACGCACGTGATGTAAAGGCGATCCAATCTACCGGACTCCCTTTGGTAATGTCGTTTCTCCCCCCCAGTTCACGTCATCCCGATTCAGCTGTTTTAGCAAAACAGCAAGGGATGTATATGGTTCACTTGCCTTTGGAAGCAGTCGCTTTTCATGATGAAGAACCCAATACGCTTCACGTCGACAGCAGCGAAGAGGAGATTGAAAAACGATTGGAGATACTCAAGCAACTCTATCCGAATGTCCATTACATGAACAATCATACCGGTTCGAAGTTCACCTCAGACTCAGCGGCGATGGATAAACTGATTCAAATAATGAAAAATGAGGGGCTTCAGTTTGTTGACAGCCGGACAATTGCTTCGAGCAAAGGGCGCGAAGCTACCACAAAATACGGGATGCGCTATTTGACACGGGATGTTTTTTTGGATGATCAAGACGGTGTAGGGAATGTCAAAAAACAGATCAAGGAGGCGGTAGAGAAAGCAAAACGCTACGGTACCGCAATCGCTATCGGTCATCCTAGGGTCGATACGATACGAGCACTCAAAGAATCCAAAGATATTTTAAAAGAGGTAAAATTAGTCAGCATAGAACAAATCTGACAATTTGACAGATATTTAAATCTTTTACCCCTTTTGGTTATTGTTGTACAACTATAATAAAGAGTTTGTATGCACAATACCATCCCTTTTTCCATTTCAGAGCTTAGTGTTATGAAACGCACTCCGGAAAAACTCTATTATCGCGGTAACCTAGAATTGCTGAACCGTCCCAAAATCTCGCTGGTTGGGACGAGACGCCCTAATCCCTATACACGTGCAATGACTTATGAGCTTTCCAAAAATGTCATTTTCACTAATTAATGATAATGTCCAATAATTAGTGATAACCATTGTGCAATTACTACTTATCTGAGTTATCTTTCTTTAAAGATTATCCAAAACATTCATTTACATTTATTGCTGTTACAGATATCAATATGAGGGATTATCCACACTGTTTTAAAGCAGTTTTTAGAAATCTACATACTGGACAAGATGTATATGTAGATAATATTTATCCGGAATCAATTAGACAAAAATACTTAGTAGGTTATATGTATAAACGTGAAGGCTTGATAGGTATTAGTCCTAATGTAAAGTCAAATTTATTTAAGGTAAACAATGATCCATATAGTCCATTAATACAGCTTTTTAATGTATTTAATCATCAAGATAACATATTAATTAAGGATGAACAGGCTTATAAGGATTTTTTACGACAATATGCACATATAGAGATATATGATGATTGTATGTTGATTATCCCTTGTTACACAATAGCTATCACATTTTATTTATTATATGGATCAATGAAAAAAGCAGCAATGATAGGCAAATTTGAAAATTTATATGTTAATGATACTTTACGTTATGAAAGATTAAAAGATGGAACTGTACGCGCTCATTTAAAGTTTAGAGAGCTAGTTGGTAAAAAAAATATTGCGCATGTTGTAAGATTAGCGGACAATAAATATGGACAAAATAGATTCAACTATATTATGCAGTCTAAAAAATCAAGTACGCCATTTCATCCAATACGTGCGAAATTTCCAATTGCAACTGCTTTTACTGCAGATATATCTTATATTGAGACTGGTAAGGATGAAAGAGGGATGGCAAAATATCTTGTTCTTAATATAATTTCAAATGATATACCTTTTGATTTTCATGAAGTCTCTTATACTCTTTGAATATAATGTAATTAGACTCTATAAAATCTTTACACAATTTTCTACTTTGAGACAAAATGATTCTAGCTTTTCTGATTTGATTTTTTGTGTAGCCATAGAATACCTTTAATATACAGCTTCATCATTTATACTGTTTTTAAAATTTTTATTTACTCAATCAGTACCGTCTCTATCGCTTCTTAATTGAAAACATATTATAACTTTGTGCATTGCTTTCCAGAACGTTCATAGCCTCTATCGCAAGTCCATTCATGTCCAAGATAATCGAGCTTGCCATGTTCCGGGATATTAACGGCTTCACATGTATTTCTT
>NZ_JAHFAQ010000059.1 GCF_023250475.1 Sulfuricurvum sp. | reverse complement strand
GAGTGGCTTTGCAACCGTGGCTATGCTTTGATTGGTTTCATTGTTGGCGATAGAAGCCGTCACATTTGTCTCATTCGTATCAACCACTGCCGTATTATTATTTTCCACAACCTGCACTGCAGATGTCGTGAGATTCATCACATCCTCACTGGGTTCTGTAGACATAGTCCCTTGTAAAAGATATCCGCCGGCCATCAAAACGACAATTAAAATGACTCCTGCCGCTATCCATTTTGGCTTGGAGTTGGAATCGGCTTGTAAAATAACCGACTGTTTCGGCAGAAGCATATCCGGATTGCTTTGGCAAAAAGCTGTATATTCTTCTTTAACCCCGCTAAGGTCAATGTCATATTCACGCTTTAAGATGGATAGGTATCCCATAAACTGAACTCGTCCGATTTGAGCATAGGATTTACTCAAAACCAACTCTACTTTATCACGGGAAATGTGGGTTCGCTCATGAATTTTCTCTGTCCCCAGAGCCTGCAAATCTTCGAACGTGTTACATTGTTTCATCTCATTCTCTCCATCAAAATTGCGCCGGCGACACCGACATTCAAAGAATCAAAATCATGCGCCATCGGAATAGAAATACCGACATCCAGGCTCTTTTGGACTCTGCCGCTGAGCCCTTCTCCCTCATTACCCAAAACCAGAACCCGCTTAGCGGCAAACGTTGCTTCCCGAACGTCCACCCCGTCCATGACGGCTCCGTATACCTGAAAACCCGATTGCTTCAACTCATGCAGAACATCATGTATATTGTGCACAATGACGAGAGGCATATCGAGGGCGGCTCCGCTGCTGGTACGAATCATCGCTTCCAAATTAGGCTCTTTAATCCCGCTGATGACTAAAGCCTGAACCCCAAGGGCATAAGCGCTCCGTATCAGTGAACCGATATTTCCCATATCGGTAATCGAACTCAATACTACAATGAAATCGCATTTTTTGAGAAGCGGAGAGGCATAGGGGACAACTTGAGAAATCTCGGCGATAAAGCCCTGATGATTCCCCCCCTTTACCATCGACTGCGCCGCTTTCTCAGGAATTCGTTTTATCTCGAAGCCCATTTTCATGAGGAGAGAGTATTCCTTTTTGTCAACCTCTTTCGCTAAAAAAAGAGTTTTGATTCGATCTCGGTGACGTTCTATTGCGTAATAAACCGGTTGTTTTCCATAAATAAGCATGAAGTATTATATCCTAAGATTTTAAGAGGCGTGTATAGCACTCTTTGGGATTTTCGCCTGTAATTTTGGCGATCAATTTAGAAGCCGCTTTTTTAGGAATATCCAGTGAGAGGATATCCTGTTCGCTTAAGCTTGAGCCTTTGGTTTCGGAAGCTTCGATCACAACCACCCACTCTCCCCGTATCTCTTTTTCCATTTGCAAAATCAATTCCGATGCGATACCCCGGTAAAACCGCTGATACCGTTTGGTAAGCTCTTTTGCCAAAAAAACCTGTCGATCGGGCGCCGCAACGGAGAGTTCCGACAATAGCTTATCCAACCGTTTCGGGGATTCATAGAGTATCGTTGTATAGCCGTTGAAGAGAGCCTCTTGAAGTGCGGAGGCTCTGTCATTTCCTTTATGGGGCAAAAATCCGAAAAAAAGCATTCTCGTCTCCACGAATCCGCTGGCGACGAACGCGGTCAACGCCGCATTCGCGCCGGGCAGAATATCGTACGCAATTTTATGATGAATGCAATAACGTATCAGCATCTGCCCCGGATCACTTATCCCGGGCATCCCCGCATCGCTCACGTAAACAACATTTTGATCAAAGAAATCGGGAGTTAACGCCGTAATAAATTCGACTTCGTTATGAGAGTGGAGGCTGATAAATTTGGGTTCGCATGTCGTTAGTTCGTAACGTTCTTTAAGAAGATGGATAAGTTTTTTGGAGACACGAGTATCTTCGCACAACATGACCTGTGCATGAGAGATAACTTCAAGAGAGCGTAGGGAGATATCGGCAATATTGCCGATAGGGGTAGGGACAAGAGACAGCATTGTTATTCTCAATTTCTGCCTCAAAGAGGCTAATTCACTGCCTTAACGGCGAATAGCCAAAGGGAACCCTTTAGCACTCAAATTATGAGTTAAGCGCGTAACGTTTTTTGAATTTGTCGATACGGCCGGCAGTATCTACTTGACGCTCAGAACCGGTATAAAACGGGTGACATGCGCTGCAGATATCAACACGGATAATCTCTTTTGTGCTGGTTGTTGTGAATGAATTGCCGCATGCGCAGCTTGCTGTACATTCAACAACGTTCGGGTGAAGATCTTTTTTCATAGGTTTGCCTTGTGATCGACGGCGTTGTACGTCGGTCTGTATAGTTTTATATCCGTACGGGGGCGGATAATTGAAGACGGATTATAACGAAAGATTTCTTTTTTTACAATACACGCGATGCGATTGCCACTGCCGCCGTTTCGGATCGCAAAATCATAGGTGAAGGGAAATGACGAATACGGTAATCACCAAAGAGCCGTCGTTCACTCTCATCAAATCCCCCTTCGCATCCTATTACGACCGTATCGACCGATTCATCGGAGCCAAGGGGCTCACCGCCGAAATCCAAGATAACGGCTTCGCTATGCTCTTTTAAAAAAGTACTTACATTCGGTGATTCGGAGAGTTCGATCAACGATGTCCGGCCGCATTGCATAATCGAACTTTCCATAATACGGTTGTACCGCTCAAAATCAAGTCGAAAATTCTGTTGTGAACGGCGACAGTGGATGAAGGTAATTTTGCTTACCCCGAGTTCCGTAAGCATCGGTAATGTTTTTTCAATTGTCTTCGGATCTACCAAACACCATCCAATATGGAGGCGGCGCTCGCCCTCACATGGGGCGTTCTGATGGCTCTGTAAGGAAAAATAGGCGTTTCGCCCATCTGTTCTCTCTAAGCGGTAGCGGTACTCTTGCGCTAAACGCTCACGTGAGCGGAAAGCGATTAAATCTCCCGCTTTGTGGCGCCTAACCTTGATAAGGTACTTGTAATCCTCGCCAGAAACACTCAGTTCATCCGTACCGGTATCGTTATGGAGAAGAAATTTCATTGCACCGTCATCCAAAGTGTAATCGCGATCAACAAACTCATCTCGATACCTAAAAAACGAAACGCTTTTTTCTTATAAAGCTCAAATGCCCCATCCTGAGTAATATCCGTTTTACGTTTGAGTGTTTTATACCGCTTGGCTTCAAGAATAATCATCAAGATAGCGATGACAATCATTGCGCCATTGGCAAACGTGAAGTGGAGATGTTTGGCCGCCATCATGATCGCGCCGGTAAAAAGGATTAAGGCAATGAACGAGCTTGAAATCGGCATCACGACACGCATCCGCTTCGAGTAGCGGACAATATGATGGGAGAGTGACAACATGACGATGTTGAAGAGAACAACCCCCATCAAAACAATAACTCCGAAATAGTGGATATTCAATCCGGCTTTATACATAGCTTCCATAAAGGGGATTTTACCTTAAATTGCCTATAATGACTACCCAAATGTTTCCTCATGCATGAATAATTAATGCATAATAAAAAGGAACACCCCAAGGAGATGAGAATGGCAATCAGCGTAGAAGAAGCACTCGGACTGATTTATACCTTGGCATTGCCGACACAAACGGAAATCGTCCCGATTGAAAACGCTATTCACCGTGTCCTCAGTGAAACCATCACCGCAACATACTCTCTCCCCTCTTTTGACAACTCTGCCATGGACGGCTATGCTGTTAGAACGGATGATGCCGGAAAAACACTGACACAGTCGTGTACTATTTTAGCGGGGAATGGGGATGACATCCGTATGGTCGAAGATCAGTGTATCCGTATTATGACGGGTGCTAAAATACCGCAGGGATGCGAAGCGATTGTCCCTATCGAAGAGGTTGCTGTCAACGGAGAGTTGGTCACCCTTCCCTCCCTCATCAAACCTTCGCAGCACATCCGCCTTAAAGGGGAAGATATTCAAGCGGATATGACATTGCTGGAAGATGGGGTCATGCTTCATGCCCATCATATCTCGCTGTTGGCATCGCAGGGAATTACCCATGTCAAACTCTACCGACGCCCCCGTGTTGCCCTCTTCTCTTCAGGCAATGAGCTTAAAATGCACTATGAAGCCCTCGGAGCCAATCAGCTCTATAATACGAATACGCCGACGTTTGCGGCACGAACCGAAGAGCTTGGATGCGACGTCATCTTTACCGGTACGGCGGAAGATACTCTCGAATCGATCCAAGAGCATATACGCCGCTCGTTAAACGCCGATTTTATCATTACCTCCGGCGGAGTGAGTGTCGGAGATGCCGACTTCACAAAAGAGGCATTTTCTTCACTCGGTTTTGAATGTGCTTTTGAGTCGGTCAACATTAAACCGGGCAAACCGACAACATTCGGTCGGATCGGCAATACGCTCATTCTGAATCTCCCCGGAAACCCTCTCGCCGCGGCCCTATGCTTTGAACTCTTCGGACAAAGTGCCATTCTTTCACTCAGCGGGAGAAGTGACCGATATCTCTCAACTATTACAACCCGTATCGGTGAACCGTTCACAATGAAAAAAGGGAGACGTTCCCTTATCCCCGGATGGTTTAGCGGAGAAAATTTCGTCCCAAGCCCAAACTTCGGCCCAGGGATGGTATTGCCTCTCTCTCGAGCCAATGCGTTTATGATGGTGGATGAGTGTGTAGAGGAATTTGAAGAAGGATCAGCGGTCAAAATTATCCCGACACGCTGGTGTATGAGTTCACAAGATCAGAACTCATTAATAACACTCTAAACGGTTTTTGGATTTAGAAAAGATTCACCCGTTAAGATTTTCTCCCACAGCATCGGGTCGCTCCAGCTCTCGCGCACTTCATCGCTAAAGTGTATCGACGCAAGCGATATCGTCCCCATCAATTCGGAATAGGCATCCTCTTCGAATGCCTGCGCATATCCTGTCTCGGTCTCATGGACAATAATACTGTGAAGTTTTACCCCCCGCTCTCCGTTGACCATTTCTGTCGCTCCGAGCAGTCTGTCTATCATCAAAAATAAAACACGGCTAAACTGCTCGCAGGAGGGGGATACTGGGAGAATAACCCATCGGTTGGAATGCTCTTTCATCGATGCAATATAGGCGCTGTCATCTCCATCCCAAATGGCGACACCGTGATCAAAACTGTCAATCAGCTCTTTCATCCCTCTCTTCATAAGACCGAAATCGTAGACCATCTGCCCCTCATCGAGATACTTGGATTCAAACAGTACCTCGACTTTGTACGAGTGTCCGTGGATTGAGGCACGGCACCGCTGTGTAGAACAGCCGCGAACGACGTGGGCGTTTTCGAATTTAAAAAGTTTACGAATTATCATGATTATTCTTTTGTCCTCTCAAAAATCCAATTTTTTCGACTTCACTTGTCGATTTAATATCCATAACTGTCTCTTCTAACGACCCCATAGAATCTTCAATCATTATGACTGCATCCGCAACGGCAGATAGTCTCTCTTTCGTCCACTCTTTGTTAGCAACTACTTCTTTCCTGAGTTCGTGAATCTGTTTGGCAAGGTCACTATATTCGATGGCATAATGGCGCATCTTTGTAAAAGTCCGCATAATTGCAATGGTAACATCTGCGGCTTGCTGACTTTTTAATACCGTAGCAAGCATATAAACACCCTGCTCGCTAAAGACTTTAGGGATAGTTCTGCGACCTCCCCAACTTGAGGTCACATTTTGTGACTTCAAGTTGTCCCACTCATCTTGTGAAAGTTCAAAAACAAAATCATTCGGAAATCGCCCCTGATTCCGTGAAACAGCTTGGTTAATATATTTTGTTTCCACACCATACAACTCTGCTAAATCAGAGTCTAACATCACCTCAATATTGCGTATACGGTAAATTTTCTCTCGAATTTGTTCGATGGGTAACATATTCATTTTTTGAGCGCCTGCATCAATAATTTTGACATACCATTAGCTATCATCTTTTCTCTATACGTCGATGAGGAAGATTTATCTTCTTTATCACTTAGCTTATCTTTGGTAAACATTCCTGCCATCATGCCTTCTTGGTACTTTTGAATCAGATTTTTTGTCTCTTTGACAAATTCCTCATCGCTCATACCGACCTGTGCTTTTGCTTTGATCGTCGAAGCAATCTGTTTAATATTCCGTTCTTGTTCTTGAAGCTCGGTAATCTTATCGATATTTTTATTGATCTGAGTGATCAAATAGATAATCAATGAAATGCCAATCAAAACAGGAGATCCGTAAAAGAGGATAACTCCAAAAATGCTTCCAAAAGACGGTAAAGTTTCTTTTCTAAACAAAGAGGAAAACGTCACCATTTTCTGATCTACATATCCGTGTGCAATTGCATAAATAAAGATTCCAATAAATACTACAATCGCACCATAATAAAATCGATTATGCCACTCGATTTTTGTAATTGTTTGATTAATATATATGTAAGGTGCTTGAAGTTCATATATAACATTCTGAATGCGTGTTTGTTGTATTCTTGAATCTAGTTCTTGCTTAGTAAAAAACTCTATTTTCTTTGCTAGCTCTTCTTGTCGAAGTACTAATTTTTTCTTTTCTGTATCATTTTGAGAAGCCTCGATTGCTTTACCTATCTCTGAAGCTTCTATCTGCAATTCATCTGCTATGTTTTTTGATTTCATTGATTCAAATTGAATATCACTAAGTCGAATGCCTATAACTTTTTCAGGGTTTTTAGCTAATCCGATTGGGCTTTTATATCCAGTTATATTAAAAACATCTACTTTGAGGATAAAAATCGTAAACACAACAACAATACTAACAAAAAGAATACTAATTATGCTTATAAATAATGACATATTATTTATAATTTCATAAATAATTTTAATTGTCTGACGTAGACCTATTCTTTCTGTTGCACCTATCATGCTTCCAAAAATAGCTAGATTAAACGCATACAAGAAGTATAAAAGTAAATTCATAAAGGGATTTATTTTATTATTTCGAAATGCAGCAACTACGAATAAGAGCAAGACAAAACCAATAATAACACTGCCACCTAATACAGTTGTAATAAATTTAGCATCTAATTTACCTAATATCTCAGCTGTCCATGCACTCCCTAAGCCTATAATAAAAAAAATCGTATAAACCGAGTTAAAAAGTGTAGATGATCTATTAACACTACTAACATTTGCTAACTCAAAATCTGTCCTATATAAGATAGCTCCACGTAAATCTATATTTTGAAATTCTGCTTTTTGAAGATATAAATTACTTAAGTCTACAAAACGAAAATTTATGGGAGAGTAGTTTGTAGCTTTACGGTATTCATTCCATTCGGTAAGGTCTTTGGCATCAGAGCATTTTTTGAGCAGTTCATACGCTTCTTTATCGTACCATATTCCCATACTCACTGCTCCCTAATGATTTACAACATTATACCCCATGATTTTGATCCCAGATACGGATATGGAGGCGATCCGAGTAGATAAACCCCCGCCGTTTGCAAAACTCGATGACCGCTTCGCAGTTCGCTTCGATATGGGCTTTATCGCCTCCCAGCGGCATGCAATAAACCGGTGTATACGGATGAGGGGCAATGACATCATCGATTTCCGATTCGATGTGGCTCACCAAAGAGGGCTCATCCACGGTAAATTTAAAAAAACTCTCTTTTGCGTTAGCGATAATAGCTCCGTACACTTCCGGTTTTACCCGTTTTTCAAACGGTTCACCGCTATTGGAAAGTTTGACCGATAACGCATACGTTGCCTGCGAATAAAAAGGGTAACGATTAAAATCGGGAGCTATCGACGCATTGGTTTCAAAGGTCACCCGATGCCCTTGGGCAATCAGATACTCGATAAATTCGACAAAAATCGGTTCGTTGGCATAAATCAGAGGTTCCCCGCCGGTCAGCACCACATCTACGTGCGGCGGCAGTCGGTAGCCGTTCATAATCCAAATCAATGTCTGTAGCTCTTCGATCTCCTGCCATAACTCACCGAAAGCCCGACGGTCGACCGCATAAACGGTATCACACCCAAGAATCATCGATCCGTCCGGTGCACTCTCAGTGCATCCGAACCCTTCACATTTGAGATTACACCCCCCGAAGCGAAAAAACAGTGACGGTACCCCCGTGTATTTCCCCTCTCCTTGAACCGAGTAAAAATGTTCTACCAAATAGAGCATTCTTTACCCCCCCGTTTCATAAAATGCACGGGTAGAGAGCTCAGCGTCTCCTTCACTCCAGCGATTCTTTTCGGGTTTGGTTCGGATCACCTCTTTGAGTACCAACGCCGCCTCTTTGATATCGCCTCGACGTACGGCATCTCGGATCGACATCGCTTCATCGAAATAGAGACACGGAATCAAGTTCCCCTCTGCTGTAAGACGGATACGGTTACATTTGGTACAAAAATCGTCTTTATGCGGTTCGATAATCCCAAACTCGTATCCGCCTTCGAGTTTATAATAATGAGACGGTGAATGGCCGTCAAAGCCCTCATCTTCATAGGTATAACGATCTCCGACAATGGAAAGAAGCTCTGGACTCTGCATCCCCTTGATATTGACTTCGGCATGAACGTTTTCCATGTACTCGATAAAACGGACAACCATCCCCCGCTCTTTACAATACTCTAAGACATCAAGCACTTCGCTGTCGTTTAGCCCCTTCATCGGAACCATATTGACCTTGACTTTCAGCCCTACTTTAAGTGCCTCTTCTACCCCTTCAAGGACTTGTCGGAGTACATCTTTTTTGGCAATCATTTCAGCCACTTCGGGTTTTAGAGAATCGATCGAAACATTGAGACGTCTCAATCCCGCATCGTAAAGTTTTTGAGCTGAGCCTTTGAGCAAAAAAGCATTGGTGGTCATTGCCAAATCAATATCGTTTTTATAATCGTAAATCATTTTGATAAACGTATCGAGATTTTCACGAAGAAGCGGCTCACCGCCGGTAATGCGGATTTTTTTTACCCCTTCGTCGATGGCCACTTTGATAAATTCAAACAGCTCTTCAAAGCTGAGCAGATTCTCTTTCGGTACCCATGAAAAAGGTTTTTCGGGCATACAGTACTGGCACCGAAAATTACACCGTTCCGTTACCGAAACCCGTAAATAATCGACGGTTCTGCCATAGCTATCTATTAACACGACTATCCTTGAAAATTCCTATGGTTAGGAGCAATGCGCGATAGTACCTAAAAGTTGTTTTGAGTTTTATTTATTGAAAGAATTAGAGGAGAGAAATCCCCAAAGGGGATTATCTTTTACCAGCCGCGAACTACTGCATGACATGCAGTACACGCGTTGACGATCTCGGAATACGATTGGTGTGCTTTGGAAAATTGTTTTTTGTCCAAAGCTTTGATCATATCATCGCTCGCACTGTCAATGCGTTTTGATGCATTGAAAGCGATATTGCTCATATGTTGTTTATCTTTTGGAAGATATTTTTTTGTATCTTCCATGTTGTGGAAAAGAGCATTGGCTTTGTGAATATCACTCACACCGGTTTTAATCAATGCCGGAGTGTTATACAAGAACCCTTTTTGTACATTACTAAGGCCGCTTTCCATTTGACTCATATTATTAGCCAATGTCTCATCTGCCATTGCACCGGCACTAAGAAGTGCCGACAATGCTAGAATTTTAACTATTTTCATCCATTACTCCTTAGTGAACTTCTGACCAGATTTTGCGTTTCCACAAATAGGCCAAGATTGCAAATATAACCGAATAGAGGATTACCCATACTCCAAGACTCTCACGTTCCGCTTTTTTCGAATCGCCGACCTCTTCCATATACGCAATAACTTCTTCCTGTGCTTTTTCGGTCAAACCGACACGTGGCATAGAAGTACCCTTGAGCAATACTTGCGGGTCATTAATAAAGCTGTGTAGGTAGTGCTCACCACGGCTTTTGATGTACTGTGACAAGTCAGGAGGATTTGCCCCCATGTGTTCTTTAATAACACTGGCCGGAGTTGTTGCTTCAATACCTGCGTATTGCATATTGTGACATCGTCCGCATGCTGCTTCAAAGGTAGATTTATGACCTTCAACATTGTCAGCAACTTTTGGAGCTACCGACTGCAAATAAGCAACCACGTCCATAATATCCTGAGGGCTCATCCAATTGTATGACGGCATAGGGAATGCTTTCCCGCTTTCAGGGTTGTACTTTTGCTGTACGTGCATTGCCGTTACCGGATCAAAAATGAAATTCGCCAAGTAGTTTTTATCATAGATACGTCCGGCTTGACTTAAATCCGGCGGAACAACACCATAACTTGCCGCTGCATCCGCATTCGGCATCATAGCAGGATGGCCCGCTTTTTCAATCGCATGACACGCAATACAGTTTGCTTCTACAAGAACTTTTCCGTTTTCAACGTTACCCGCAAGTGACGTATCAACGTTTTTGACATCTTGGAAAGTGAAGTCAGCCGGAGCAACTGCCGGATGCATAACGCTGTGTGCATACGGCTCAATTCCATAATATGTAATGCCGACAAGAGCAACAAGGACGGCTAAAATTTTAAATTCTTTCATTTTTTACCCTTCACTTTCGCTGCTTCGGCTTTTGTAATAAACGGTAATGCAATAAATAGTACAAGGAACGTCAATGACGCACCAAAACCTACCCATGCATTCGGTCCCGTCGGAGGTAATTTACCGAACTCGGTCAAGACCATCAAATCGGCAATCATCAACCAAAACCAGTATTTAAAATACGGACGCTGATTGGCAGGTTTAACGACCGGTGAACGATCCAACCATGGCATTACAAGGAAAATGATATTTGCAAAACCAAATGCCATCAATCCTAGATCTTTACCCGAAATACCGGCAATTTCAAAGAACCAACCGCGTAATACTTCGTAACTCCACAAGAAATACCACTCAGGATAGATGTGAGCCGGAGTTTTAAGGCCGTTAGCTTTATCAAAGTTGATCGGATCCATTGCAAAACCGTAATGGAAGAAAACCAAGTAGAAAAAGAAAATTAAAAATACACCCAAAACAAAAACGTCTTTGGACAAAAATACCGGCCAAAAAGGGATAACTTTAGAGTGTTTTTTATTTCCTGCAAGATATTTTTTTGCTTCCACATCAAAATCGAAAAATTCTCCTGCTTCATTGTTAACGTGCGGAAATCGAAGTGCGTAAAAGTGAAATACGATCGCACCGATAATCGCCAACGGAATCAACAATACGTGAAGCATGAAGAAACGGGTCAAGGTTGCATCCGCTACATAGAAGTTACCGCGAATCCAAACTACCAAATCGTCGCCGATAAATGGAATACCGCCAAAAATTTCAGTAATTACGTATGCAGCCCAGTATGACATTTGTCCCCATGGAAGCATATATCCGCTAAACCCTTCTGCAGAGAAAAGCATAAACAAAAGCATCCCTGAGATCCAGATCATCTCACGCCCTTTTTTATACGAACCGTAATAGATACCGGTAAACATATGGATGTAGATAATCAAGAACACTACCGAAGCACCCACTGCGTGAATGTGACGGAATAACCAACCGTATGCAACTTCCTGCATAATCGTGTAGTTAACACTGTCAAATGCCATATTAGCATCCGGTTTGTAGTACATCAAAAGGAAAATTCCTGAAACAACCAAGAACGTGAACAAAACTGTTAATAAAACACCCATCGCCCACAAAAAGTTAATATTTTTCGGAATCCAATATTCTGTCATCATCACTTTTGCAAAGTTGACGACACCTAAACGCTGGTCGAACCACTCGAGCATCGAGTCTGCTTTTTTAAATTCTGCCATCTAGCCCCCCTTAAACTTTTGCCGTCATTTTTTTATATTCCGGCCCTTCTTCACCCAAAACCAGGGTAACACCGTCAAGTTTGAACGGAGGAATGTCAAGCGGACGAGGTGGAGGTCCGAAGGTATTTACGCCATCAGGACTATATTCGCCACCGTGACAGGCGCATTTAAACAATTTTTTATCCCCTTCATAACCAGGGATACAGCCAAGGTGAGTACATAGCCCGATCATGACTGAAAAGTAACTGTCACCGATTTTGACGCTTCTGCCATCTGTCGGTTTCATATCAGCGCTGTATTTGAGAATAAACACCGGTTTACCCCGCCATACGGCGATTTCTAATTTATTGGCTTCCAAGCCGGACACATCCACCGTAGTAAAACCGGCAGACATGACGCTAGGAAGCGGGTCCCACGTCTTCTTCATCGCGATGAGAGAGGCAATACCTCCGACAGCGGCGACGGCACCAAAGGCTTTACCGATAAACCCTCTTCTGCTTTCATCCATCATTATCATCTCACTTAATTTGGAAATTTAACTCCCAATCATAAGTTAAAAAGGTTTAAGTTTCACTAAATCGAAAGTTTTACTTATAAATTCGATTACTTTAGTGTTACTTTTTTCGACTGCGTGATAGTTATTTGATACTACCGAATTTATCCCATGCATAAGACATTCTAAAGTAATTTCTTCCACAATCGGGATCGAAAACACTTTAAATAACGGGATAAAATTTTTGTCGTAGTCAGGACGTTGGATGTAAATCGGTTTTCCCCCCGCAGCTAAGTTTTGAAGTACCGCTTGCGGCGATGCGCTTATCAAAATTTCACTTCGACGAATAACCTCATCGTACTCTTCAGTCTCATGAATGGCAGTAAAACTTTCTTTCAAGCTGTTTTCATATCCTAGAAAATGGTAGAACCCCATCAACAATTCCAGATTAAGCGGTTTAAATACCTCTTGCTGTCTCTCCAAATCTTTTTCGTAATCGTCATCCCCGAAAAAAAGTGCCAAAGGGATCGTTTTAGGGAGCGTCTCAAAATAGCGTTCATTCACCACTGTTGCATTACAAATATTCTCCCCATGCAGATACGGAGAAATTAAAAACTCTTTATCGTGTTTTATCTCCGAAGGATCGTCGCTGATGCGGATAAATGTAGAGAAAAATTGAGTCATATCGTCCAATAAAACCGAATTGATCTCCGCAGAGTCGAAAATCATCTTATCGCCATGCTGGGCAATTTGGGGAATATTACGGACGAGATCCACACCTACGGCTCGCTTGATTCCGTACTCTTTGGCTTCCGCAGCGATCCGAAAATCGGAACAAAGCAATGTAATATCGATCTCTTTTTGAAGTTCGTTGACAATGGCAACGGCACGGTGAAAACGATCCAAACCGATACGGTGCCCCGTATGGACATAATAGAAATAGCGCATAAGTGTAATATCCTTTAGTTTTTGCGTTGAGCCATTTTGATATAAATATGAAGAATGTCGAGTGCGGCGGGGGTAATTCCGCTGATTTGCGATGCGGCTTGCAGTGTCGGCGGATTGAATTTGTAGAGTTTATCCACAATCTCGTTGGAGAGACCCGAAACCGATTTGAAATCAAAATTTTCAGGGATGGCGATATGGAGCATCTTCGACATCCGCTCGATATCATCACTCTGTTTTTCTACGTAGCGGGCGTATTTCGCCTCAATTAAAATCTGCTATTGAATGTAGGGATCCAACTCTGCGAAAC
>NZ_JAHFAQ010000152.1 GCF_023250475.1 Sulfuricurvum sp. | reverse complement strand
ACTCTCTAACTGTGTTGAATGCTCATGTTTTGTCGCCATAATTTAACTATACCGAATCTTTTTAAATTTTTGCCGCGTTAGTGAAATCATCGAGAATCGCTTCAGCACTTTCCAAGCCGATTGAAATACGGATAAGTCCGGGGGTAATTCCCAAAAACTCTTTAGTCTCCTCATCAAAATCACGGTAAATTGTTGAAGCCATATGAAGCCCCAAAGTACGGCTGTCACCGATATTTGCCGTAATCGTAATCAATTTAGAATGATTGAGAAATTCAAAAGCTCTCTCTTTGGTCCCTAAATCAATCGTAAAAATCGTTCCGCATCCATTGGAAAATTGATTCAAATAGCGTTCATGATGCGGATGATGCGGTAAACAAGGATGAGACACGTCAAATCCTCTCTCGGATAACCCTTTGGCTACCGTCTCCACCGTTGTAACAATCCGGTCCATCCGTAGCGGCAATGTCTCCAATCCCAACATCGTCAAATAGCTTCCGAATCCGTTGGCCGACATCCCGAAATCGCGCAATGCCCGTTTTTTCGCATTCGCTATCAGTGCCGTTGCTCCCATCTTATTGATGAACGGATGAATATCACGATATCGGTCACCTTTCAATTTATCCTCACCCTCAGAAATAGCGCGGAAAATAACAGCACCACCCAGAGATGATGCATTTCCGGTAATTATTTTGGTCGTGGAATAAACAACGATATCTGCCCCTAATGCTATCGGTACGACACTGAGCGGCGTAATCGTATTATCCACCATCAATACCACCCCGTGAGCTTTTGCAATATCCGCTATTTTTTTAATATCCGGAAGCCGCATATTCGGATTGCCGACACTCTCTAAAAAGAGTATTTTCGTCGCGGTATTAATCGCTTCTTCAATGGCATCTAATGCATCCACATCAAAGAAATGGGTGGTAATCCCAAAGCGACTCAATGTTTCGGAAAAATACGAATAGGTTCCGCCGAATAATCCGCCGATGCTGATAATCTCATCTCCGGCACGTAAGAGGCTGAGCGTTGCCATCGCGATGGCCCCCATTCCCGACGAAGCGGCAACTGCACCGATTCCTCCGTCCATGGAAGCCAAAATCTGCTCAAGATGAGCCGAAGTCGGATTTCCAACACGGGCATAAAGCGGTTTTTTTACAGACCCTTCGAATATCCCCTCCCCTGTCTCACTGTTGCCATAGCCGAATGATGCGGAGTTAACCATTATCGGGCTGATCGCCCCCTCTTTTTTCCCAACTTGTTGAACGATACGGGTAATAAACTCTTCAAAGCGATTCATCATCAAACCTATATTAAAATTAGACAATTATAACCTAAAAGGCTCTCTCCTTGTCTAAACGAATTTTCGTAACTGCGACCAACACCAATATCGGCAAGACGTATACCTCCAAACGGCTGATAGAAGCGTTTTCGCGACTAGGTTACCGCGTCGGAGTATACAAACCGGTTGAAACCGGTGTCATAGCCATACCGAATGACGGGAATGAGCTTTATCAGAGTGCTTTGTCCTTTAACCCGGAGCTTTCAATATTGTCATTGGACGATATCGTTACTCTTCAATTGCCTCTTCCCGCGGCCCCGTATGTAGCCAATGAAGGAAAGCAGATCGATTTGGCATTGTTTAGCACAGCGTTAGCCAAAATCGAAACGCTGTGCGATATTGTCATTATCGAAGGGGCCGGCGGACTAATGGTTCCGATTGACGAACAAACCATGATGATCGATCTTCCCCGATACTTTAATGCCGTAACCCTCCTCGTAACCCACTGCAATCTCGGCTGTATCAACGATACGCTACTCAGTATCAAAGCACTTGAAAATGCTGAAATCCCCTTTATATGGGGCTTAAACTGTCGTGATACCGATACAACATTCGAAACCACATCGCTACCTTACCTAAACCATCGGTTTCAAACCATCTACCGAATCGATAAAGAGATCGATGCCATAGCCAAAGCACTTTTAGATACAATTTCACTACTAAACGAGGAGAGAGCATGAAACACCTGATACGCACAGATGATTTTACAACCGAACAAATTCTTCAGGTTTTACACGATGCAGACCATTATCTCCAAGGGCAGTTTGACCCTATTCTCAAAGAGAAAATTATTATTACCCTCTTTTTCGAAAATTCGACCCGCACCAAAAGTTCTTTTGAAATTGCCGCTAAGCGTCTCGGTGCGGAGGTCGTTCATCTCGATGTTCAAAAAAGCTCTACCCAAAAAGGGGAAAGTCTCGTTGATACGGCGGCCAATCTTGACGCTATGGGGCCTCACGCGATGATCGTGCGCCATTCCCATGCCGGAGTTCCGAATATCCTTGCAGAACATACCAACGCCTCAATTATCAATGCAGGAGACGGCGCTCATGCCCATCCTACCCAAGCATTGCTGGATCTTTTCACCCTCCGCCGTCACTTCGGAGATATAAAAGGGAAAAAAATAGCCATCGTCGGCGATATCAAAAACTCCCGTGTTGCCAACAGTAATATTGAACTGCTTACCCGTTTCGGGATGGATATTACCCTGATTGCACCACCTCATTTTCTCCCCGATACCAATCTCAAAACGACCCATAATCTCCATGATGTCATCGATAATGTCGATGCGATTATGTCCCTGCGTACCCAAACGGAACGCCATTCCCATCAAACTTACGGTTCACTCAAAGACTACGCCAGCGATTTTTGCATTACCCAAGAGCTTATCGGTAAACGCGATTTAATCCTTCTCCATCCGGGTCCCGTGCATCGTAATATCGATATCGACGACATGATGCTTAAAGACCCTCGATGTAAAGTTCTAGAACAGGTACGTAACGGTGTAGCGATCCGCATGGCGGTTCTCAAAGCCCTTATTGCTTAATGGTTGAACACTTCAGTGAACTCGTCGCATCCGGAGTTCCCTCTCTTTTTTATACCGATTTCACCGGCGAGCACTTCCATTGCTACAGAGTAGATGAGCTCTCTTTACACGATATAGAGTTTTCGTTTAACAGTCTGCCGGATCAGAACAATAATCCGCATAAACCACTCTTCTTCCCTATCCCGCTAGAGCACTACCGGCAAAAATTTGAAGAGGTTCAAGAGCATATCCGAAACGGCAACACCTATCTGCTGAATTTGACCCAACCTACACCGCTTACATCTGATTACACGCTCACAGAGATCTATGCAATGGCACATGCTCCGTATAAACTTCGTATCAAAGATAGATTCGTCTGCTTCTCTCCTGAGCCGTTTATCACAATAGAAGGAAATACGATACACACGTACCCGATGAAAGGGACCATTGATGCATCGGTTCCCAATGCTATTGAGACCATACTGAATGATCCAAAAGAGTTTGCCGAACATACTATGATCGTTGATCTGCTTCGCAATGATTTGGGGATCGTAGCCAAAGAGATACGTGTTGAAAAGTTTCGTTACATAACCACTATTAATGCCGGAAGCAAAAAGCTTCATCAAGTAAGTTCACATATCTGCGGTACAGTGGATGAAAATTGGCGAAAGAATGCCGGAAGTCTGATATCCGCACTCTTGCCCGCAGGAAGTATCAGCGGAACACCAAAACGAAAAACCGTTGATATTATTAAAGAGATAGAAGAATATGATCGAGGCTATTTTACGGGGGTGTTCGGTCACTTTGACGGGTTAAATCTTTACAGTGCCGTAGCTATCCGATTCATTGAAAATAATGAGGGAAATTTTATTTATAAAAGCGGTGGCGGTATCACAGCAGACAGCAACCCCTGCAGCGAGTACCAAGAAATGATCGATAAAATCTATATCCCTTAACGAACACTCACGTGGGGCTTCAATTTAATCAACGTTTTAGGCCCGATACCTTTTACGTTTACCAACTCATCGACCGTATTAAAACTGCCGTGCGTTTTGCGATATTTAAGTATTTCTTGCGCTTTTGTCGGTCCGATTCCGTTCAGAGACTGCAATTGTGCAGAACTGGCTCTGTTAATATTGATAGCGCTCAATGCAAGAGAAAATAGAAAAAACAATATTGTGAGTATTCTAACCATATCTAACCTCTAAAAATAAAGTACTAGATTTTAGCGTGTAGAAATGTATTTGTCAATTTTTGTGAAAATAAATAGGGTTAAGGAAGATTGATTAAAAAATGAGGGTTGTATTAAAGAAGAAGAAGAAATCTGAGGCCAGGCGGCGACCTACGTTTCCACACCTGAAAGATGCAGTATTATGAGCGATGAGGGTCTTAGCTTCCGGGTTCGGAATGGGACCGGGCGTTTCCCCCTCT
>NZ_JAHFAQ010000151.1 GCF_023250475.1 Sulfuricurvum sp. | reverse complement strand
GTATTCCAAGCCCTATGAATTGGGTGAAAAAATCTGGGCGGATGTTATCACAAAAGGGCGTGCGTATCTTGAAGAAAATGAACGGGAGAAGGCAAAAGAACTCTTTTCCCCTTTCATCGGAATCCTTAAAAAGAGAGGAGTTATTAATCAACTGCTCAATGCCTATGAAAAATACGGAATGTTTCAAAACTATATTAAAATAGGACGACTCCCTTTAGCCTATTCGTTAGCCAAACAATATCCGGTTTTCCAAGAGTCCGAACTGTATCGAAAAATGGAATTACAGTGGAAAAAAGTATTTTTTAAAGTTCAAGAGTTGATTTTATTGCCTAACGGCGAGGAACAAGCTAAGACTTTACTGGCGCCTTATCGTGGAATATCCGATAAAACTGCACTGATACAGCAACTCTTTGAGCAGCGTAAAATGTATATCTATATGAAAAAAATACTTTCACAACATGATTATGTAAAATTTTTCGGACTCATTAAAATGTACCCGTTTTTAAAAGAATTTTCAGAATACGCTTCAACAATGGAATATGGGGATATCCTTTATATTCAAGCACAAAAAGCGTATACGAACGGTGACTATCCGATGGCAAGAAAAGCGTGTAAAATCCTCGTATCTTTTCCCGATTATGCCAAAGAAGCACAGGAGATGGATGAAACCATACGGATAAAACACCTCTTTTATCAGGCAATTGCGTCCAATGATCTCCCCAATGCTTTCTCGTATCTCAGTTCGTATCCGCTTTTGTATGAAACCCCGGAAGCTCAGTTACTTGAACGTCAATGGAATAGTATCGTTGATAATGCACAACGGTTTGCTTCTACCGGAAGTGCGCATGAAACCTTGGAAGTTTTTGAACCTTTTTTTGGAATACGGGATAAATATAAAGCTATGGCCGGAGTGATGGCACAAGCGTATTGTGTACAGCTGGAGCAAAAAATACAATTTAAAGCTCCTCAGGAGAGTATTGAATACGGTATTCGTCACTATACAGAAATTTTTGGAATGGATGAGGGGATTCGAAGTGTATGTAATTATTTTAAATTATTATACGAATCACCATTGGAACTGGAAATACCCGAACAAAGTTCATCCGAATCCTGGACACCGGCGATGCGAATCGATGATATCACGGCATTGAGCTAAATGGTAGCGATCGATTTAGGTTCCAATACCCTCCGTTTCATTGAATTTGACGGGAAACGATGGGGGAAAAGTTTTGAGAAAATTGTTCGTACTGCTGAAGGGCTTCATCAGACACACCGTATCGGTGAACCTGCCATAGGGCGTATTATAAATGCCATCAATGAAGCGAAGCACATCATTGATTTTACGGCTCAGCCGATCAGAGCCTATACGACCGCAGCGATGAGGATAGCTTCCAATGCAGATGAAACGCTCGCTCTAATCGCACAAGCTAGCGGTATCCGTTTTGATATTATTGACGGAGAAAAAGAGGCGATTTTGACTCTCGATGCTGTGCGTAATAGACTTAGAATACTGGGTATCGAACCTGCATCCTTTCTCCTTGCAGATATTGGGGGCGGTTCGACGGAACTGACCCGATACTGCGATTCGCAGATAGAAACGCTCAGTCTCAATTTCGGGATAGTGACTCTGAGCGAAGCCGGATTGAATCAGCCGGATGACAAGATGCAATCTTTTAAAATTGCACTGCAAGAGACCTTCTCTCATCGATCCGAGCCGCTGATCTTGACCGCAGGGACTCCGACCACCATTGCCGCTTATCTCAACGGCATGGATTATGAAAGCTATGATCCGAAAAAAGTCAACGGATATCACTTAACACTTTCGGATTGCTATAGTGTTTATGACGCACTTCTAGCGATGGATGAGGTTGAACGGAGACGTTATGTCGGCGTGGGGCGTGAGAATCTCATTATTACAGGAATTTTAATGGTAACCGCTATATATGAAGCAGTTGGGGCGGATGAAGCGATTATCATCGATGACGGGCTGCGTGAGGGGATTGCGCTGGAATATTACAAATTGCACTAAAATTTTGTCCTTGGAGTGAAGTTAGCTATAATAGAAAACAAAGAAAAAGGGGCGAAATATTGAAATTAACTAATATTAGACGTGTCGGAATGCTCCTTCGCCCCTCAACTCCTGAACTTAAAGAGATGTTCTTTGAAGCAAAGCGGATTTTTGAATCACACGGGATTGAGGTAATCATCGACAACATCAGCGGCGGAATGATTGATGTCATGGGACAGCCGTTTGATATGATGTGTCAAAACAGCGATTTTTTGGTGACCATCGGAGGTGACGGTACCCTTATCTCTGCCGTTCGCCGTTCGTATCGGTATCAGCTACCCGTTTTAGGAATACATGCCGGAAAGCTGGGATTTTTAGCCGATCTTGATTTTGCCGAACTGGAATCGTTTATTGACAAGATGATAGGGGGAGAATATCGCATCGATAAGCGGGCGATTCTGCAAGCAACCATTGTCACTCCCAATGGTGAAAGTGAGATCTTTGCGTTTAACGACATTGTCCTTACCCGTCCCTCTATCGCAAAAATGATCCGTTTGGAGACGTATGTTGACGGACGGAGTTTTAACACCTATTACGGTGATGGCGTTGTCATCTCAACCCCGACGGGCTCAACTGCCTATAATCTCTCTGCGGGCGGACCCGTGCTGTTTCCTCTCACGCAAGTTTTTGCACTTACTCCGATATGCCCTCACTCTCTGACTCAGCGCCCCGTCGTTTTGCCGGGACATTTTGAAATTGAGATTAAAACACCCGATGCCAGTGCATTGGTCATTGTGGACGGTCAGGACTTAGTCGAAATCAGTGAGAGTGACACTGTCCATATTAAACTAGCGGCCGGTGCAGCGCACTTGATTCATCGTAAAGAGTTTAACTATTTTGAAGTGCTCAAAGAGAAATTAGGGTGGGGGAATTAATCAGTGATAGAGAGATTCTATTTAAAAGAATTTTTGACGTTTAAAGAAGCTGATCTTGAGTTTCATCCAGGATTAGTCGTCTTTACGGGACCCAGCGGAAGCGGTAAATCGATCCTTATGCGTTCAATACTGGCTTCGGTGGGGCTGGATAATGTTGACGCGCATATTTGCGAATCAAGTGTTGCCTGGGATATCGATGAAGAGCGTTATGGGCTTCAAAATGAATCCATCAACATATTTCGCCATGTTAAAAAAGAGAAAACACGCTATTTTATCAACAACCAAAGTACCTCTAAAAGTTCAATGGAGGCGATAAGCTCTCACTATCTGCGTCATTTAAGCCTCAAAGACTACAGCGACTTTGAACCCTCCAATATTTTGAAAATGATTGATGAGCGAATAGGGGTGGAAAAGCCGGAATTTTCACTTTTATTGGAAGATCATGCTAAAGCTTTTAGCGAATTCAAAATATTATCCGACGAGCTTCGAACCATTGAAGAGAAAGAGAAACACCTTGCAGAACTCAAAGAATTCGCTCTCTACGAAATCGGGAAAATTGATGCGATCAAGCCCCGAATCGGTGAGGATGAAGAGCTGAACCTTATCAAAAAGCAACTCTCTAAGAAAGAGAAAATCGAGAGTGTCATCACGCAGGCTCAATCGATATTTTCCAATGAATCGCATGTTTCATCCGCGTTGAATCTTTTGGAAGTCGAGAGTGCTTTTTTTGACGATGCGATGAATGAGCTTCGTAATATTTTTGAGAGTTCATTGGAGCGGATGGAAGAGTTGGAAGAGGTTTCAGTCGAATCGGTATTGGATCGGATCGAGCAAATTTCCGAGCTGAAGCGCCGTTACGGAAGTGTTGAAGAGGCATTAGTGTACCGTGATACAAAAGCACAAGAGCTGGAATCGTATGAGACGATTGAACACTCAAAAAGTGATTTGATCAAGCAGATTTCCCATTTAAAAACGTTATTGGAGACGAGTGCGCAAGCGTTGTCTTCAGCTCGACATGCCGTTTTAGATGATATTTTACAAAGACTTAACGGGTATTTGGGAATGCTTTATCTTCGTGAAGCGACTTTGGAATTGGAATCGTCCCCAATGCACGGCTCGGGATCCGATAAAGCGGTATTGGGCTTGTCGGGAACCAAATTGGATAAGCTTAGTTCCGGTGAGTTTAACCGTCTTCGTTTAGCACTGCTTGCTTTAGGAGTTGAGAGCATGCAAGGAAGCGGTGGAGTGTTGATGCTCGATGAGATTGATGCCAATTTGAGCGGAGAAGAGTCGATGAGTGTGGCAAAAGTATTGCGTCATCTTTCCTCACGTTATCAGATTTTTGTCATATCCCATCAACCGCAACTCACGTCGATGGGGCAGCAGCACTTTTTAATTTACA
>NZ_JAHFAQ010000058.1 GCF_023250475.1 Sulfuricurvum sp. | reverse complement strand
AGAACGCGGTATGACCTATTTCGGTTCGATGGCCGATACGGGTGATACTCCCGATGCGATTAAAAACTATTATCGCACCCATTATAATGTAACAGCAAATATCACGAATAGCGATCAGCTTTTGTACGGGAATGACTCTGCACCCGCTGTAGTTGTTTTGGGGGCGAAAAACAAATCAATTGACTCCCTTGAACTTCAGGCGTGGGGAATGCATTGGAATGATATTGTCGATCAAGGAATGCTCGAAGCCAACTATAAATTGAAATTCGGGGATGTCGGTCTTACCTTGGGTGCACGCTATATGCAGCAGTTTGACAAAGGGGCGGGAGATATTATCACTCCGAAAGACGGTACCTCTCCGTATGCAACGGGTGCCGTTACGTCAACATCACCGAGCGGCGGAACGTCGAAAGTACAACTTAAAGGGGATAGCGACAATAACGTTGATACCTACATGTATGCCCTTCGTGCAGTTACTAACTATGGTCCGGCCAAATTGTTACTTGCGTATTCTCATACGGGCAGCGACGGTGATTTAATCGCTCCATGGCGCGGATTCCCGACGGACGGGTATACCCGTTCTATGACACAAACCGATTGGAATGCGAATACTAAATCCTATAAAGCACAGTTTGATTACGATTTTAACGCAGTTGTTCAGGGGCTCAGTGCCCTTGTCAGTTACAGCTATTACAACCGCGATACGACCAAAGTCGGCTATCAAGGGCAAACTGACCGTTATTACGGGAACGGTGATACCCACCAATGGAATATCGATGCTAAATATGCGGTTCCGGCGGTTAAAGGGTTAGAACTTAAAACCCGCTATATGGTTCAGAATAACGATATTGTTCGTACTATTGCTGGGAATACAACGGCTGGTGCATCTGAGGGGATCGGCAACGATACTTCCAACAATGAACTTCGGGTAGAAGTTAACTACCTGTTCTAAGGGATAACCGATGCGATTGATATTGACGTTATTGGCTCTGGTTTCGATCACGGGCGCGTATGAGTTACCTTTGACCCCAAAACGGCTCACCCCTGAGGTGATCTGTTTTTTCGGTGAGCCTGAGGTGATGAATACGACCAATAACGGCAATATGCTCAACACCTGCTATCTTGATACGTCAACGAGCTATGTTGTTATCGACAGCGGCTCTTCGTACGCGTATGCCGAATCGGCATACAACGCGATACAGAAAATCAAACCGCTTCCTGTTTCCCTTGTTATCAATACCCATGTTCATGACGATCATTGGCTCGGAAACGGTTTTTTTGCTCAAATGGGAGTTAAGGTTTTGGGTTCAGACGATTTTGAGCACAATGCGGACATGCATGTTCCGACACGAATGCAAACCCATATCTCCCCAGAAGCGTATGCCAAGACCGTTCCGACGCTGCCCGGCGTACGGATCGGATCGGATCAAAATATCACTGTAGGCAATCAGAGCATAGAGCTTCATATGATGAAGCGACGGGCACACAGCGATAAAGATCTGGTCGTTTTTGTCCCTAAAATCAAAACCCTTTTCGCCGGAGACCTGGTTTTTAATGATCGTGTCCTCTCGCTTAAAGGGGGAGATATCAATGGATGGATCGACGCATTGGAAACATTAAATAGATGGGGCGCGACAACGATTGTCGGAGGGCATGGATACCGTACCGATAAAGAGGCGATGAAAATGACGTACGAGTATCTGACCCGAATGCGTACCGAGATTCGTACGGCTATTGACGCGGGACAAAGTATTGAGGAGACGATTAATACGGTGACAATGGAACCGTTCAAATCCCTGCGGATGTATGAGACGATGCATCGTGGAAATGTTGAAGCGGCGTATCGAATGTTGGAGTGGGAAGAAAAATGAAACGCTTAGTATCAATGATCCTTTTGTCTTCCGCAATCGTAACGGCAGATATTAAACTTTCCGAACCGATTCCCACCATGGAGAATCCCCGTGAAGTGGTCATGGGGATCAGTCACGGGGATGACGAGTCGATCAACCACGGACTCAGTACGGCCAACAACGTCTTGAAATTTTACGGGCCGGAAAAAGTCCATATTCGGATTGTCGCTTACTATCACGGTATCCGTACCCTGCTCAAAGATGAAAAAGAGATTGCCGTACGTGTTCGTGCATTGCAGCAATACGGTGTCGAATTCGTTGCCTGCGGTAACACGATGGAGACCAAGAAAATTCCCGCTTCCTCTTTGATTGAGGATGTGGAGATTGTGAGTGCCGGTATTGCAGAAGTTATAGAACGTGCGCATGACGGCGCATTTTACATTCAACCTTAGGAGTCAAAAATGAGACATTTTTTAATTGTGATTTTAGCGGGATTTCTATCCCTTTTCGGCGGTGACTTGCACCTTTTTAGCACCCCGAATACGGACGGAAAAATTACTCCGACGATGATCGAAAAAGCATTTGAAGGAAACGGATTTGTTATTTCTGCGAATACTGAGATGACGGGACCGTTTACGAAACAATTCGGTCAAAGCGATTTTGCGGTGTTTAACCTGATGACGGTCATTCCGAAAAAGCAGGCGGCATCTCTTGTTAAATCTCATCCTGATGGCGGTATCTTTGTCCCGATGGGGGTAGGTATCTATCAGCGTAAAGGGGAGAACGATTTGCATGTATCGGTATTGAGCGCCGACGCGATGAAAAAAATCGCCGGATTTAAAGCCCCTGAATTTGCTATAATCGAAAAAGAGGTGTTTTTAACATTGAACACCGTTCTCCCTAACGCAAAGCACACGATGAGCAAAACGTCGTTGCCTGCTGAGGGGAAACTTCTAAGCCGTTTTGTGAAAGCAACCGATATCAAAAACTGGCAGAGCGATAAAGACGATGCAGAGATGATGATTGAAGAGGGGCTTAAACCGGCCGGATTCGTCCTTTCCAACTTTACCGACTATCAGTTTATGCTGAGTGAAAACGGCGAAGAGAGTCCGTTTAGTTTTTACGATACCTACTCCATCTGTAAACTCAAAGTCATTTATACAGTAGCAAAAACCCGCCCTGAAGCGGCAGCTTTCGCTCCGTGCACACTGATGGTCTATAAGAAAAAAGATGCGGGTGAGATCGTGATGGGATTCCCCGGGGTGTATAATTGGATGAGCAGCGCCCGTGTGGATGATGCTGAGTCTAAAGAGGTTTTAGTACAGGCACAGAAAGATTTTGAGGGAGTCCTTAAAAGCGTAATCGAGTAATCGAGGAGTTAAATGTTATAATCTCGGCATTTGTAGCAATTGAATGAGTTTTTAATGCCTTTATCTCTCAGTGAATCCGCCAACCATATCGTTTTGATAGCGCACAAAAATCCCGATGCCGATTCGCTCGGCTCGGCGTGTGCTTTTTACTCCCATCTTCTTCGAAACCAAAAAAAAGTCACTCTGTTTTGTGTTGCAGCCGAGCTAGACCCAAATCTTGCCTTTTTACCGTGGTTTGACAAGATAACCGACCGCTTCCCCGAAAGTGCCGACTGTATGATCAGTTTTGATTGCGGCAGTTATCGTCGGCTCGGGATAGAGAAAGAGCTGCCGCTCATTAACATAGATCACCATCTTAGTAACGATTTTTACGGAACCGATAATTTGGTTGATCCCTCTGCAATCAGTACGACCGAGGTTGTATATGACTATTTTGTTGCCAACGGTATAAAAATCAATGGTAAAATGGCGACAGCGCTTTATGCGGGGCTGCTTGATGATTCTAAATGTTTTAGCGTACCCGAGTGCAGTGCCAAAACGTTTGCCATGGCACATGCTTTGATAGAACTGGGTGCGGATCATGCCGTATGTGTCGGCTGGCTTTATGGCAGAGGCTCTCTTGCATCGCTGAGAATACGCGGTGCACTGCTGAAAGAGATGAAGCTTTTGTGTGACGGGCGAGTGGCTTTTTTTGAGGTTTCGCTTTCGATGATGGAAGAGACCGGAGCCACTGTTTCCGAGTGCAAACGGATACTGGATGAAGCATTGGGTATGCGCACCGTTCAGGCTGCGTTAATGATAATGCGGCTTTCTTGCGGGGAAGTTAAGCTATCCCTTCGAACGGATGGGGTACTTAATGCCGCAGCCATAATGGCAAAATTCGGCGGCGGCGGACATGCCAAACGTGCCGGAATGCATTCAAAACAGGAAAATCATAATGAGCTTGTCCAAAATATGATGATGATGATAACAAAGGAGTTGGAGTGAGAAGAGGCCGTAACGGTTCGGGAATAGTCGGATGGATAATAGTAGTAGTGGTGTTAAGTGCTCTTGGATTTATGGCATTTTCGCCGATTTTTGAACGGGAAGATCCTAAAGTGACCCTCTCTCAAGAGGGGTATTGGAACTTTCAAGATCCTATTCACGTGAACGTTGAGGATGCGAGCGGATTGAAGTCCTTTAAAGCAACGATTTCAACTCCTCACGATGAGTGGGTTGTCGTTGATGAGCATACACCTTCGCATGAGATGAAAAAAAGTTTTGATATTCTCCCGCCGAAAGGGGTACGAAGAGTAGAAGCAACGTCCATCGTTCTTAAAATAGAAGCAACGGATAATAGTCTATGGGGCTTATTTATGGGAAATACCTATAAACAAGAGATGACACTTATCATTGATCAGCGTCGTCCGGTGCTCGCTATTATTGCCAACTCGTATAAAATTCAAAAAGGGGGATCGGCGATTGTTATCTTCAAAGCCGAAGACGCCAATTTGCAGAGTCTGAAAGTTGAAACGAATTTTGGAAAAACGTTTATCGCGCAACCGTTTATGAAACAGGGATATTACGCATCTTTGGTCGCTTGGCCGGTACAGGAAGCTTCCTTTTCTGCGACGGTTGTTGCACGGGATAAAGCGGGGAATGAAGCACGAAATGCAGTACCGCTTCGTTTAAAAGATCATCTCTACCGTGTTTCAAATATTGAACTTAGCGATCAGTTTTTGGATGGAAAAATTGCCGAATTGGCAAATACCTACGAGCAGACGGCCGGAGTCGATGACCGATTGGAGCAGTTCCGTATCATTAATGAAAAGGTACGTGCCGATAATGAAAAAATTATCCATGACATTACCTCAAAAGTCTCCAATACGATGATTACCGAATTTAATCCCGTACCGTTTTATCCGTTGGTGAACGGTCAAAAAGTAGCGGATTTCGGAGATCACCGTATTTACAGCTACAAAGGACAACAAAATATTTCTCAAGCCTATCATATGGGACTTGATTTGGCAAGCGTTGCAATGGGATCGATTACATCATCGAACGGCGGAAAAGTTGTTTTTTCCAAACCTAACGGAATTTACGGGAATCTCCCTATCATCGATCACGGATTCGGACTCTACACCCTTTATGGGCATTGTTCGGAAGTACACGTGCAAGAGGGTGATACCGCGGGGATGGCTCAAGAGATCGCTAAGACAGGTTTGAGCGGCTATGCGATGGGAGATCACCTCCATTTCGGTATTTTGGTTCAAGGGATTGAAGTTCGTCCCGAGGAGTGGATGGACAGCAAATGGATAGCTGACAACATTACTGGCGCCATTGATAACGCCAAGGTTATTATTAACCAACGCTGAAACACGGTATAATTGCGGCATAAGTAGAAGAGCGAGGGAAACACTGAACATGATGCAGACAACGATAGGTAAAAGTGTTGAACTCGTAGGTATCGGATTGCACCGAGGTTCTCCCGTTAAACTGCGGCTTGAGCCGCTGGGTGTTAACAGCGGTATCATTTTCTACCGCAGCGATGCCGGAGTATCGATACCGCTGATCCCTGCAAACGTTGTCGATACAAAAATGGCAACCGTTATCGGACGCGAAGGGGTGACGATTTCGACGATTGAGCACATGCTCTCGGCGATCTATGCGTACGGTATCGATAATCTCCGCGTCATTGTGGATGCCGATGAAATTCCCGTGATGGACGGCTCATCCATGAGTTTTTGTATGCTGATTGAAGAAGCGGGAGTTATTCCGCAGGATACTCCGAAAAAAATTATGCGGATCAAAAAAGAGGTTACGGTTCAGGAGGGGGACAAATACGTCAAACTGATCCCCTCCAATGATATGAATTACGATTTTACGATTAAATTTTCCCATCCCGTGATCGACAAACAAAGCTATGTTTTGTCGTTTACCAAAGAGAATTACAAAAAAGAGATTGCACGCGCACGAACGTTCGGCTTTGTTCACGAAGTACAATACCTCCGTTCCAAAGGACTTGCACTGGGCGGAAGTTTGGAAAATGCGGTCGTTCTGGATGACAAAAAAGTACTTAATCCCGAGGGGCTTCGGTTTGGTGACGAATTCGTTCGCCACAAAATCCTGGATGCCATCGGTGATATGTCGCTGATAGGGATGAATTTTATCGGCAATTACGAAGCGTTCGCCGGAAGCCATGACCTCAATCACAAATTGACGCTGGAACTTCTCAAAGATCCTGCAAATTATGAAATTGTTGAGCTAGCACACGCGGAGTCAAAAGAGTTGGCAAAAGCGTATGCATGACGCTCTTGTCATAGCCCTTAGTTCACCTATCCTTGTCGGCATTTACAAGGAGGGCATCTTGGTCGAGGAGATTCGATCGGAGGGGATGAGCTCGGATGTATTGGCTGAGATTTTCGAGTCATTACTGAAGCGTTATTCCTTTAGAACGTTTATCTATGCCAAAGGGCCCGGAAGTTTTATGGGGATCAAAGTCACCTATTTGTTTCTTAAAACGTTAAGTATTACGTTAAAAATCCCCCTTTTGGCCACAGACGCATTCTTTTTTAACCAAAACAGCCCCATCAAAGCAGTTGGAAAGCTCTATTTTGTTAAAAATAGGACAACAATCGAGTTAGAACCGATCGACTAGCCCGAGTTGATAGCTTTTAGCCTTCCCGAAAATATCGACGTAGAAAAATTTGATTCGGACAATCTCCCTTATTATGGGATTGATGCCGTAGGATAAGGAAATTATTTGTTCGTTAGTGTACCCGCAACGAGTGCGAATTTAGGACCCGGATTTGATTCATTGGGGCTTGCTGTTGATCTGCGTAACCAAGTAGAATTGGTTCCGTCGCGATTTTTTGCTGTTTCCATCAAAGGGGAAGGGGAAAACAACCCTCGCCTAAAAGGGAATAATCTGTTCGTCAGTATTTTTAACGAACATTACCGGCGTCTTACCCAAAAACGGCAAAATTTTAAATTTACATTTTATAATCAAATTCCGATGTCGCGCGGTTTGGGCAGTTCATCTGCGGTCATTGTGAGTGCAATCAGTTGCGCCCATGAGGCTGCGGGGGTAAAGGTCTCCAAGCGCCGTATCCTCAATCATGCCCTTGTATATGAAAGTCATCCCGATAATATTACTCCGGCGGTAATGGGAGGATTCAATGCGGCGATGGTAGAGAAACAAAAGGTTTTTTCTCAGCAAAAACACCTTCCCGATTATCTCAAAGCGGTAGTTGTTATTCCGAACAAGCCGATTTCGACGGCTAAATCCCGCACGACTCTTCCCAAGTCGTACAGCAAAGAGAATGCGGTATTCAATCTCTCCCACACAGCGGTGACGGTAGGGGCATTTTTTAACGAAGATTGGGAAATGCTCCGTTTGGCTACCCAAGATCGTTTTCACCAAAAAGTACGGATGAAAATGTTACCTGAACTTTTTGCCGTCCAAAAAATGGCGTACGATAACGGAGCGCTTATGTCGACCCTCTCGGGGAGCGGATCGACTTTTTTTAATATGGTGTACGACCAGGACGCTCAAATGTTGGCCGATAAGTTTAAATCGGAATTTACCGATTTCGAAGTGAAAATTTTAGGCTTCGATAATGACGGTTTGGTTGTCGAACGCTAAAAAGCCAAGGGTGGGCTCTCTGACTAAGAGAACACAGGGTTAACGTAGCTGAGGGGGCTTTGCCTCTTTGGCGCTAAACAATGAAAATAAAAGAAAGTATTGGATATAATGGCGCAAAAGTTACATCAGCCTATACGCATGTGCGTGGTTTGTCGTGAGCGCTTTGCGCAGGGCGAACTTTTGCGCCTTCAATGTCGAAATGGATTATTGGAACCCTACGCAAATGTAGGGAGAAGTTTTTATGTGTGTCAATCCTGTATCGACCACAAGAAAACTCCGGGTCAGTTGTCCCGTCAATGCAAAAGCGGCGCTAGCGTAGAGCTAATGAATCGGTTAAAGGAGATCATCGTTAATGATGGATAAAGTTAGAGTTCATGAAATTGCCAAAGAGCTTGGTATCAATTCAAAAGAGGTAGTAGACAAAGCAGCTGCAATGGGGCTAAATGTAAAAACTGCCTCAAGTTCGGTTTCGATCGAAGAAGCTGAGCAAATCATGAACTATATCATGAGCGGGGCGTCTGCTGAAGCCAGCGCGCCCAAGTCTTCCCCTAAAACTGCCCCGGCTGAAGAAACTCCGGTTGTTGCAGCTCCTCAAGTAGAGAGTGCTCCTGCGGTAGTAACGGCAGCTGAAGTCAAAGATGAACCATCGGATGAGCCATTGGTAGTCGAGCCGGAAGCACCAAAGCGTTCAGGATTGAAAATCGTCAAGAAAAAACGTCCTCAAGAAGAGGATTTTGTTGCTCCGGTACGTCAAGAGAATATTTCTATCTCTAGCTACGGAAAGTTGAGTGAGCAGGCGCAACGAGAGTTGGAAGCCAAGCGTGCCAAAAAAGCCCAAAACTCTAATTCTCCGGTTCAGAAAAAAGATCAAGGGGTTCGTCTTGATATTTTCGGCGGCGGGATCTCCGATATCTCTATGGACTACGAAGAGAATCAAATCGTATTAATGGATTTGAATGATATGGGTTCAAAAGTAGAGCCTGAAGAGGAACAAAAACCGAAAGAGAAAAAACCGATTGGGCGTAATGCGGGTAAAAAGCAGGGTGCCAATCGCAATAAACCTCGACAAGTTTCTCGTGAAGCGCGTAAAAAATATACACGTGATGCGAAAGAAGACGAAGTCATTACCCATGTTGAAATTGCGGAAGACGTTCGTGTTTATGAATTTGCCGAAAAAGTAGGGCAGAGTATTTCTGCGGTTATTAAAGTCCTTTTTGACCTTGGAATGATGGTGACCAAAAATGACTTTTTGGGCAAAGATGAAATTGAAATTTTGGCGAGTGAGTTTGGTGTCGAAGTGACTACCATCGATCCGAAAGACGCCTTTAATCTTGAAACTGCGTACGATGAAGAGCACGAATCCAGTGAAGGCGCGGTTGAACGCCCTCCGGTCATCACTATTATGGGGCATGTCGACCATGGTAAAACATCCCTTCTTGATGCGATTCGTAATGCCAAAGTGGCACACGGAGAAGCAGGGGGAATCACCCAGCACATCGGTGCATACTCGGTAGAGCAAAAAGGTAAATTAATCACGTTCTTGGATACTCCGGGACACGAAGCGTTTAGTGCGATGCGTTCACGCGGGGCTCAGCTTACCGATATTATCGTTATCGTCGTTGCGGCGGATGATGGGGTTAAACCTCAGACACGCGAATCGGTAAAACATGCGCAAGATGCAAAAGTACCGGTAATCGTTGCGGTCAACAAGATGGATAAACCCGGAGCTAATCCGGATATGGTTAAAGCGCAAATGGCCGAACTGGGTCTCAATCCTACCGAGTGGGGCGGAGATGTCGAGTTCGTCGGCGTATCGGCTAAAGCTATGACCGGTATTGATGAGCTTTTAGAAGCGATCTTGCTCCAATCCGAAGTATTGGAACTTAAAGCAAACCCTGATGTTATGGCAAAAGCGGTAGTTGTCGAGAGTACTCTTGAGAAAGGGCGTGGACCGGTTGCTACCGTTATCGTTCAAAACGGAACTCTCCGCGTTGGAGACAACATTGTGTGCGGCGGCGCTTATGGACGTGTTAGAGCGTTGATCAACGACCGTAAAGTACAGCTTCAGCAAATCGGACCGAGTCAAACAGCCGTTGTTGTAGGACTCAGTGACGTACCGCCATCGGGTGAAGTGATGATGGCGATGGAGAGTGATCGTGAAGCGCGTGAAGTAGCACAAAAACGTGCTGAGTATGATCGTCACCGCGAACTTTCATTGAGTACCAAAGCATCGTTTGACGATCTGACATCGTTGATTGCCGAAGGTCGTATCAAAGCCCTTAAAGTGGTTCTTAAAACCGACGTTCACGGATCTCTCGAAGCGATTAAATCGGCTCTTGCAGAGTTGCGTAACGAAGAGGTAAAAGTCGAAGTTATCTCTAGCGGTGTCGGTGGAATCACCGAAAATGATATTGCCTTGGTCAACAACAGTGAAAACTGTGCGCTACTCGGATTTAACGTACGTCCTACGGGTAATGTTAATGCGATGGCAAAACAGATGGGTGTAGAGATCAAAACCTACTCTATCATTTATCAGTTGATCGACGATGTTAAATTGTTGCTCGGCGGTATGATGGCACCACAATTCCGTGAAGAGAATACGGGACAAGCCGAAGTCCGTGATACGTTCCCTATGCCTAAAGGTGCAGGAACCATCGCAGGATGTGTGGTTGTTGACGGTAAACTCGTACGCGGCGGAATGGTTCGCGTTATTCGTGAGGGTGTCGTTATCCATGAGGGTGATCTTACCTCTCTTCGACGCTTTAAAGACGATGTTAAAGAGGTTGGTAAAGGGATGGATTGTGGTGTTGTCCTCAACGGTTACACCGATGTCAAAGTGGGTGACGTGATCGAAACCTTCAAAAAAATCGAGACTAAAGTATCCCTGTGACACCGGCACAAATTAAAATCAAACGTACAGAGTCAATTCTCAAAGAGTTGATTCCTGAAGCGATCTCCCAGCTCTCCGATGCGCGTGTGCGTGAAGTGGATGTTATCGATGTCCATTGTTCACGCGGGCGCAGTGATGCGAAAGTCTATCTTGATCCGCACGATTATACGCCGCAAGAGCAAGCAGTATTTATGAAACTGCTCGAAAAAGCCCGTCCTATCATTGAAGAGCATTGTATGAAAGATCAAGGGTGGTTTCGCAGTCCTCGCATGACTTTCGTCTTTGACGATACCCTTAAACGAAGCCAAAACATCGAGGCGTTGTTCGCCCAAATCGCCAAGGAGAAAAAAGATGAGTCTTGAAAGTGATATCAAAAAAATGGTCGAATCGATCGGCTTGTCTTTGTACGATACAGCGGTTTTCAACGAAAATGAAAATACGATTTTTCGTGTAAGTGTTACCGCTCCCGGCGGTGTCACACTCAATCAATGCGCTGAACTGACCCATCTTATCAACCCCTTGCTGGACGTAACCTCACCGGTAAGCGGTGAGTACCGCTTGGAAGTGAGCAGCCCAGGGATTGAGCGTAAACTCAAAACATTGGATCATTTTATTCAGTCGGTAGGTGAAAAGGCCTTATTGAGTACCATCTCAAAAGAGAAATTTGAAGGGGAAGTGATCAGCGTTGAAAACGACGAAATCATTTTGATGACCAAAGAAAACGGTGAACAAAGAATCCCTTTCCGCTCCATCAGCAAGGCTAGAACTTACTTCGAGTGGTAATGAATACCGCAACTGCTAACCGCGCTATGACCCTTGCCCTTAATGCGGCGTGGGAGTATCAACTACTTACTTTTCCCAATCCTTCCGTCGGTGCAGCATGTGTTTCCCAACGGGGCGTGATCCTCTCTGTCGGCGCACATAAAGCCGCAGGCGGACCTCATGCCGAAGTCTACGCGCTGCGGGATGCCTACACGATTCTCTCCGGCGATAACACAATAGCTGATTGTCATGATTCCCACCGCATACACGATTACCTCCGTAGCCATCATAATGGAATTTTTGCTTCGGTATCGATGGCGGTAACGCTGGAACCGTGTTCCCACAGCGGAAAAACTCCATCGTGCGCGCTCTTGATCCGTGATTTGGGAATCAAATCTCTCTCTATCAGTTGTAAGGACCCCAATCCCGATGCTGCCGGGGGAGCCGATATTTTGAAAAGTTCAGGGGTTGAATGTACTTTTGGGATTAAAGAAGAGGAGGGGAAAAAATTACTGGAACCTTTTATTCGGTGGCAGAAAAACCCTTTTGTTTTTTTTAAATGGGCACAGCGACTGGATGGGACGATTGACAACGGAACCATCAGCTCCGCTACTTCGCGCGAGCATGTTCATGCTCTTCGTGATCGGTGCGATTTAATCGTCATCGGGGGTAATACCGTCCGTGCGGATCGCCCGAGACTGGATGCCAGATTAGTCGATGGGAAAGCTCCGGACGTACTTATCTATTCGCATGAAGCACACTTTGATCGTACGATTCCTCTTTTCGATGTCCCCGATCGGGTAGTATATATTGAATCCTCACTTGCGCGTATCAATCGTTATTCCTTGGTTATGATTGAGGGGGGTGGATCGATGCTGGAGGCAAGCCGTGATGTATGCGACTGGTATTTGAGTTACATTGCGCCAAAAATAGGAGGCGGAACGCAAACTATGGGGACGATACAAGAGGATTTTGAGGTTCTTAGCGCTAAAATCTCCGATAACATAATTCTTTGGATGAAGAAAAAATAGGAACTATTATGACCAAACAAGAGAAAATCGTATCGATGTTTAACGATATCGCTCCGACGTATGACCGTGCGAATCGTGTACTCAGTATGGGGGTCGATACCTTTTGGCGCCGCAAAGCGTGCGATTTGGCGTTTGGTTATTGCTCTGCGAAAAATATTGATTCAATCGTCGATGTCGCCTGTGGCACAGGGGATATGATGGGATATTGGAAGCGTCGTGCGGATAAAGCGGGAATAGCGGTCGATGAGATTGTTGGAATTGACCCGAGTGAGGGGATGGTCGGTGTCGGGCGCGAGAAATTTCCGACGATGTCGTTTCACATCGCCCCAGCAACAGAATTACCCAAGAACAATACATCCGCGGATATTGTTAGTATCTCTTACGGCATTCGGAACGTTGTCGAACGCCAAGCGGGACTTCTTGAATTTAACCGTGTCCTTAAGCCGGGAGGATTGGTTGTTATATTAGAGTTTATGAAAAACGAAAACCCATCAGTGCTCGGAAAGGTACGTGATTGGTACATGAATAATGTCCTTCCCCGCATCGGCGGATTGATCTCTAACAATTACGAGGCGTATCGCTATCTCCCCGATTCGATCGAAGGATTTTTGACCGTTGGAAAAATGGCGCGTGAACTTGAGGAAGCCGGATTTGAGATGCTCTATACCAAAAGCTTTTCAATGGATATTTCGACGTTGATGATTGCCCGCAAAAAGTAATTTTATGGCCTCTACACTCAGTGTCTCCTCTTTGAATGAGCAGATCAAGACGCTCCTGGAAACCTCTTTTGAATTTGTCAGCGTCGAGGGGGAACTCTCCCGCGTTACCAAACACGGCAGCGGGCATATCTATTTCACCCTCAAAGATAATGAATCAGCGATCAAATGTGTCATGTTCAAGGGCAACGCTGCCCGGCTGAAGTTCTCTCTCGAAGAGGGGGCCCATATCATCCTGCACGGGGCACTAAGCCTTTATAAGCCACGCGGGGAATATCAGATTAATGCCTTTAGTGCCGAGCCCTACG
The DNA here is from genome assembly GCF_023250475.1 of Sulfuricurvum sp. Classification (GTDB taxonomy): domain Bacteria; phylum Campylobacterota; class Campylobacteria; order Campylobacterales; family Sulfurimonadaceae; genus Sulfuricurvum. The sequence continues at coordinate 250 of NZ_JAHFAQ010000058.1, read as the reverse complement.
GTGCGGGTGCATTGGCGGTAGCGTTCGAGCAGCTTAAACAGAAGCTGGAAGGCAAAGGATATTTTAATCCTTCAATCAAAAAAAGCTTTCCAAAATTCCCTCAAAGTATTGTTTTAATCACTTCGGCAACGGGAGCGGCATTGCAGGATATGCAAAGAGTCGCCTCTCAGCGATGGCCGTTGGCCAAGTTGATCGTATTGGATGTATTGGTTCAAGGAGAGCGTGCGGCAGGAGAGATTGCCGATGCCCT
>NZ_JAHFAQ010000057.1 GCF_023250475.1 Sulfuricurvum sp. | reverse complement strand
TCATTGCAACCGATTTGCTTAGACCGTTAATGGTAACGGTACGCTGATACATATCATCACTGACCGCCGCGGCAGAGGTGAACTCTCCATCGTAAATGAGTTTTTCATACATTTCATCACTTGCTACGATGATATCCGTTCCTTCCAACACTTTCCCCAGAGCCGTAAGCTCTTCACGAGAATAGACCGCACCCGTCGGATTGGACGGCGAGGTAAGGATAAGCATTTTCGTTTTGGACGTAATGGCATTTTTCAGCTGTTCGGGTGTAATTTTGAATCCGCTTGAGTCATCGGTTGTAATCTCTACAACACTCCCTCCGCAGTACATAACCAGTTCAGGATACGTTACCCAATACGGAGCCGGAATAATCACTTCATCGCCTGATTGAATCGTACAGGCGAAAAGGTTGTAAAGGGAGTGTTTCGCTCCGTTATTGGCAATGATTTGATTCGGTTTATAGTCGAGGTTGTTATCCCGTTTGAGTTTGAGTGCGATGGCCGCTTTCAACTCAGGGATACCGTCTACCGCAGTATATTTGGTAAAACCGTCGTTGATTGCTTTGATAGCGGCATCTTTGATCACTTGCGGAGTATCAAAATCGGGCTCGCCTGCGGAAAAGCTGAGAATATTTTTCCCTTGTGCTTTAAGTTCTTGCGCTAACGTAGAGATAGCAATGGTAATCGATTCGGAGAGTATATTGACGCGATCGGTTAACATGGATCAGCCCTTGTAAAAAATTTGCGAATTGTAGCATGGTTAGGATTAAAAGTTACATTAGTTTTGGATTCAAAAAGAGTGGTTTACCGGTATGAAATCCCTGCGCGTAGGTGATGCCCAAATCGGTAATGTTTTGCAGAATCTCTTCAGAGGCGACAAATTCAGCGACGGTATCAATTCCTATCCGATGGGCGAAATCGACAATGGCTTCAACAACGATACGATTGCGAGGGTTTTCATTAATCGATTTGATCAATGTACCGTCGATTTTTAATATATCGACATTGAGCTTGAGAATATTTTCAAAATTGGAATACCCGGTTCCGAAATCATCTATGGCAAATTTTGCCCCTAATTCTTTCATACGGGTGATAAAGGAGGCAACTTCATCAAAGTTTTCAATCCCTTCGGATTCTAAAATTTCAAAAATAACCCGATTGGCAGTGCCGGTTTGGCGCAGGATATTTTCAATGGTGGTAACCGTTCGAACATCAAGCATATCACTGCTCGATAAATTGATCGAAAACTGTTCATCCCGTGCGGCAAATAAATGACATGCTTGGTAGACAACTTCCTGTGTAATATGGTGATATAGCTTTGTTTTTTGCGCAATCGGCAAAAAGTCGTACGGGGCGATTAGAGATCCGTCTTCGTTTTGTATTCGAACCAACGTTTCAAATTTTTCTATTTTTCCGGCAGCACACGATACGATAGGCTGATATTGGCAGACAATCCGATGTTCAACCAAGGCTTGGCGAATTTGGGCTGACATAGCAATATTGGCCTGATATTGCTGCTCAATCCCCTCCGATTGGTCATATATCGAGTAAGGAAGTTTGGCACTTCGCGCTTTATTGAGAGCAACGTCGGCATGGATCAACGGTTTATCGCTCTCAACTGCAATTCCTACCGTCGCACGTACGTGGACTGTTTCTTCCGCAATCATAAAGAGTTTTTCGCTGAGAAGCGAGAGGAGCATTTCTATATCGTGTTGAAATTCAATGTGTGAATTTCCCTCTTTTAAACGAAATGCGAATTCATCTCCTCCGATACGGTAGGGCTTGAGTTTCATCTCACTGAGCCAATGGGCGATTTGGGTTAAAAGCCAATCTCCGGCGTCAATACCGAAAAAGTCATTGATCTCTTTAAAATCGTCAATGTTTAAAATCGCTACCGTATTGATAGCTTTTTCGAGAAGATCTTCTTGTAGTTTGATGCGGTTTGGCAGTGAAGTGAGATTATCGTAATATAAATGTTGCGTTGCTCTATGGGTTTGTTCTGTAATCTTCATTTCAAGATTTTTGTTGATCGCTTCAATTTCATCCGAGTATTGAATAACGCTCTCCTGCATCGTTTCAAATGAGTGGATAATCTGGGTAAATTCACGCTGGGCATAGGGGATATCAAAGGTTATTTTTTTACCGGGTTTAAAGTTCCGTACTTTATGGGCAATCAATGTAATGGGGAGAAGTAGACGGTTTATCCATAGCATCATAAGCCATAAAATACTAAAGATACTTATGGTGATCCAACCGTATAGCGTATAAAAACGATCCATAGTTTTGGTAAATTCTTCACCGGAATAGGTAAGGGTGATCGAACCGATCGGCTTTAGCGTGGAGGGCTCCATTAAATCTGCGGTGATATTGATGGCTTGATACGATGAAGTAAAGTCGTGTTGACGATAGTTCAGATAGATGTTACCTTTTAGATCGGAAATTTTTAATGCAATGACTTCATTGCGTTGGGTAATGGCAGATAGCTTATTTCCTAAATCGTTTATCCCTAAAAAGAGGGAGAGAGACACTGCCGGACTAACCGTATCGATCAGTAAAGAAGCTTTCTCCTTTTGGGAGGTCAATGTCAAATCCCGGACAATTGAAAAAGTGGCTAAAGTAATCGTGATGAAAATAATCAACGTTACCAGGACAAGCGTCATAAAGAGTTTGGTTGAAAGTCGGGCATTTATAAAACGGTTCATTCGATAAGTCTCGCAATCTGATATAAGGTCTCATCAAAATGAAATTTGCCTTCTTTCAGGCTCTTTTTATTGATGTAAATGATCGTGGAGCGCTCAATTGCAATCGAGCCTAATATGCCGGAGTCTAAATCCGCAACATCATAGGAAAAGGTTGGAATAGAGTTGCTGATTCCCCATGCGGCAATTTTTTTGAGCGATTTGGAGTTGCATCTTTGAATGACGTAGACGAAAGCAATATCTTTGCGCTCGATTATTTCATTGAGGGAGAAAGGGACGGCGGTAAAGTGGATATTGGAAACCTTTCCGTTATGAAATTTGTTAATCTCATCTGCAATAAACTGGGCGTCCGATTTTCGATTTGAATCGTACACAACGGCAAAGATAACTTTCGAAGAATCCGTTTTCAATGTTAAACGGGTATCAAGCGCCATAATTTTTGGGAGCATACGAATATGGGCATTTAATATAAAGGTATCATCTGCAAGGGCAACAAAGAACCCAACCATCAGAAGGAAAAGAACACGCATTAAAATTTCCAGCCTGTTCTGATCCAAAATGTTCTACCCTCAATGGGGTAATCATCCGGATAGGTGGAAGGTGGCGCTATATAACGGTAAATAGCATTGTTCGCATTTTTCAAAGCACCCTGTATATAGAATCCGCTTGGATCTTCCCAACCTAAAATCAGATCGTATGAAGCGAAAGATTCCATCGAATTTTTTCGTGAATCATTTGGCCGTCGCTCTTTTTCACTGCTGTAACGTCCTAAAATAGCTGCCTTGATTTGAGGCGTTAAAGCATAAGACAGCCCCCCCTTAAGCAAATGAGTTGATGCATAGGGAAGATAATCGGTTGTTTCGTTTCCTTTAATCGTTTCCCCTCGAATATAACTATAGGAAAGAAAAGTAAGGTCATTTTCTCCGATGCTTCCCCGAAATTCTGTTTCAACGCCCTTAATATTCCGTTCACCGATGTTTTGATACATCTTATTCGTGGTGTTCGGTGTGATTTGATCTTTATTTCGAAGATAAAAGAGATTAACTCCAATCGTAGTGTCTACCGTCGGTTTATAAAGATACTGCGTTTCATAGGAGATTACATGCTCAGCCTCAAGATTAGGATTCCCTATTTGCTGTGGATTGTTTTGAGAATAGAGTTCTCGAAAAGAGGGGAGTCTGAAACTGTTTCCAACCATAAATTTGACGATGTGTTGGCGGTAAGGCTGATAAACCAAAGCGGCTCGGGCATAAGGTTCAACGTCTAGATTGGAAGCTTTGGTTCCCCCTAGGTTGAGGGAGAGGGCAATCTGGCTATTGATATCTATGGTATCGTTAAGATAAAACTCATCGGTGTGTCGACAAGCTGATCCGGCATCAATAAACGGGGCAGTAACCGTATAATCGACGAGGGTAGATCCGCCGCTTTTATTCGTTGTGACGGTCGACATATCAATAATGTCTTCATACTTTTGAGTATAGCCTGCGGTAATTTTATGATTTTTGATTCCGGTATAGTCTGCGGAAATAGTGGCATAAAGCATCCGTGTTTCAAAACTCAAATCGGCCCAAAATCCGTTTGGAAAAGGGATGGTATTATAGATGGTTCCCGGAGGAAGCAAACGGGAATCTTCTTCCCATCCGTCTTCCATAATCCCTGCCTTGGCGTTTATTGTTAACGCATTTGAAACTTTATGGGTGTAGCCCCCTTCGACATACCAAGAGGGGAAGGTTTGTTCTCCTTCTCTATTCGGTAAGGCACTTAAATTACCGAAAGCGCTCCCTGTGGTAAAATGGTTAAAACGCCCTTTGAGATAAAAATCATCGTAGAAATAAGAGAGTCCAAAGCCCACTTGTTCACTGTTTAGAGGAGCATACCCTACCTTGTGGTATTTATCGGTGACTTTAATAGGCGAGAGGGCATCGTTGCTTTGATAGAAAAAATCACTGGAGAGTCTCCACTTTGATGCACGATGCGTGTACCAAAATCCGGCTTGTCGAGCGCTATCGCTTCCAAAGCTTCCGAAAAGGGCACCATTTTGCAGTTTATTTTCATCTTTGGCATAGGTGATGACATTGATAGAGCCCGAATAGCCGTTTACCCCTTCGATAAAGCTTCCCGCTCCACGAACTATTTCAATTCTTTGTATAAGTTCGATCGGAAAATCCAAATAACCGGTGTAGGTATCAGCTGAACGATCATTAACTACGACACCGTCAATGGCCAGTTTTGTCTGCCCGTAGGCCAGGGGATTTGAGCCACGGATGACGGGTGTACGATTGTTGTTCGTATTGGCCATCATGTCAATGCCCGGGAGAAGCATAAGGGCATCTTTTAGCGTGTGAACTCCAAAAGGGATAAGATCTTTCTGTTCCCATACGGATAAAATAAACGGCTGATAGTCGATATTCTGATTGGTTTGCGTCGCCAGTTGTTCTGTATAGCTCATCTCTTCATTTAGGGAAGTTAGCGGAGGTAATTCCGCCGCATAAAGAGACAATGGAATAAGAGAATAAAAAAAGCTCAACGATGAAAATCTCAAAAATACCCTTGAATGTTTATAATGAACTTGAAATAATACTCAAAACCGGAGAAATTTATTGAATTGTACATTAAATATGTCCGAACAAAATGATTTATATTTAATCAATTAAGATGGTACGATTTTTCCCTTCTTTTTTAGCTCGGTACAAGGCCTCGTCTGCTCGGCCGATAAAATCGTCATAGCTATCACCGGCATGGTGCAAAGTGGCTCCGACACTGACGGTTATCCTGATTGTTTTACCGGAATAAATCAGATCGCTTTGTTCTATTTTGGAGCGAATTTTATCGGCTAAGATAAATGCCTGTTCTCTGTCGCATCGGTTTAACACTACAGTAAACTCTTCCCCTCCGTAACGATACACTTTATCTCCGCCGCGAATAACGGATTTAATGCTTTGCGCAAAAAAATAGAGTACCTTATCTCCTGCCAAGTGACCGTGCTGGTCATTAATCATTTTAAAGTTATCGGCATCAATCATAAGGAGAACCATAGGAAGTGTTTTGTCAACTCCGGCTTGAATCGCGCTATTCAAATCATCGATCAGCCCTTTGCGATTTGTCACTTTGGTGAGTGCGTCGACAGTAAGCTTGGAAACCGTTTCTTCCAGTTCATTGTGGAGTTCATCAATTTTACTTTGAGCTTTTTTGAGTTCAACGGACATGTTTTGACCAAGTTCGCTTAGTCCTTCAAGAAAATTGGCACATCGTACGATACCATCATCCGATACTTTGCTAATGTAGCGTTCTTGCATTTTCGCAACGTGTGAAATATCGGCATGAGTTTCGACAAAAGAGGCAATACTGCGATGGGCGATATCAAGGTATCGGCTTAACTCATTGTCTATTGCCGTTTCAGTTTTTTTTCTCTCTTCTAAAAGGTTCGGATCGGCTTGTTCATTGAAAATTTCATTGAAATATTTTTCATAATTGCTAGGGAAAGGGGGAATTGAAAGGGTTCTGAGTGTACTAAGAGTTTGATCGTGAATCGAAAATACTTTATTATTTATTTCGGCTTTGTCCATTTTCTTCCCTGCAAAATTTTATATTAAGATTCTGGCTTAATAATTTATTGTGATGATTGTATCATTATTATTAGAAATTTTTTAAAGCAAAAGGGGATGTAAAGGCTAATTTTTAGTTGCATTTTAAATTATGACGGATGAAGTTCAATTGTCGAATGGTATGCTTTGGAGTAAATTCGGTAGAGCTGATCGGTACTCAGGTGTATTTTAGGTGCCAAATTCTCAATCAGAGTTTCTATTTTTTTGGTTTTTTCAAGTTTTTCGGTAATCAGTAACAGCTTTCCAAAATACCCTTCACGTTTTAGCAGCGCATCGGTAATAAGCGTATCCAGTCGGATTTTTTCAATAATATTGGCCATCTCAACGTGTAAATACGTATCAATCAGAGAGAGGCTTCCGGTTAAAAAAGCTTCATCGGAGAGTTCGGGTTTACCCAATGCTTTTACGAGCTCTCTCATCATGTTTGCGCGGAATCTGGCCGCATCGACAATCGCTTCCTGAAACATTTGTTCATGTATACCGGAGTATAAAAAGAGTCCCAGCCATGAACGAAGTCTGGATGGTCCCAAAAGATTGAGTATCTGTTTAATACTTGTGATTTCTTGTCTAAAAGAAAATTCGGCAGAATTGATATAGCGTAAGAGATTAAAGGTAAGCTCCGGGTATAAGGAAAATTTTTCACAGATGATGTTCATATCGGCTGTTGCATAAAGGGTATTAATAACATCAATAGCATTGACAACCGAGGGTTCAATTTTTGTTCCGCTGATAATACTCGGTTTTTCAAAAAAATAGCCTTGAAAATAATCAAATCCGGCATTTTTACATCGTTCGAATATCTCTAAATTTTCTACTTTCTCAGCCAATAATTTGACATCGAGAGCCCTGAATTTATCAACAATCGCTTCGATTGTCAGATCGGTAGTCGCGAGTAAATCTATTTTTATCACATCAACATAGGGAAAAAGCAATTTGAAATATTCGATATTTTCATTGTCACAGGAAAAATCATCCAATGCAAATCGATATCCTAACTCATGCAGATGATGTACCCTTTCGATAACTTCGGGAGTAACTTTTGTGTATTCTAAAATTTCGAAAACAAATTTTGATTTAGGGAGAGATAAAAAGACGTCACTGAGGATAATTTGCTCATCGACATTAATATACCCTATTTTAGTGCCGATTATTGAAGATAGGCCAATATTATGAATAAGGTTAAGAATGACACGTGCCGTAGCATTGGCATTGTTCGAGAAGACGGCAATGCTGGAGTCAAGGGTGCTTCGATAAAGAAGCTCATAGGATACACATTTGCCTTCTTTATCGAATATGGGTTGTCGACCGATAAATATATCTGCTTCAATCATAATAATGCCCAGTCAGATTTTTGATAATATCTTAATTCTATTATCAGTAATTATACCCGTTAATTTTAGAAAAAAAAGATTTAGGTATGTTTTATTTTAGCCCTTCTGAACTGTAGACATTACGAGGGTTCCAAAGAATCCAGCCACAGCTTCCGAAAGCTTCGCTGGCAGCAATTTGTTCTCGAATCTCTTTAGCCCCGTATATACGGCGGTCGAAGGCATAATCACGAAATGCCTGCAACCACGGGCGATAGGCGAGAGGAGACGTTCCTGATTTTTCAAGCGCTTTATCAAGCGATTGTTTGACGATTTCGTAATTGGCTTTTACCGGATCGGGATATCCCGGAATTCCCGCATTAAATCCTGAGGGGTAGAGCATAGGGGAGAGATAATCCACATACGGGGAGAGGGCGTCTACACGTTGACCGATTTCGATATCGGCATTATGCCAGCTGACGTATCCAAAAATATCGGCAGAGATAAAGACATTATAGGGAAGGAGTTTCTCACGTGCCGCCTCCAAGAATCCCGCAATCGCTTTTACCCGCTCAGCCTGTGTGTTTTCAACCGAAAATTTTACCCCTTTGCGATCAGGAAAACGGACATAGTCAAACTGAATTTCATCAAAACCCGCCGCTGCGGCTTCGGCAGCGATGCTGAGGATGTAATTACGGGGCTCTTTGCGCGATGCGTCGATCCAGTAAAGCCCCTCTTTGTCTTTAAAAAGTGATCCGTCGCTGGTTCTAACCCCCATTTCCGGATGAGCAGTAACATACGGAGTATCTTTAAAAGAGACGATACGCGCAATGACATAGATCCCTTCTTTATGGAGATCGGAAACAAATTTTTTGATATCTTTGAAGAGGATAACATCCTGAGCGCCGATACTGTTGGCGATAGGATTGGACGTTTTAAAAGCGATTTGACCGCGGTCCATTTTCATGTCGATCACCAATGCATTGATTTCTGTCGTATCAATCAAATGTTTCGCATTCCCCATGATTTTACTGCTGGTCGCACCGAAACTTGAGAGATAAAGTGCTTTTGGATTGAACGGGGTCAAATACATTTGTCCGCCGCTTTTGTAAAACTTTCGTTCGTATCCGACAGCGCGTACCCCTAAAATGGGAGAAGAGGGGACTGTATATTCACCCTTACAGTCACTGCGATACTCTTTGCCTTGAGAAATGATGATAGCGTTAGCTATCGGTTTTGACGTTGTTTTATCTAAAATAGTCCCGCTAATCAAAGCCCCCCATGTCAGTGTAATGGAAGTGGCTAACACAAATAATGCTCTCAATTCTGTCCCTTGTAATCTGATAGCGACATCGTAGCAAAAAACAGTCCATAAATGGGAGGTTTGAAGCGATAAAATGTTAAAATTAACTAACAAATACCAAAAAGGTAATATTATTATGTCATTTACGACTTTAGGGCTTAGTTCCCATCTACTCGAGACTCTAGCTGAAAAAGGGTACACCGAGCCGACTCCGATTCAGACACAGGTGATTCCGCTGGTGTTACGTGGGCGTGATGTTCTCGGAGCAGCACAAACTGGGACGGGTAAAACGGCTGCGTTTGCTTTGCCTATCATTCAAAGATTGAGTGCGGCTTCTGACTCCAAACAAGCCAGCGCCCGTGCCTTGGTTATCGTTCCGACACGTGAGCTTGCTTCGCAGGTTGCCTCCGCAATAGAATCTTACGCACAGGGGCTTGAGCTTAACTGTATTGCCCTTTACGGCGGCGCCAATATGGCGCGTCAGGCCAAAGAACTGTCCGAGGGTGTCGATATCATCGTCGCTACCCCCGGACGTTTGATTGAGTTGAACAAGCAAGGGCATGTTCCATTGTCTCGAATAGAATTTTTGGTATTTGATGAAGCCGATACGATTTTTGATATGGGATTTATCCGCGAAGTGGGACAGATTATTGATCTTCTTCCGCTCACTCGACAAAACATGCTTTTTTCGGCAACGATGACAGGTGCGGTCAAACAGTTGAGTGAAAAAATCCTCAAAAAACCCCTGTTAGTTGAGATTGATAATCTTAAAGCGGCTGATATGACATTGCGCCAAGTGGTTCATCCGGTAGAAAAAGAGCGTAAAAAAGAGCTCCTTTCTTATTTGATCGGTTCTAACAACTATCCTCAGGTGCTCGTTTTTACCCGTACCAAAGCCGAAGCCGATGAAGTGAGCAGCGAACTTACCGCCAGCGGTTTGAAAAACGTTGTTATCCACGGGGATAAAAAACACGGTGCCCGAGATCGTGCCCTTAGCGAGTTTAGAGAAGGGTCTGCCCGTATTCTCGTTGCAACGGACATTGCGGCGCGCGGTTTGGATATAGAGGGATTGGATGTCGTGATCAATTACGATATCCCCCATATCAGTACCGATTATCTTCACCGAATCGGACGGACGGGTCGTGCGGGAAATGAAGGGCTCGCGATTACGCTTCTCTCCTCCGCAGAACATATTTCATGGAAAAAAATCATAACGATGTTGGGCAAAAACGTAGAGACGATTTTGGTTCCGGGATTTGAACCCCCTGCGGATAGCGCATTGGTCAAAACACGGGGAAAAAGCCTCTCAAAAGAGGGCGAGAAAAAAGAAAAAACGGCTGGAGCATTCGGTAACAAGCGTAAAAAAACCCCTGTTCAGCCGAAGTTTGTCGGTAAACGGGGACCGCGTCTTGCACGAGATGAACTTTCCGCTCAAGGCAATACCTCAGCCCGAAGCAGTGCCTTTGGCAACACTAAAAAACCTTCACCGAAAAAATCGGGCGGACGAGGGAGATAAGTAGCTTTTATACTTATTTCTCATTTAAAAAGATTCGAGCGTCAGGATCATAAGGGAGACGCTCGAAGCTCTCCAATACATGTCCTCCTCTATCCAATATCCCAAATTCTTTAAGTTCCTCTTTGATGCTATTTTCGAGCGTAGGTTTCAGGTGCATAGGAAAAATACGAAAATCTTGCCGTTTGCACTGCAGTAACTCTTCTGAGAGAATTTTCGGGGTCAAATGTTTGCTCTCCTGCGCGATCTTCTCATAGCTTGAGGGAAAAGAGACATCGATAATGAGTGAATGGATAGCAGGATGCGTGTCAATCATCTCCCATATTTCTTTGCATTTATAGGTATCCGATGTAAATAAAATCCCGTTTTTATTATGCTCAATCATATATCCGCAGCTTCCATCGGTGTGGTTGGTTTTAAAGGGAGTGAGGGTAATCCCATCCACCCTGTAGCGCTCATGCAGGGTGAGTTCGATTAATTGGATCGCTTTATCATCGTGGTTGATGAGACTTATTTGTTCAAAATCGGGCCAAATTCGATTATTGAATATGAACTGGCGTAAATCATCGAGAGTATTTTTGAGTCCATATATTTTGAGGGGAGCATTTTGTCTCATAACGAATAAATCAGCAATAAAAGGGATATCTATGATGTGGTCTAAATGAGAGTGTGTTAAAAAGATATGTTCAACATCATAAATATGAGCTCCCATCCCCTGAATCAGATTTCCGGCATCAATGACACAATGGTTTGAAACTCTTAAGCAGGTTGTCCCCTGTGAAGTAGATTTGGTACCGCTAATACCTAAAAATTCTATATGCTTCATATTCTTCCTATTTTGGTAAATGGAAATAACGATATTCAAATTTTTAAAAAATAACTCATAAATTCTATCAATAATGCAGTAAAGAGGATATTAAAACTCTTTCTGATTGTCACCAAATAACTCTATGCTACAATCACGTCATTAAAACTCCCTTTATAGGAATTCCCATGAGCTCTATTGATTTCTCTCTTTTGCCCCACACACCGTGTTATATCTGCGAAGAGGCTCTTTTAGAGAAAAACTTGCAAATCATGGCACGTGTTCAGCGAGAATCGGGAGCAAAGATTATCCTTGCTCTAAAAGGGTTTGCGATGTGGTCGACATTTCCCCTCGTGAGTGAATACCTTCACGGATGTACGGCCAGCGGCCTGCATGAAGCTAAGCTTGCACGGGAGAAAATGAATAAAGAGGTTCATACCTACTCTCCGGCGTTCAAAGATGAAGATATCGATGAAATCGCACGTATATCGGATGATATTGTTTTCAATTCTCCCGCGCAGTTCCAACGCTATTATGGGCGTGTCAAATCAATCAATCCGAATGTATCGGTTTCTTTACGGGTCAATCCCGAATATTCTTCCTCTCCCGTCGATTTGTATAATCCGTGCGGTCTCTACAGCCGCTTAGGGACGACGTTGGCGAATTTTGATGAATCTATAGTCTCTAAACTTGACGGACTTAATTTTCACGCCCTCTGTGAACAAAACGTTGATGCGTTAGAAGGCGTTCTAGCAGCATTCGAAGAGAAATTCGGCTCGTTCATTGCCGGGATGAAATACGTTAATTTCGGAGGAGGGCACCATATCACCCGTGCCGATTACGATGTGGATCGTCTGATTGAAGTGATCCGTGCATTTAAAGCACGGCACAACGACATCACTGTCTATTTGGAACCGGGCGAAGCGGTAGGGTGGCAGACAGGACCGCTGGTCGCATCGGTTCTTGATATCGTCCATAACGGAATGGATATCGCGATTCTGGATACGTCAGCAGAAGCACACATGCCCGATACTCTTGCAATGCCGTATCGTGCAATGGTTAGAGGTTCTGCAGAAGCGGGGGAGAAAGCGTATACGTATCGTTTCGGCGGCAATACGTGTCTTGCCGGAGATATTATGGGGGATTACTCGTTTGATGAGCCTTTGCAAGTAGGAGACAAAATCATCTTCGAAGATCAAATTCACTATACGTTTGTCAAAAATACGACGTTCAACGGGATCAAACTCCCCTCCCTCGCCATTTGGACGAAAGAGGGGAATCTCGAACTCGTTCACGAATTCGGCTACGAGGATTATCGTAACCGTTTATCTTGAATAAGCGAACGGTTAGCGTTTGGTTAAGACGGTTGCTAATGCTTCTGAAACGGTTTCGTACGTTTCTAAAATTGCGGCCATTTGTTCTAGATAAGTTTGTAACGCTTTTTTCTCATAATCGAGTTTTCTTTGGCGTCGCGTCAGTTCACTGATTTTATTGGCTATTTTATTTTTACTGAGTTCAATTTGATTAAAGGTTTTTTTCTTTAAATCCAGAAGCTCGGTTTGGTGATAGTTCAGTCTATTGATCTGTGATTTCAAAGAGACTTTTTCTTCGGGTGTTGCTCCGGTTTGATTTTTCAGCCGTATGATCGCTGCATCATTTTCAGCAAGTGTTTCTTGCAAATCGGCTAATTTTTCGGTGATAATTTCTTTGTTGTTTTTCTCAACAGCTACTTCATTTTGACATTCGTTAACCTCTTTGTCGGCAATGAGTATGGTCTCTTTTTGAGCAATAATTTTTAGTTTTACCTGTTTGTATTGCATCATCACCGAAACGACGGCACTGAAATTCCATTTTTGCTGTTTAGAATCGGTAATGGCGTATTTTTGAATTTTGTTTCCGTTGACATCAATAATGACTTCATCGGCAAAATATTTAATAAAGGCTTCGGCGTTTTTATCCCGATTTTCAATGTATTGTAAAAGATTTTTTGCCGTATAAAGGAGGATTTTATGAAAGTACTCTCGCAACACGAACCCGCTGAATCCTTCAACTTTGTTTCTCTCCTCCGGCTTAATGATTTCAAACAAAAGAATTTCGATCATGGAACGAAAGACAGGGATAAATGTTCGAGTAAAGGTGAGATTGTCAATGACAGAAAAATTTAATTTTTCAGCGATGACTTCACCCAAAATCGGTTCGATATGTTCCCATGCACCATTGGGAAAATAGGAACCGTACATCGCTTCCATATCTTCGATCGATTCACCGGCGAATCGCTTGTCTGCGCCTTCTGCAAATTTTTTTGGCGGGGTGTAGTGACGTATTGTAATACGGCCGCGAAGAAAAAAGATAATATCACGACTATCGAGATCAAAAATCTGTTCAATCTGCTGCCGTATCATTTGTCGGGCAGCATCCAAATCGTTATAAAATTTAAGAAAATTTTCCAACAGTGGCGTCCGTATCTCTTCCGGAATTGAAACCAGGTAGGGTACCGGAGAAAAATCAGCTTTTTGTTCAAAAACATTGAGGAAAGCGATGGTGTTTTGATGGAGCATCCGATCGTAGGCTTC
>NZ_JAHFAQ010000056.1 GCF_023250475.1 Sulfuricurvum sp. | reverse complement strand
AAAACAGGGGTTTAAATCAAAACCGTACGAGCTTACCGCTCCGAATGCCGTGATACCGTTGGAGAGCATCATGTTGATCGCCTGCGTCGTACACTCGTCATCGCATTCGTTGATCAGCTCTTCGCGGGATGCGATAACGCTGGAGAGCCACGGCATAAATTCACCGTAGGTCAGAGTGGATCGGTTGGCACTGAATTCGAGATGGACATGGGGATTGATCAGTCCCGGAAGAATCACCGAACCCTCGCCGAGCTCGACACACTGTTCACCGTAGCGGGAACGCAGCTCATTATTCGGGACGATTTCGATTATGGTTTTCTCAAACACGACACCGTAATCGCGGAGTATATTCCCATCGGTAAAAAGGGTATCGGCTAATAATATTTTCATACAGTAATGTCCAAACGTACCAGAGTTCTTTTAATGGCTAGAATTGTATCATAGGGAATACAACCCATTTCACTTTTTGGCAATTAGAATCAAAATTTTTACTATTGCTTAAGGAGAGGTTGAAAGACATTTCAAATAGTCCGCTTAAAGAGTAATGCGTTATAATAAAAAATAGGGAAATATAAAAGGATTATATTGAAAATACTTGTTGTCGATGACTCTAAATTAGCACGTTTATTTCTGATTAAAACGCTTAAAGAACTGGAGCCTATGGCTGAAATTTTAGAAGCGGAGAACGGGCTGATCGCGGTCGAATTATTTAAGCAGGAAAGACCGAGCGCTGTTTTTTTAGACTTGACTATGCCGGTGATGGACGGGTATGAAGCCTTGAAAGAGATTATAAAAATTGATTCCAAAGCACAAGTTGTTATTGTATCGGCCGATATTCAAGCACAAGCACAGTCTACTGTTCTCGAATCCGGCGCCAAAATGATGGTTCCCAAGCCGATTAATAGCGAAAAAATGTTGTCTGTATTGCAGCAACTTTCCATATAAAGAGTTAAGAATGCAACAAAACGGATTTACAGACGATCATCTTGATATGCTTCGGGAGTTGATGAATATCGCAATGGGAAATGCAACGGCGAGTATTGCCGATTTGCTCGAAGCATTCGGAAAAATGCATATTCCCCAAATTATGATCAGTGATATGGAGGGGCTGGATAGCTATATTCAGCAAACGATACCTAACGATCAGCGTAACTATGTGACAAAACAGCTTTTCGGAGGGCTCTTTAGCGGAGAGTTCCTCTTTGTTATTTCGGAAGAATCCGCATTGCATCTGGGGCATCATCTGTATGACGTCGATAAGCCATCGGATGGGGATATTCTGGACGCCGTGATTGAACTGACCAATATTCTCAGTGCGACGATTATCAGCCGATTGACGGAAGAACTGAATACCAAAGTCCAGTTCTTCGTCCCTTCGACAGAACGGGTGGACGGCAATTCCCTGATTAGCCAAGAGGATATTATCAATTACCATCGAATCATTATTATCAGCACGGAGATGGAATTTCAGCATCAAAACATCAACGGACAGATTTTTATCCTCACGAAAGACGGGATGATCGGAAGTTTAAAAGAACTTATCGATCGTAAACTCGAAGAGTTATATGCCTGATGGTTACGATTCCTTATCCTAATGTGCTTCTAGATGCCCTTGAAATAGGGGTTATGGTTATTGATGAAAGTTTTGAAATCCGTTACTGGAATCAATGGCTAGAGATCAATACGGCTCATCCGGCATCTGAAATGATCGGTAAGAATCTTCACGATTTTTATCCTCAGATCGACTACAAAGTTTTTGCGCGGAAGATACGGACAACGTTGCGCTTAGCATCTCCCACCTTTTACGATGCATCATTGCAAAACCGTTTTATCGAAATACCCCGCACAAAAATCACGACCTCATTGCTGATTAATATGCAGCTTCAGGTGACGATCTCCCCTTATATTGTTGAAGAGGGGCTAGTGATGGTATCGATTTACGATATCAGCGATCTGCATGAACTGAAGCTTACCCTTCAATCCCAGATGGAAAAAATCTCCGAACTCAACTGTGAACTGCACAGAGATAAAATGATTATCGATGCCAATCTTCTGATTACCAAAATTGATGAAGAGTGTCGGATAGTCGAAGCAACTCAAGCGTTTCTAGAGTTTTTCGGATATAAAAAAGAGAGTGTGATCGGAGAGTATCTCTCTCAGGTATTTGGGGATGTTTCGGTTGATTTTGATACGATCCAAATATGTGATGCGATCGCGCGTCAGCAAAAATGGTCAGGTGAAGTCAAAGCCGTCTTGGCAAACGGGGAAGAGGTATGGTTTGATACCGTTGTAACCCCTTTGAATGACGATGAGAACGGCACGTTGTCTTATACGGTTATTTTTCACGATATCAGCGATAAGAAACGGATAGAACTCCTCTCCATTACCGATCCGCTGACTAAGCTCTTCAATCGGCATAAATTTAATGAGGTATTTGAAAATATGATTCGTCGTCGTCATTGGGATGAGAATCATACGTTTGGTCTGATTATTGCGGATGTAGACCATTTTAAACGGGTTAATGATACGTATGGACACCAAAGCGGAGACAAAGTATTGATCGAGGTAGCCCATGTATTTTCGCAAACGATCCGTACCGGAGATATTTTAGCACGCTGGGGCGGTGAAGAGTTTGTCTGTCTTTTGCCGGATGTTGATATGGAAAAAGCACTTTACGTCGCCGAAAAACTTCGTTTGGCCGTTGAAGAGCTTCATTTTGCCGATGCGGGAACGATCACCTCTTCATTCGGAGTGAGTATTTTTACTCCCGGAGATACGCAGGAGAGTATGATACATAGGGCGGACTCATCACTGTATCGAGCAAAAGAAAACGGGCGCAATCGGGTGGAATGCATATAAGCGATAGTGAAATTTAGTTCCTTATAATATAGAACCACTTATAATCTATACCTTAAAACATTAATCAAGGTTTATCAATGAAAATAGTCGTTATCCAAGGGCCGAATCTGAATATGTTAGGGGTTCGGGAACAGCAAGTCTACGGACCGATGCGTTTAGAGCAAATCCATGCACAGATGAAAGATGTCGCAACTCAAAATGGGGTAGATATCGAGTTTTACCAAAGCAATTTAGAGGGCGAAATTGTTGACCGTATTCAAGAGTGCTACGGTGATGCAGACGGAATTATTATCAATCCGGCAGCGTATACCCATACCTCTATCGCTATCCGCGATGCGATCAGTGCGGTGAACCTTCCGACGATCGAAGTGCATATCAGCAACATCTACCGTCGTGAAGAGTTTCGCCAAAAAAGTATGACCGCTCCGGTATGTACCTCGTCGGTTATCGGTTTTGGCCCTTTCGGATACCATTTGGCGATGATGGGAATGATGCAAATCCTCAGCGAAATCAATGCAATGCGTCAAGCACAGCAACAAGGCGCGGTAGAAGAGTAAGCGATGCCTCTGCGCCGCGTTCTGGATGAGAAGCATAGTATCTATGTCGATCATTATTTCCCCAAAACCCTCTCCCCCTCTCGTCGCTACCGTTACCGTGCGATTTTAGGAGTAGGGGGAAATATCGGAGATGTAAAGCGGCGGATGAATCATTTGTGGTTTTATATGCAGCGGATGAGTCTTTTAAGGGTTGTTCGAAGCGGTATAATTCTTCGCAATCCACCCTTTGGCTACACGGAACAGTCTGATTTTGAAAATACCGTTATGGAGATCGCGACGTCACTTGAACCCAAAGCTCTTTTACGGCTGATTTGGCGGATTGAAAAACGTTTTGGGCGCCGTCGCAGTTTTGCGAATGCGCCGAGGACGTTAGACTTGGATATACTATTCTTTGAGAAACGCTCCATTCGGACGAAAGAGTTGAGTATTCCCCATCCTCATTGGAATAAGCGGGTCAGTGTGACGATTCCGCTTGGAAGTTTGGCTCATAAGAGCGTACGGAGATACTATGAAAATCTTGACATTTAGCGGTGCCACCCCTGCCGAAGCGCTTAAAAAAGCACAGTTGGAGGTCGGCGAGGAAGCGATGTTGATCGAAACGCGTGAAGTACAGAAAAAATCACTCGGCAAAAGTGCTCTGTACGAGATTGTGGTCGGCGTCGAAGAGAATGCCGCTCCTTCCCCTAAAGCAAAGACTCCGATTGAAGAGCCGTTTATGAAACAGCGTCCGTTGGCTCAAAAAAGCAGCGATGTCCTCTATAACATTTCTGCCGCCGCAAAACAAATCTCTAAAATTGCCGAAGTGACCGAAGAGGAACGGGTTCCCCGCCATGCTCCGGTTCGGGAGAGCGAAGATCTCAAACGGATCAAAGAGGAGATTGAAAAACTCGGAGACAAAGTCAAGCTGATCCAAAACATGTTTTGGTCGGAAAAATCACCGAAAACGACCGCCGCTATCCCTCCGGAATTCGCCGAAATTTATCGTCTGGCGCAAGAGAGCGGAATGGATCAGGATCATTTGGATGAGATTATGCATCTCACGCTGGAGCATATGCCCTCTAAAATGAGAGAGAGTTCGGAGACCGTTAAACGCTACTTTCAAGTATTGATGCGAAAAATGATACCGGTACGGATGGAAACCTCTCCGAAGCCGGGAAGCAAAAAAGTAATCATGCTCGTGGGGCCTACGGGTGTCGGAAAAACCACTTCGATCGCTAAATTGGCCGCACGCTTTTCGTATCTTTTAGAGAAGAAATACAAGGTGGGGCTTGTGGTTCTCGATACCTATCGCATCGGAGCGGTTGAGCAGCTGATGCAGTACGCTCGGATGATGAAACTGGGGATTGAGACGGTGGTTGATCCCCCTGAGTTCTCCAGTGCCCTCAATGCGCTGCGCTATTCGGATTATATTTTGATCGATACGATGGGCTCTTCTCCGTACGATAAAGGGAAAATCGAAAAGATTTATGAATGTCTGCGGGAAAACAGTACCGATTACTCCGTTGATGTGGTGCTGGTAATGCCCAGTTCAATCAAGTACGATGATCTCAAAGCGACCTATGAGAATTTCGCACCCCTCGGGATCGACACGATGATGTTTACAAAGCTCGATGAAACCAGAGGTTTCGGGAATATTTTTTCGCTTGTTTACGAGACGAAAGTACCGATCAGCTACTTCTCGGTAGGGCAGGAAGTTCCCGAAGATTTAGTGGTGGCAACGTCTGACTTTTTGGTTGAGTGTTTGATGAACGGTTTTAACCGAGGTGAGAGTGTATGAATCACCAAGCTTCCAAACTTGAAGCCCTCGTTAATCAAAACCGCAATGCGGTAGCAAAAAAAACCCGGTTTATTGCGATTACCAGCGGTAAGGGGGGAGTCGGAAAAAGTACGATCAGCTCAAATATGGCCTATGTGATGGCAAAATACGGGTTGAAAGTAGGGATATTCGATGCCGATATCGGGTTGGCGAATCTTGATGTTATGTTTAACGTCAAAATCAAAAAAAATATTCTGCACGTCCTAAAAGGGGAAGCGACCGTCGAAGAGATTTTGGTTCCGATAGAGCCGAATTTGGTTTTAATCCCCGGTGAAAGCGGCGAAGAGATTTTTAAATACGCGTCGGGCGGATTGTTCGAGCGGTTTATGGATCAAGCCAATGTTCTCGATGATCTGGATGTGATGATTATCGATACGGGAGCAGGTATCGGAGAGCACATCCAACTCTTTTTACGTGCCTGTGATGACGTTATCGTGGTGACGGTTCCTGATCCCGCCGCAATTACCGATGCCTATGCAACGATTAAG
Organism: Sulfuricurvum sp.; assembly: GCF_023250475.1. GTDB lineage: Bacteria > Campylobacterota > Campylobacteria > Campylobacterales > Sulfurimonadaceae > Sulfuricurvum. The sequence goes on along the minus strand of NZ_JAHFAQ010000056.1, from coordinate 8,164 downwards.
GTAACATCGCGCCTGCGCGATGAGATTAATGTGATTATGAATCAAGTCCGCTCGGCAAAAGAGGCGGAGGCACTGTTTGATAAAATTCATAAAGTTGCCCAAGCCAACATCGGGGGAGGGTTGAAACTGAGTTATCTCGGGCAGATTTCGAATGACCCAAAGATCTCTATGAGTGTCAAAAAAAGAGCTCTTTTCTCCCGAGATTTCCCGACGGCTACCCCAACAAATGAATTAGAACAGATTGTTAAGCGTATCGCAAAAAAACTGGAACGAAACGTGCTCGTAGATCCCAAAGAAAGCGGTTTAGGTGGGCTGTTTAAACGTCTGATGGAACATTTTTGATCCGCGTCTTCGTACGGCTAGGATAAAGACTGCTTTTTTGGATAGACAGCAAAGATAAGGATAAGAAGATATGCGGGGTTCGAATTTTGTCTCTTTTCTAACAGTACAGGGTTTTTTTATCGGTATTGTTTTTGGGATATTGCAATCGGATTCGGCTGAGAATTTTTTGGGACTGGTGCTTCTCATCAGTCTCTTTTTTTATCTTTTCGCCCATTTGTGTGTCGGATTTTTCTTCCAGTCGTTGGGAGTCAAAGCGCAATCTTTTCCGAAAAAAGCGCATGAACATAATCTCGATTTCTTTGTACGTGAAATCAATAAACGCGAACAGTTTATTGACGCATTTTACACGCATAAATCAGAGTTACTGGATGATCAGGGACGGGGGAAAGGATGAGCGGTACCAATGCTTACACGCAAGAGCTAAAACACCGTGAAGATCAATTGGCGATTCAATTTCTTCCGGCCGTAAAAGCGATGTCGTTTCGTCTGAAAGAGCGCCTGCCAAGTTCAATCGATTATATGGATTTGTGCGCTATCGGAACCGAAGAGCTGGTTAAACTGGCCCGTCGTTACGATGAGAGCCAAAACGACTCATTCTGGGGCTATGCAAAAACACGCGTATATGGTGCAATGCTCGATTACCTCCGTTCACTCGACATGGTGAGCCGTTCGAGCCGCCGTCTTATCAAAGAGATCGATCATGCCATTGAAGTCTATATGGCCGATCATGATGACGAGCCGAGCGACAGTGAACTCTCCGTTATTTTGGGGATTGAGCAGGAAAAAGTACGGGAAGCGCGAATCGCCTCGGATATTTATACCGTTTTGCCGTTGGATGATCAGTTGGGTACCCCGGAAGAGGGTGGAGTATTAGAGCGGTTGGAACATGAGGATCTGATTGAGAGTATCCAAGAGGTTTTGATGACGTTTGAAGAGCGTGAACAGATTATTATTCAGCTCTACTATTTTGAAGAGCTGACACTGAAAGAGATCAGTGAAATCGTCAATATTACCGAATCGCGAATTTCACAAATTCACAAATCGGTCATTCGGCGAATTAAAGAAGCGGTTGGAGGGCAGTAATGGCAGATATATTATCCCAAGAAGAGATTGATGCCCTATTAGACGTTGTCGATGATGAAGGGGACGGCTTATTAGAAACGAGCGAGGAATCCCTTTACCCGCAGCGCCAAATCACCCTTTACGATTTCAAACGACCTAACCGTGTCTCCAAAGAGCAGCTTCGCGCCTTTAGAGGGATTCATGACAAAATGGCGCGCTCCATTGCATCCCAGATTTCAGCGATCATGCGCTCCATTGTTGAGATACAGCTTCACTCGGTCGATCAGATGACCTATGGGGAGTTTTTGATGTCACTTCCCAATCCGACCAGCTTTAACGTCTTTTCGATGAAACCGCTCGAAGGTAACGGCGTTTTGGAGATCAACCCTTCCATCGCGTTTCCGATGTTAGACCGAATCTTGGGGGGCAAAGGTGAGCCTTTCGAAGCCAACCGCGAATTTTCCGATATCGAACTCTCCCTTTTCGAGACGATTTTGAGGGTGATGATGGGGACGCTTCGGGAAGCCTGGGGACCGGTTACCGATCTCTATCCGCAGGTAGAATCGAAAGAATCGAGTCCGAACGTTGTTCAGATTGTTGCCCAAAATGAGATCGTTGTCATGGTCGTCATGGAGATCATTATCGGACACAGTTCGGGGATGATGAATATCTGCTACCCTGTTATCGCGTTGGAACCGGTATTGCCGAAATTGGCTAGCCGTGATTTGATGCTCAATGAAACCAGCTCGAAAAAAAGCCGTAATCAAGAACTTCAGGTCCTTCTCGGGGGGGCGCACGTTAATGTTGAAGTAAACCTTGGGGAAGCGGAATTAAGTCTGCATGAGTTGTTGGAATTAGGTGAAGGGGATATAATTCGGCTAAATATTCCTGCCGATGATGTCGTCAATGTCAGCGTGGACGGGAAAGCCCGCTTTATCGGGCAAATGGGGCTGCGGAGATTTAGAAAATCGATACAGATCACTTCGCTTATCGATACCGAAAAAGATGCCGTTAAACGGGCACTTAAAGAGTTTGAAACAAAACGAAAAGCGCGTATCAGCGGCGTAAAAGAGATGATACACGGACCAGCAGATGAGGAGGATGAAGATGAGTGATTTTCCCGGAGTATTTGCAACGGAAGCAGTTGCCACGATAGAAGGTTTGACGGGTCAAACTCCTGTGATTACGCTCAAAGAGGCGGAAGATATCTCTATTATCTCTAACGTTATCCCCCCTATTGCCCAAATTCATGTGAGTTTCAGCGGTGCGACAGCTGGACGAGGAATTGTGATGATGCCTCCGCAGCTCGCTACGGCGCTGGGGGACATGATGCTCGGCGGTGACGGCGCAGCACAGGACACGATGTCGGATGAAGACATGGATGCGGCCAAAGAGATTGTCTCGAACATTGTCGGGGCGATGAGTACCTCGTTAGCCTCCCAAAAAGAGCTTCCGAAATTTACGATTAAACCTGAAAAAGCGGAGTTTATCCAAGAGAGCGGAGAGGTCAATCTTGACGGTTATGCGAAAATGTTCGTTTTTACGTTTTCGATGGGGACGATTAACTCCCTGATGATGTTTGCAATCGATTCCAATGTCAATGATGCGCTCAACGGAGAGAAGTCAGCTCCTGCTAAACCCAGCGGCAGCGGAAATATTTTTGATACACCCTCTTCTGAACCTGCGGTCAAACTTGACGACGGAGAGATGAAAAATATCGGTTTGATTATGGGGGTAAAACTCCCCGTTCGTGTGCGAATCGGAAAGAAAAAAATGCTCCTCAAAGATGTTCTCAGTATGGATATCGGCTCCGTCATCGAGCTCAATCAGCTTGCGAACGATCCGCTGGATATTTTGGTGGATGATCATGTTATCGCTCAGGGCGAAGTGGTGATTGTCGATGGAAACTTCGGTGTTCAGATCACCTCGATCGGAACCAAGCGCGATCGATTGAATAAACTCAAAGGGTAGGTATGCCTCCGCATCGAAAAAAGAAAGAAAAAGAGTACCCAAGCAGCCGCTATGTCAAAGATATAAAGTCTGCGGATGTTTGGAGTGTTTTTAAAATTATTGCCGATTTCGTTCAAGGATTTGACGAATTGGGAGATTTAGGGCCGTCTGTAACCATTTTCGGCAGTGCGAGGGTTGATGAAAATCATCCCTATTACCATCAGGCGATGGAGCTTTCCAGCATGTTAGGGGCGCGGGGTTACAACGTTATTACCGGCGGCGGACCCGGTGTTATGGAAGCGGCCAATCGGGGTGCGTATGAGCATGAAGATGTCGAATCGATCGGTTTGAATATCGAATTGTCTACCGAACAGCAACCAAATCCCTATATTACCAAAGGGCGTAGTTTTGACTACTTTTTCTCCCGAAAAGTGATGCTGGTCAAATACTCGATGGCGTATGTTATTTTTCCGGGAGGATTCGGAACTCTCGATGAGATGTTTGAAGCATTGACACTTATTCAAACCCGCAAAGTCTGGGGAGTGCGCTTATTTATCATCGGAACTGAATTTTATGCGCCTCTGATTCAGTTCATTCGGGACAAGATGCTCGCTGAGGGGATGATTGATGAAGCGGATCTGAAATTGATTATATTGACTGACGATCTCTCTTTTGTTGTCAAAGAGATTGAAAAATCCTTGATTGCTCAGATGATTACGCTGGAGAAAGAGGGATTGGATGATACAAAATATTATCAAGTTCTCTCTTCTTATATGGCTGATAGAGAAAAATCTGACGAAAGCAGCATCTGATGGGCAAAAAAGTACTGATCGGGATGAGCGGAGGGGTTGACTCGACCGTTTCAACGTTGCTGCTCAAAGAGCAAGGGTATGAAGTTGAAGGGGTTTATATGAAACTCCACTCCAAACCCGGATACCATGAGATCCATCAAGCCCGTGCGCAGAAAGCGGCCGATTTTGCAGGGGTGAAACTTCATATTCTTGATCTTCAAGAAGAGTTTAATGAAAAAGTTTTTACTCCGTTTATCGAAACGTATCGCGAAGGAAAAACCCCAAATCCGTGTGCGCTGTGCAATCGTAATATCAAATTCGGTGCGATGGTATCGTTTGCCGATTCGTTAGGGGCAGATTTCATTGCGACAGGGCACTATATTCGCCACGACGGACAGTATCTGATGCAAGCACAGGATGATACGAAAGATCAAAGCTATTTTCTCTTTTACATCGATCCTGCGTTGGTAAAACGATTGCTGTTCCCTTTGGGAGAACGACATAAAAGTGATATCAAAGCATTTGCCGCCGGTATCGAGGGATTGGAATCGTTTGCATCGCAAAGTGAATCATCTGAAATCTGCTTTGTCGAAACAACCTATATGGATGTCTTAAAGCCTTATGTCCCTGTTGATCAAGAGGGCGAAGTATTGAACCTTGAGGGAAAAGTCGTCGGCAAACACAAAGGGTACATGCACTATACGATCGGTAAACGCAAAGGGTTTACCGTCCACGGCGCACACGATCCCCATTTTGTTGTCGAGATCAAACCGCAAACCAATCAGATTGTCGTAGGGACGCGTGAAGATTTAGAGTGCAATCGTGTCGAGTTAGAGCGGGTGAATATGTTTGATGAGAGAAAAGAGTTTGAATGTGATGTCAAACTTCGTTATCGTACTACGGCAGTACGCTGTTTGGTTAAAATCGACGGTGATCATGCGTCCGTTGAATTATACGAACCGGTATTGGGTGTTGCCTCAGGGCAGGCCGGAGTATTTTACGACGGAGATAAATTGCTCGGCGGCGGATGGATCGTTTGATCCGAACCAAAAAGAAAATCATCGCTGCCGGAATCATCGGCAACGTCATCGAGTACTACGATTTCGCCCTTATCGGCTTTTTAGCGGTGATGATGGGGAAGCTCTTTTTCCCCTCCACAGACCCCTTTCTTTCATTATTAGGCTCATTCAGCGCGTTTGCCGCAGGGATGATTATGCGCCCTGTCGGTGCATTGCTTTTCGGTCATATCGGTGATCGTATCGGTCGGCGCTTCGCCCTTATAAGCTCGCTTGCCCTCATGGCCCTTCCCACCTTTTTGATCGGTTTTTTACCCATCTACACTCAGGTTGGACTGTTAGCTCCGATCCTCCTCGTAGCACTTCGGATGATTCAGGGACTCTCGGTCGGGGGGGAATACGCCAGTTCGATTGTCTATCTTGTTGAACAATCTGCTCCGGAGCGCAAAAATCTTTATGGCTCTTTTGTCTCGGTCGGTGCGAAAATCGGTATGGCTTTGGGGTCAGGACTGTGTGGGGCATTATTGTGGTACTTGGGAGAAGATGCGATGGGAGAGTGGGGGTGGAGAATCCCCTTTTGGGCGAGTATCGTTATTGCGGCAGCAGGACTTTATCTGCGTCGTAATCTGAGTGATGAGTATCAGCCAAGCGAAGACAAAACGGTTCCCATTGTCGCTATTTTACGTCATCATCGTCGTGAATTCTGGCAATTTCTGACGATTGCATCGGCGATATGGATTTTTTATTACACCGTATTCGTCTATCTTCCGATTTGGCTGGAGGGGAGTGCCCATCTAAGCAAGAGCGAAGCGGGGCAGATCAATACACTTTCTATTATCATAGGGGTGATATTTATCCCATTGATGGCAATGCTCGCTGATCGAATCGGTTCATTTAAAGTTATGCGCGGTGCGGCGTTGGGTTTAGCCGTCGGTATTTATCCTCTGATGGTTGGGATGAGTATCGGGGGGTATTGGGCTGCATTGGGTGGCACATTGCTCTTAGTGATAGCTTTATGCGCTTTTCAAGCGCCTATTTTCGCTTCGACGGTTATGGCATTAAAGTATCATGGGTATCGTGCATCGTTTACGGCAGTGATTTTAGGAAGTGCGGCAGGGATTGTCGGGGGATTAACCCCCGTGTTAATGACCTCATTGGAGAAACTCAGCGGTGACCCGTATGCTCCGGCTTCTTTGATCGCCGCAACATCTTTGCTCGGATGGATCGTCCTTAGACGGATAAAGGATTGAATTCATTAGGTTGAAAATTCTTAGAAATGTACGGGTTTAAAGAGTGATTTCATCAGTGGAAACTCCATCATCTTTTCAGGATTGGACTCACCGTTAATATTAACAATTTTCAGTCGTCCGTAGCCGTTGTTAAAATCGTTGGAAAGATCGTATACCACTCCCACAATGGTCAGTTTTCCGCACTCAACATCCCCTTTAAACTCTTTTTGTGCGTAATAGGCTTGCTGATGGACATTGCTGATAACGGCGGCTAGCCATTTGCTCTCATCTGTACCCATGAGTGAGGTTTTGCGCACGGCCAGCGAGAGCGAATCGAGTTCACGTATGATGTGGGGTCCCTCTTCGGAATAATCCCCTAAAGCCGCTTTAATCGCTCCGCAGCGCGAATGTCCTACGATAATGAGCAGCGGTGTGTTCAAATGGCGCACACCGTATTCGACGCTTCCCATGTTGGAACTGAATTGATTGCCGATATTTCGGATGATAAAAAGATCGTTTTCGGGTGTTGCATCGAGCGAATCGCTTTGAAAACGGGAATCCGAACATCCGATAACGGTAGCGCGCGGATGCTGGGAATTTTTAAGTTTTTCAAAAAAAGCGGAGCCTTGGTGATTGACGTAATAGTCGTTTTGAGAGATAACTTCCCCGAACATCTTTTGTGCCATCTCTTGCAACTCTTGAGTATTGGAGACACCATGATGGGCCGCAGAAGAGGAATCGGCTGAATTGGCTAATACCAGCGTCCCCGAGGTTAGGGCGAAAAATTTAAGAAATGTCCGTTTGTTCATTACGGTCTCCTTGAACTGCATAGATGAAGATAGTGTACCATAAATTTAAAACGTCAGCGAAGCGTTTTTCTCTGTACCTAGATCGCTCGATGCGGGGAGATTGTTTTCGGGAGAAAGGGCTCCTTCTTCCCCTGTTTGACCGAAAAGAGTAGTGACGCTTTCATTGCTTTCCTGTGTCGGTTTCTCTTCATTTTTCGGTGGTGTCATTATCTCTTGAAATTGCGGAATGACGATACCTCTGCGTTTCATGATTTTATAGATGACACGAGAGCGGTTTTTGACGTATTTTTGGCTTCCGGTAGGATCGTATTTGATCGGATTGGGGAGGACTGCCGCCAAACGTGCCGCTTCAAGTCCGGTCAGATTTTTGGCACTTTTATGATAATAATGGCGTGCCGCCGCTTCGATTCCGAAAATACCGTCTCCCCATTCGGCGATGTTGAGATAAATTTCTAAAATACGTCGTTTGGAGAGGGAATTTTCAATGCGCCAAGTGATGATCGCCTCTTTGATTTTTCGCACCGGATTTTTGCTGGGTGAGAGGTAGAGGTTTTTGGAGAGCTGTTGGCTGATAGTGCTCCCTCCCGCGACAGACCCTTTTTTGAGGCTGCGCTCCAATGCCTGCTCCATTCCGTCAACATCAAATCCGTCATGGTTCCAGAATTTGTCATCTTCTCCGATTAAAACCGCTTTAATGACGTTGGGAGAGATTTCAGACATGGAGACCCATTTTTGGGTAATCTCCATATCCCGATTTTGTTCGGCCCACTCTTTTTCGCGGTATTCCATAAACGCCGTAGGGATGGGTCGAATCTCTTTGAGATCATCGATATTGGGATAGATGAAGTAGCGTCCGATATCGATTGCTCCGGCGAGAATCAAAAGGAGGAGAATGGTTTTTATTTTGTACATGTTAGTGATCCGTTTTGAGGGTTGGAAGATGCCACCCTTTGATATAGGCGGCT
>NZ_JAHFAQ010000150.1 GCF_023250475.1 Sulfuricurvum sp. | reverse complement strand
CGCCGGAGGAACCAATATCTATCCTGCACTCGCTTATCGCCGTAAAGCTTTTTTGATCTACCGACTCAAACAGCTTCGGGCCAAACAAGGGAATACCCAGCTTTCTCCAATGATGATCCCCTTCGCAATGGCACTCACCGATACGCAAATCGATGCCCTTACTACTTTTTTGAGCGACTATCACGAACATAGTAAAGAAAAATATTCTCCCGATGATTCCAATACCGGAGACGGAAGCTCATGAAACTCCTTGTCAGTGCACTCGAGCACTCCGCTAACGTCCATCTGAAATATCTCGTCAAAGAACTCGGCGACGAGGTGAGCTTATCGGGAATTTTTGACTCAACGCTCGGAGAGAGTATCGTAGATCTCCGTGCAGCTTCTGTAATGGGATTTGTGGATGCACTCAAAAAGCTCCCCTTCTTCTTCCGTCTCAAAGATCAGATGGTGGAGTTGGCGGAAGGTGCCGACAAAGTGCTGCTGATCGATTCCTCAGGATTCAATCTTCCGCTCGCGAAAGCGATCCGCAAACGTTATCCCGATAAAGAGATCGTCTACTATATTCTCCCTCAAGCATGGGCCTGGAAGAAAAAACGGATTCCCGTACTCGAAAAAACGATCACAAAACTCTGCTCAATATTGCCGTTTGAACCCGCTTACTATTCAACGCATGCCCCCATCGAATATGTCGGGCATCCTTTACTCGATGAGATTACCGTTCGTAAAGTCGATATCACCCTCACCGGAAAAATCACCTTTATGCCCGGCAGCCGCCCCGGAGAGATCAAACGGCTCATGCCGATTTTCCGAGAATTGCGCCCGATGCTGGAAGGAGAGGCCCTCATCGTCATTCCTCCCCATTTCAGCGACAAACAGATTGAAGAACTTTACGGCGATATTTCAATGTTTCAAGTGACCCATGAAGCGCATCAAAGCTTGGCAGAATCGGATTTTGCCTTTATATGCAGCGGCACGGCAACGCTCGAAGCGTGCCTTATCGGAACGCCATTCGTCCTTACCTACATTGCCAAAAAACTTGACTACACGATTGCCAAAGCGTTAGTCAAACTCGATTATGTTGGGTTGGGAAATATTTTGTTCTCCCACGAATACGGGAATCCGTTACACCCTGAGCTTCTTCAAAAGGAAGTTACGGCTCAAAATCTGTATAATGCGTATCAGCAAATGGACAAAATAGCGTTCATCAACAATGCGGCTGCCTTGCGTGAACTTTTAAAACACGGCAGTGCCGTCCGCGTCAGCCAGATTATCAAGGAATCATAATGTTTAGAATTTTTTCATGGATGAAAACCAAATCCGGCACCTTTACCGACGAAAAAATCATCCCCTACGTCTTTACTCTGAGTGATGGGCCTATGCTTTTTCGCGATCTCCTTAAAACCAATAAAATGTATCAAGAGGGATTGAAGTTAGAGGGAAAAATTCCGGGGTTTCGGCTGAGTATCGGAAGAAGTTATCTCGTTTTTATCGGCCTTTGGCATCTCTTTATCTTACCGATTTCGGTTCTGTTCCACCCATTTTTAGCCAAGATAGACTGTCATCTGCTTATCATCATGGCAATTTTGTTTACGGGGATGTTTTTTGCGACCTACGCGATTTACAAAGAGTATCTGATCGATACGGTTGCACTGAAAATTATCAAAAACGGGTGGGAAAACCATTTCCCCCATTTTGATTACGATCTGCATGCCAAAGAGGTAGCGAAAATCTATTCCGAAGCATTGGAAAAAGAGATCCCTCATAAAAATATGCAGCTCTATATTCTGGATAAATTGGTAGAAAATAAATAATTACGTAAATTTATCGTTTTAAAAAGCGTAACTCAAATCGAATGACGCCTTATTTTCTTGGCTGTCGCTCTCCAAACTTTTTGTCACGCTAAGCGATGTTTTTATTTTCTTGTTGATTTTACGTTTGTGCGCAAATTTGATTTTTTTATTGGGACCGATAGTAGGATCCGCATCCTGAACTAAAATATAGGAAGCGTTAATCGCCGTATTGACCCCATCAGCATACGTTATACCCGTAGTATAGCTGTAGGGGTTGCGATACGCCGTACTTTCCGAAGAGGGAGTTTGCAGTAAAGAGTAGCTCCCTTCGGCGAAAAGATTATAAACGTCGTTTACGGGATAAAGCGCTTTGAGCAAACTCGTATATTTTAGAGGGTCGACCTGATCTCCGGCTGTTTTAACGGGGATAGACACGTTTTCGGAAGCACTCAGCGCCAACGAGTCCCACAGTTTCTTTCGATACCGTACCGACAGATTCGTATTGCCTACCGGAAGAGCATTGTCGAATCTCCCTTTTTCATAATATCCTTGGATTTGTGCAGAAAACAGCTGGTGCGAATATTTAGCGCTCATGGAGACGGCTTCGGTAGTATCGTTTTTCTTCATATCATAATTTAGACTGGTTTGCCCCCCCAATAACCTAGGCAAAGCTTCATCATGCGAGTACTGAACCGTTTTCTTATCGCATTCTTTCTGATTGTAAGCCCATGAGGGAAGCAACGTATCGCAAGGGGAGATAGCATAATCCGCCGCCGGCAATACAGTCGTGAACACAATTCCTATGACACTGCTCCATCGCACCGGTAAACACCTATCGTTTAGTTTTTTTGCAATGTATCCTAATAAAGTAAATATTGTCAATTTTCATCGGATATTAGGGGTATTTGCTGCTTTAATTCAAACTTTTTCCGTTATACTCAGTACCCGAGCCAAATCGCTGTCCATATTGAGCAGGTGCGTACGAAACCACTCTTCCAGCCGTTCCTTGACATAGGCTTTGGCAAATATCACTCTTCCGCTTGTCGCTTTTTCTCTGAAATAGTTCATCTCTTCCAACGCTTTTCGGTGTTCATGAATGTGTTCGGTTTTATTCGGATAAACAACCTGTTCCATATCCGTCTCTTCTTCGGAAAAATGCCCCTGAGTATGGAGGATCACAGCATCAAAGGCATCTAAAAACTCACGATCCGAAGCATTTTTAAGTGTTTCGTACAGCACATAGAACTCTTCATGTCTATGATCGATAGAGTCTACACCGACTTTCAGAGCATCCGGTAAATGAGACATAGAGAACCTTTTTTATTAAAGGTATTCAATTATTGTTCTACTCTGATCGGAAACTCTATTTTTTGTATTTTCCCAAAACACCCATAAACGTGGGGACATTCGCACCGCCGTCATAACGTCCGATTTTTTTGCCGTTTGCATCGAGGAAATGAAATGTCGGCGTCCCGATAAAGCCTAGACCGTCGGGTATAAAATCGTTATGAATATCTATATGAACGGGAACGTACGATTTTTCAACTTCCGACACCACCATTTTCTCTTCAAAAACGACGTCACTCATATAATCACATGCGGGACACCCCTCTTTTGAGAGCATGACCATGACGTGTTTCTTCTCTTTTTTCGCCTGTGCCAAAGCGGCGTCATACGACGGCGCCCATTTGAGTTCTGCCAAAGCGCAGCTTGCCAACAATGAAAGGGCTAAGAGTATTTTTCCCATAATTATTTTCCTAAGTGTTTGATAAATTCTTGAGGCTCTTTGAATCCGATAATGTCAGCATCTTTTTGACGCGTCCCGTTTTCATCAAAAAACAAAATCGCCGGAGGGCCGAAGATGCCGAACCTTGTGCTGATCGCTTTTGCCGCATCGTCATTGGCGGTCAAATTGACCTGTACCAGAACATAGCTATCCATTGCCGTCTTGACACTTTCGTCACTGAAAGTTTTCTCTTCAAGCTCTTTGCACGCCGTACACCAATCGGCATAAAAATCGACCATTACCTTTTTCCCTTTGTTCTCCGCCAAAATAGCATCCAACTCTTCGAGTGAAGTGATTCTCTCAAACTTCTTGTGCTCCGGTGCAGCAGCAACTGCGGCAACTTGTGAAGGGAGAAAAGGGTTTAACGGATGAAGAGGATTTTTAGCTCCGGCCATCCCCCCCAGAAGCAGTGACATACCGTAGAGCAAAATGATGATTCCGAGCGCTTTTTTATTGGCTCGCTGGCATCGGATACAACGTCCGCGAATCGGCTCAAGCGCTCCGATATTGACCGCAATAAAGACGGCCAACCCTCCCCAAAGCATCATTGAAATGTTCTCATCGAGGATACGGCTGATCATCCAAATCGAAATCCCGATCAACATCACCCCGAAAATTGATTTGATATTATCCATCCATACACCGGGTTTCGGCATAAATTTCCCGGCACTCGTTCCGATAGCAATCAGAGGCAAGCCCATACCGATACTGAGGGAGAAGAGAGCAACTCCTCCCAACAGAGCATCACCCGTCTGCCCGATGTATACCAATGCCCCTGCCAACGGTGCGGCGACACACGGTCCGACAATCAAAGCCGATAAAAATCCCATAATTGCAATA
>NZ_JAHFAQ010000055.1 GCF_023250475.1 Sulfuricurvum sp. | reverse complement strand
CGTGCAGCGAATGTGACGGCTTAGGGATACGCTATTCTCTGGATTATGAAAAAATCATCGATTCCGAGCTTCCGATTGAAAAAGGGGCCATCAAAATCGTTTACGGATTCAATAAAGGATATTATTTTACCTTTCTAAAAGCGTTTTGCGCTGCAGAAGGGATTAGCGTTACCGCACCGTTCTATGCCCTTGAAGAGTATCAGAAAAAAGCGATACTCCACGGCAGTGTCGATGAAGTGGAATTCAAATGGCAAGACCACCCGATTAAACGGGTATGGCCTGGAATTGTCCGTATTGCCTATGATATTTTCAAAGATGAAAAAGACCTCGCCGATTATATGTCTGAAAAACCGTGCAATATTTGTAATTCGCACCGTCTTAAACGTGAATCATTGGCGGTTCGCGTTGCGGAAAAAGGGATCGGAGAGGTGATATCCATGCCGCTCAAAGATTCCTATGCCTGGTTCGCGAACCCGAAAACATTTGAAAATTTGAGCGAACAAAGTACAATGATCGCTGCATCGATTCTCAATGAGATACGTGAGCGACTATTCTTTCTTTTTGACGTCGGACTCGGCTACCTCTCTTTGAGCCGTGATGCCCGAACCATTAGCGGCGGTGAAGCGCAGCGTATCCGCATCGCTAGTCAAATCGGAAGCGGTTTGACGGGGGTGATGTACGTTCTCGATGAGCCGAGTATCGGACTGCATGAACGCGATACCCTTAAACTGATTCGAACACTGCGCTCTTTGCAGGAAAAAGGGAATACGGTAATCGTCGTAGAACATGACAAAGAGACGATTGAGAATGCCGACTATATCGTCGATATCGGTCCGGGTGCGGGAAAATTCGGGGGTAATGTCGTATTCGCCGGCACACTTGAGGAGATGAAAAAATCCAATACGCTGACTGCGGATTATCTCTCAGGGCGTAAAAAAATCGAATATTTTTATCGAAGAGCGCAAAAAGAGTGGATGTCTATTAATAATGTTACATTAAATAATATTACGAATTTAAGTGTTAAAATCCCGCTTCATAACTTCGTCTGTGTGACCGGAGTGAGCGGAAGCGGTAAAAGTTCGTTGATCTTGCAAACATTGCTCCCCGTCACACGCGAAATACTCAATCATGCCCGAAAGATTAACCGTGTTGCCGGAGTTGAAGTCCTGGGGTTAGAAAAACTCGATAAAGTCATTTATCTCGATCAAAGCCCGATCGGACGGACTCCCCGTTCCAATCCCGCTACCTATACCGGTGTAATGGATGAGATCCGAAACCTGTTTGCTAAGACGAAAGAGGCACAGATCCGCGGATATACCGCCTCACGCTTCAGCTTCAACGTTAAGGGGGGACGATGCGAGAAATGTCAGGGGGAAGGGGAAATCAAGATTGAGATGCACTTTTTGCCCGACATTATGGTCAAATGTGATTCCTGCCACGGCAGCCGTTACAACCTTCAAACGCTGCAAGTGGAATACAAAGGGAAAACGATCTCCGATGTCCTCAACATGTCGGTCGGTGAAGCGTTGGAATTTTTTGCTCCGATTCCTAAAATCAAGGCTATATTGCAGACTCTAAGCGATGTCGGTCTTGATTATATTACCTTGGGACAAAATGCCGTTACCCTCTCCGGAGGAGAAGCACAGCGGATAAAACTGGCCAAAGAACTGAGTCGCCGTGATACGGGAAATACCCTTTACATCCTTGATGAGCCGACGACAGGTCTCCATTTCGATGATGTCAACCGCCTTACCAGAGTGCTTCACAATTTTGTTGAGCTGGGCAATTCCGTTTTGGTGATTGAACATAATCTCGACATGATAAAAAATGCCGATTATATTATCGATATGGGCCCGGAAGGTGGGAGCGGAGGAGGATTGCTTGTCGCACAAGGCAACCCGGAAGAGGTTGCCGGAGATTGGGAAAATACGGGAAGTTTTACCGGAAAATATTTGGCTCTTGAGCTAAATAGGTTATAATAACCTTAATTGCTTTTACAGAGGATCATAGTGTATGAAAAGCTCGATTATAAACAGTATTAAATCTTTACCGCCGCTTCCTAAAACAGTTATAGAAATGCAGCGTATTTGCAATGATCCAGATAGCTCGATCAATGATTTAATCAAAGCCGTCGAACAAGATCCGATGATCGTCGCAAACTTACTCAAAGCCGCCAACTCTCCACTCTACAGTTTCCGTCGAGAGATACTGAATGTTGCTCAAGCGGTCTCTTTGTTCGGGATGAGTATGACACGATCCATCGGTCTTGGAAATTCGGTACGTAAACTTCTCAATGTCGACATGGAGCCTTATGGGATCACTTCGGATCGCTTTGCCGAAATTTCATCGATGCAGGCAGCTTTGGTGCATGAGTGGTATATGAAAATTGACCGTGTTAAAGCCGATAAACTTTTTTTGGCCTCCTTTCTCCAGGAGACCGGAAAAATTATCATTGCCAGTGACGTCATTCAAGAAGATTTGGCCAGCAATTTTAAAGCGGATATTGACACTGCTATCGATATTGCCAGAGTTGAACGTTCGTACATTCAAGAGACAACGGCAGCCGTTACGGCAGAAATTTTTACCCACTGGAACTTTGATACAGAGTTTGTTCAGATGATAAAATTTTCCGATACTCCTGAAGATGCACCGGATGAAATCAAAGAGTACGCTACGGCTTTAAATATCATTAAAACCATTCTCCCGATTAACAATCCCTTCGGTGAACACGGAATCTCTTTTGGCCTTAAAAAAGCGGAAGATGCCGGATATGATGTCTCGAGACTTCAAGCATCGATAGATTCGATGATTGAACGAATCCGCGTATAATAAAGACGATTGATGGCACAACCTACCGTTACGATTATTGATACGTTTGGATTTTTTTTCCGCTCATTTTATGCGCTTCCGCCCCTTAAAAACAAACACGGATTCCCGACCGGACTTTTGACCGGATTCATCAATTTTATTGCGTCGCTCCATAAAGAGCACAGCAGTGATTATCTGATTTTTGCCCTCGATGCAAAAGGGCCGAGCTTTCGCGCCGAGATCGATCCTAATTATAAAGCGAACCGTTCTCCTGCACCGGAAGAGTTGATTATGCAGCTTCCGATTGCGATAGAATGGATCGATAAAATGGGATACAAATCGCTATCATTGAGCGGTTTTGAAGCGGATGATATGATCGCTTCGGTCGTACGACAAGCACGTCAGCACGGATTTCTCGTTCGCGTCGTCTCCCACGATAAAGACCTCTATCAGCTTATTGATGATGATCGGGTTGTTCTGGTCGATGCGATTAGCAAAAAAGTGATGAACGAACGTCACTGCGAAGAAAAATACGGAGTTCATCCGCGACAGTTCATTGATTATCAATCTCTCATCGGAGATACGGCGGACAATGTCCCCGGAGTCAAAGGGATCGGGAAAGTAACGGCACAAAAACTGTTAACCCAGTTTCTTACTCTCGATGCGATGTATGAGAGGCTGGAAGAGGTTACTCCCCCTCGGATCAAAGGATTGTTGGAAACGTATCGAGATGACGCATTCCGTTCCCGTGAGCTGGTACGTCTCAAAGATGATGTTTTTGAGAGTCTCGATTTCAGTGAATTCGCAATGCACTTTGATAATCCGTTTCTCCCGATCTATGATGATTTGCTGCACTATGAGATGAATGCGGTATTGCGTACCCTCAAGGCAAAAGCTCTTTTTGAAGAATCACAATCCGATTCTCCTAGTGCGACCGTTCCAAAAATCGAAGTAACCCATTGCGATAACGCCTCAGGGTGCACCGTTTTAATCGACACCGATGAAGCACTGGAGTCTCTTATCGCATCGATTCCTGATGATGCTTTGATCGCGTTCGATACCGAAACGACAGGACTTGATCCCTCACAGGATCATCTGGTCGGATTTAGTTTCAGTAGTGATTCCAAAACAGGCTATTATGTCCCGTTGGCACATAGCTATCTCGGTGTGGGACAGCAAGTGAGCACATCCGGTGCTAAAAAAGCAATTGCAGCGATTTTTGCCCGCAGAGTCATCGGGCATAACATCAAATTCGACCTCCATTTTGTTACCCGATTTTTGGGTGTGGATCGATTGAACATCTATGCCGATACTATGGTTATGGCGTGGCTTACCGATTCGGCGCGATCGCTCTCTATGGACAACCTATCGCAGAACCTTTTGCATCACGAGATGATCCATTTCAAAGACACCGTGAAAAAAGGGGAGAGCTTCGCCTCCGTTGCAATCGAAGATGCGTGTAAATACGCAGGTGAAGATGCCTATATTACCTATCGTCTCTACGAAGTATTGCGTGAGCAATTACTTCTTAAAGGGGGGCAGGAAGCTCTGGATGAAGCGTATACCGTTGAATTTCCGTTTGTTCTGACACTTCTGGGAATGGAGAGAGAGGGGATCGCCGTCGATACGGGAGTGCTTGAGCTGTTTAAAAAAGAGGTTGCATCAGAAATCTCTTCACTGACAGAGCAAATCCATACAGCGTGCGGAACGGTTTTTAATCTCAATTCTCCTAAGCAGCTCGGGGTAATCTTGTTTGAAACGCTGGGGCTTGCTCACGGCAAAAAAACCAAAACAGGCTACAGTACCGATGAACAAGTTTTAGAGGGGCTTAAAGAGGAGCATCCGGTTATCCCGATGCTCTTGCAGTATCGTGAATACCATAAGCTCTTTTCCACCTACATTGAACCGTTGATCGCCTTGGCTCAGAACGATCCCGACAGCCGTATCTACACCTCGTTTGTTCAGACGGGTACGGCAACGGGACGGCTCAGCTCGAAAAACCCGAACCTCCAAAATATCCCCGTAAAAACAGCGCTGGGGATGCGTATCCGCGAAGCGTTTGTCGCACCACGTGGGAAAAAACTGATCGGGATTGACTATTCGCAGATCGAGCTTCGTCTCCTCGCTCATTTTAGTGATGATGCCGTATTGGTTAATGCCTTTAATGAAGGGCATGATATTCACATGCAAACGGCAATAGCCCTTTTCGGAGAAGCGGAAGCCGCGAGCAAACGTAACATCGCCAAAACGGTCAATTTCGGTCTGTTGTACGGAATGGGGCAGAAAAAGCTCTCCGATACGTTAGGAATTACGACGAAAGAGGCAAAAGAGATTATTGAACGCTATTTCGAGACCTTTCCGAGTGTCAAAGGATATTTTAGCGGTATCGTTGAGCAGGCTAAAGAGATGGGATACGTCGAGACGCTCTTGCATCGACGTCGCTATTTTGATTTCGCCTCCGCCACTCCGATGCTTAAAGCGGCATACGAGCGTGAATCGGTCAACACCGTATTCCAAGGTTCCGCATCCGATCTGATCAAACTCTCGATGAACAAGATCGACACGATGATCCGCTCTGAGGAACTGCGTGCCCGAATGCTGTTACAGATCCACGATGAACTGATTTTTGAAGTGGACGAAGATATGGCAGAAGACTACGCTGCACGCTTTGTCGAGGTGATGGAGAATATTTTAAAACTGCGCGTTCCGCTCAAAACTTCGATGCATATCGGCAGCCACTGGGGCAAATTAAAATAATTAGGAGAATGAGATGGTCGAAAAAATCTTATCCAATCTCGAGAAATCCAATTGTTCAACCGATAACATATTTTTACAGGCGGTGAGCGAAGTCCTTACCTCCCTCGAACCTATCGTTAAAACGGACTCACGCTATGAACAGTTCGCTATTTTGGAGCGTCTCGTCACCCCTGATCGAATAATTCAGTTCAAAGTCCAATGGCTCGATGACAATAATCAGGTTCATATCAACAACGGCTATCGTATCCAGTTTAACAACTCTTTGGGACCCTATAAAGGGGGACTCCGTTTTCATCCGAGCGTCACGACGGGAGTTTTGAAGTTTTTGGCGTTCGAGCAGATTTTTAAAAACTCATTGACGGGGCTGCCGATCGGTGGAGCCAAAGGGGGATCGGACTTTGATCCCAAAGGGAAAAGTGATTTCGAAATCATGAAATTTTGCCATGCATTTATGCGTGAACTTCATTCCTATATCGGAGCGCGTGTCGATGTACCTGCCGGTGATATCGGAGTAGGGAGCCGTGAGATCGGATATCTTTTTGGGGAGTATAAACACATTCCCCGAAATTATGACGGTGTTTTGAGCGGGAAACCTTATGCCTTCGGCGGATCATTGATGCGTCCTCAAGCAACAGGGTACGGTGTCGTCTATTTTGCCCGAGAAATGCTCTACCAAGAACTCCAAGAGTCGTTTGAGGGGAAAGTGTGTACCCTCAGCGGTGCGGGAAATGTCGCCCTTCATACGATTGAAAAGCTTCAGCAGTTGGGGGCGCTCGTTGTAACGTGTAGTGACAGCGAGGGGACTATTTATGACCCCAGCGGAATTAATTTGATACTTCTTAAAAGTCTCAAGGATGAAGGGAAACGTCTCTCTCTGGAATATTACACTGATTCTATTCCTACGGCAACGTACACAAAAAAATGCGATTATCCCGAATACGCCCATCCGGTATGGAGCTATCCGTGTTTTGCCGCATTTCCGTGCGCGACCCAAAATGAACTCACCGTATCCGATGCAAAAAAGCTGATCGAAAACGGCTGTGTCGCCGTAATCGAAGGGGCAAATATGCCGACGTTCCCTGATGCTATTGCTTTGCTTCAACGAGAAGGGGTGCTGTTCGCTCCCGGAAAAGCTTCCAATGCGGGAGGGGTAGCGGTTAGCGAATTTGAAATGTCCCAAAATGCTTCGATGGAGAAATGGGATTTTGATAAAGTAGATCGTAAACTCGATGAGTTAATGCGTCAGATTTATAAACGGGTTTCCCTGACCGCAAAAGAGTACGGCGTAGAGCGAAACTTTGTTGACGGAGCCAATATTGCGGCGTTTAAGCGTGTTGCCGAAGCTATGATTCTTGAAGGCGTTTGATTGTTAATAGTGAATTAACAAATATTTACCAATGTGCGACTACAATTGCACCATACTATAAAGACAGGTCCATGAATGAATAAAATTCTCTCCCTTATTAGCTCCATGAAAACGATGGCGGCTCTTATGCTTATTTTTGCCGTTGCAATCGGTTACGCAACGTTTATTGAAAACGATTACGGCTCGATGAGTGCCAAAGCGGATGTTTACAATGCACGCTGGTTTGAAATCCTTCTTGCGTTGCTTTCGATTAATTTGATCTTGAACATTATCAATTTCAAGATGGCTCGAAAAGGGAAGTGGCTCGTATTCACTTTCCATGCGGCCTTTTTGATTATTATTGTCGGTGCGGCAGTCACCCGTTACATCGGATATGAGGGATCAATGCATATTCGCGAAGGCGAAAGCAGCAATGTTATCCTCAGTGCTGAGCCTTATGTGACGTTTAATGTGGAGAAAGGGGATAAAAAATACGAATTCAAAGAGAACCTTTTTCTATCCAAGCGAACGTCGAACCACTTTGAACGAACACTAGACTTAGATGGAGAACAAATCCATATTAAGTTGGAGAGCTATATGGGAGATGCACGCTACGAGCCGACAGCAGATCCGAAAGGGGAGGCTCTTTTCAATCTTATGGTGACCGGAGCAACGGGAGCACAGCAAGTATCTCTTAAAAGAGGTGAATTTATTGAAGCGAACGATGTGATTATCAATTTTGATTCCAACAACACTTTCAATAAACCGGTCATTGCGTTGAGTGTAGAAGGGGATAAAGCCTATATCAGCACACCGACGTCTCTTGCCACTCTGAGCATGGATACGCAAAAAAGCGGCATGTTGAGCGCTGGAAAACATGAGATGAACCAACGGACGTTGTTCCAAACTCCGCAAAGCGGTTTCGTACTGCGTAATTTCCTTCCGAAAGCCTCTATGCAGCTAGTATCTACCCCGTCCAAAGGGAAAGGGCCTATGATGCAGCAAGGTGCACAAGATGCCCTGACTTTATCATTCGCCTCTGAAAACAAAAAAGAGACAGCAGTTGTATTGGGAACTCCGGGTGATGTCGGTGAAGCGAAAAAAGTGAAATTGGGTGATACGCTTATCGATGTTGCCTACGGCTCTATCGAAAGAGAGCTTCCGTTTTCGATCGCATTGCGTGACTTTGAACTAGAGCGTTACCCCGGTTCAATGTCTCCCGCATCGTATGCGAGTGAAGTGAGTGTTCTCGACCCTGCCAATCAGGAGAAATTCGATTTCCGTATTTTTATGAACCACATTCTCGACTATCAGGGGTACCGTTTCTTCCAATCCTCGTTTGATCAGGACGAGTTAGGAACCGTTTTGTCGGTCAATCATGATCCGGGGACTTTGATTACCTATATCGGGTATATTCTTCTTGCTATCGGAATGTTTGGAGTGTTGATTGTGAAAAATGGCCGTTTTAACGGACTCGGGGAAAAACTCAAAGCAATCAAAGGGAAAAAAACGTTGACGGCTTTAGCCGCGGTTGTTCTTATTATGAACAGTTCAACAAATGCAATCGCCGCAGATGAGCAAAATCCTGTTATTAAGATAGCAAAAGGATTTGATAAGGCTCATGCGGATAAATTCGGGCACCTGATCGTTCAAGACGCAAGCGGCCGTATGAAACCGATGGATACTCTCTCTCATGAGATTTTGGCAAAGCTTAACCGTAACGATACGTTTTTAGGGCTCTCTTCAAATCAAGTCGTATTGGGGATGATGCTTCGTCCAGACGCATGGCGTGAAATTGCCATTATCCGAACGGGGGACAAAGAGATCAATAAATTGATCGGGCTCCCTGAAAATTCGAAAACAGCGGCATTCGCACAATTTTTTCAAGTTCCGGATGAAATCAGCGGATATAAATTGGCACAATTGGTCGATGAGGCCAACCGTAAAGCGCCGGGGAAACGGGATAAATTCGACAAAGCACTTTTACAGGTGGATGAGCGGGTTAATGTCGCGTATATGGTTTATACCGGATCATTAGTCCGTATGTGGCCGAAACCGAGTGATAAAAATCATAAATGGGACGCGACCATTGAAGCGTTGCAGACACTCAGTCCGAAAGAGGGCGAAATTGTCCGTTTGCTTGCTATCAGCTATTTCGGATCGATCGATCAAGCGATGAAAAGCGGCGATTGGAGTAAAGCGGATGAAGCGCTGACGCATATCGAGAAATATCAACGATTTGTCGGAGCAAGCGTTTATCCGAGTGAAATGAAATCGAAAGTAGAAATCTTTTACAATAAATCGAATATTTTTGAGCAGCTGTGGCCGCTCTATTTTGTCGTCGGATTTACATTGCTCATTTTGTCTTTTATCAAAATTATCAAGCCGACATTCCGTGAAGAGTGGTTGAGCAAAGTCTCTTTTGGACTTTTGGTTCTGTTCTTTGCAGCGCATACTGCCGGACTTGTGATGCGCTGGTATATTGCAGGTCATGCACCGTGGTCAAACGGCTATGAGTCAATGATCTATATCGGTTGGGCAAGCGTATTGGCAGGATTTATCTTCTCAAGCCGTTCGATGATAACGATGGCGGCAACGGCGATCATGACAGGTCTTATCCTTTTCGTCGCGCATCTCAATTGGATGGATCCGCAGGTTACCAATCTAGTTCCGGTACTTCAATCGTACTGGCTGGCCATCCATGTCGCCATGATTACGGCAAGTTACGGCTTTTTAGGTCTGGGTGCGCTGCTTGGGATGATTACCCTTATCCTCTTTATCCTCAAAAAACCGGAAAACTCAGAACGGCTGAATCTGGCGATTAAAGAGCTAAACGCTATTAATGAAATGAGCCTGATTGTCGGTTTGGTGCTCCTAACGGTCGGAAACTTCCTCGGCGGTGTCTGGGCGAATGAGAGCTGGGGACGCTATTGGGGATGGGATCCGAAAGAGACATGGGCTCTTGTTACGATTCTTGTCTATGCGGTTGTTATCCACTTGAGAATGATCAAAGGGGCGTATAGCGATTATATTTTCAGTGTCGTATCCCTCTTGGCCTTTACCTCTGTCCTTATGACCTATTTCGGAGTTAACTATTATCTTGCAGGGATGCATTCGTACGCTAAAGGGGATCCCGTTCCGGTTCCTGATTTTGTCCCCTGGACGTATGCCGTGGTTGCACTTGTTATAGCAATGGCCTATAAAAAACGGGCTACAAAATAATGGATTAATTATGAACAGTGCGTTAAGAGAACTCTTTTACGCATACAAGCATCTCCCGGTAGGGGTGATGCTGTTCAAAAACGGAAATCTTTTTTTCGTTAATGATCATCTCCGTAATGTTTTACTTTTAGCCTCCCTACCCAGCGATCCTATTATTGAAATACTCAGTAGTATGTTTGGATTGGAGGAGTCTTCACATAGTATACTTCATAATTTTCTCTTACATAATGACTCTTTTATATATCATAATAGCATCATACAAATCGAACGTCGCTCAGCCAATAACATCAATGTCTTTGTTCTAATCAAAATATCTGAGCAAACGATTGAAACTATTGATGCAACGCAGTCCTTTGGATTGCTTCGAATGGAAAAAATCGAACCAACCTATCCCCTTATCAATGAGGAATGGAAGTTACTGGCTAAAGCATTAGGTCCGAAATTTGAAAAAAGAAAATTTCCTTCGGTCGTGCTGTATAAAGAGATCCCAATAAAAGCTGATTGCAGAATTATTGACATACGAGATGGAATGATTGAACTCAATATTGCAAAGAGACAGCTCATCGCTACAGCAATCGGAACTGAATGGCTGTTGGGAGTCAGAGATGATAGTATGGTTTTGGGGAAAGTTGAGCGTTATGATTTGCAACTCGGCAAAATATGGCTAAATAATCTCAAACTTGTCTCTGAAGGATTTCATTTACGAAATGATATACGCTACACGATAGAAAAAAATGGCCATTTCAGTATAACAATTAAAAATGATCGGATACTTTTGCCGCTGCATGATTTATCAGAAAAAGGGGCCTCGGTAAAAATCAATGATCCAATGATTTTATCGGAATTATCGTCTATGATCGGAAAGACATTCAATGCTGAAGTCACTATTGATGATTTAAAGCTAACCCTAAAAGCGATACCGCTTTATATTGAGACCATGGATATTTCGGGAATGATGAAAGTAGCATTCAGTATCATATGTGATTCACATAACGAAACTTTACTGCACACTTGGACAAACAACGAGCAGCTTAACCTAATCAAACACGTTCGAAACTATGTTCAAATGATCTCCGGGCAAAAAACAGATATCCCGGATGAGTGATTATTTAAACCACCCTTTGACTTTTTCAAATGTCGATTCAAACAGTGATTCATGCGGCTTGGACTCGATACCGAAACTCTCTTGGAGCTTTTGGAGCAGTTCCACCTGCGAAGCGTTCAAGCGGTTAGGGTAGGTGAGATGGATTTGAGCAATCAAATCACCTTTGCTCCGTCCGTGGACATCGGCAACCCCTTCATTGCGGAAACGGTACTGCTGGGCGTCTTTGGTCCCTGTTTCGAGTTCAAGTGTCAGTTCGCCGTTCAATGAGGGGATCGTGATATTTTCTCCCAATACCGCTTGCGTAAAGAATACGGGAACTTCGAGATAGATATCGTTACCGTTGCGGATAAAGTGGCTGTCTTCTTCCACTTCAAAGGTGACATACAAATCACCTCTTACTCCGCTTTTACCGGTATTGCCCCGCCCTGACACTCGAAGACGATTTCCCGTATCAATCCCCGCAGGAATTTTGATGGTGACGCTCTCTTTGGTCTCACTGTAGCTTTTACCTTTACAGTCAGAACATTTCTCACTCGCCATGGTACCTTCGCCGTGACATGCTGGACAAGTCTGTGAGAAGGTCATAAACCCTTGACGCACGTACACTTGCCCTTTGCCGCCGCACTGACTGCACGAGGTGACTTTTCCCTCTTTAGCCCCTGTCCCTTTACAGGTTTTACACGAATTTTTAGCGGTAAATTTTACCTCTTTTTCGCATCCGAAAACCGCTTCTTTGAAGCTGACACGCATCTCGATCCCCATATCGAGGGAAAATTTATCCGCGGCTGCGCGGGATTGTTTGCGTCCGCCGCCGGCAAAGCCGTTGAACATCTCTTCAAAAATACTTCCAAGATCGTCAAACCCGCCGCTGCTTCTGCGTCCTCCGCCCCCTTGAAGTCCCTCTTTTCCATATCGATCATACACTGAGCGTTGCTGATCGTCGCTTAGGACTTGGTAGGCTTCATTACAGAGTTTAAATTTATGTTCTGCCGTCGGATCATTCGGATTACGGTCAGGATGGTAGAGCTTTGCCATCTTTCGGTACGCTTTTTTTATTTCGTCTCCGTTGGCATTTTTTGTAATCTCTAAAATCTCATAATAACTCATTTCTTCCACGCAATAACTCCAAAAACATATTTTTCGCGCAATTATACCATGTCAAAAAGAGTGTTAGCTTAATTGAGTCGTTAAGACTAAAGTATTTATGGTACGACCTTTGCTACAATATCGATTATGAAAAGATCTCTTGAAAAATTTAACCGCCTTGTCGATGCACTCCAAAATCTTCCTACCATAGGGCAGAAATCAGCTACACGTTTGGCCTACCACATGGTAATGAATGACAGTTTCGGTGCGCTCAAACTTGCCCATGCCATCGAAAATGCGATAACCGGTCTAAAAAAATGCCGCTCTTGCGGCGGTCTTAGCGAAGATGAACTTTGTTCCATTTGCAGTGATGAGCGACGCAATCATGAAATTCTCTGTATTGTCGAAAACGCCAAAGATATTTTGACATTTGAAGAAAACGCTCTTTTTGACGGACGCTATTTTGTCCTTGATTCTCTCGAAGAGCTTGACCTTTCCCATTTGCGCAGTGTTGTTAAAAGCGGAATCAAAGAGGTCATTTTTGCCCTAACGCCTTCGATTGCCAATCAAGGGATCATCCTCTATATCGAGGATAAGCTGGGTGAGTGCGATGTCCGATTCAGCCGAATCGCTCAGGGAGTTCCAACGGGTGTCAGCTTGGAAAACGTCGATATCCTTTCGCTTACCAAGGCGATGGAAGATCGCGTCAGCATATAAATTACATATATTTTTTTGTTCTACTCGTTGCCTCGGCATTACGCGGGTCATCAGGCCAGTAGTGCTTGAGGTATCTCCCTTTTAACTCTTTTTTGACATCGCTGTACGAACCGTTCCAAAATCCGACCAGATCACGAGTGACTTGAATCGGACGGCGGGCGGGGGAGAGGAGATGAACCAATAACGGTATTTTCCCTTCCATTACACTCGGATGCGTTCTTAGACCGAAAACTTCCTGTATCCGTACCGACAGGAGAACCGCTTCGGGGTTGGAGTAATCCAAAGCGACAACCGTTCCGCTCGGAGCGGTGAAATGTGTCGGCAAAAGGGCATTTAACCGCTGCATTTGTTCCCATGAAAGATGTGCCGAGAGGATCATACAAAGATCGAGGGTTTCACACTCCCGAAGCGAACTTTGGGTACTGATATGGGGCAAAAGCCATGTTTCCATCGATGCCAGGAGTGCTTCAGCACTAAAATTTCCGAAGGAGTCTTCCGGAGAATGATTATGGAGTGTTTGAAGGCGATGGAGAAGTGATAATGCTTGCGGCGACCAGGGCAGGGTATCAAGACCCTGAAGCCGTATCCCCTCCAATAATCTCTGTTTGAGCGTAATCGGGTCGGGATCAGCAAGCGGATAGGAATCTATCCGTATGGCACCCAACATTCTGCTTGTTCGCGCTTCGACCCGCCCGCTCTGGGCATTCCATGTTATGGTTTCTTCTTTGCGAAAAAGTTCAGGGGCGTAACACTCTAATAGTTCAAGCTCAAGCGGGGCGCATTGGTAAATGTTCCCTGTAGTCGTTTCTCCGCCGCTTTGGGAAACGACTAACCACTCCTCACCGACCAAATCATCATCTCTCCCTAAACTGACTTCTTTGCCGTTAGCAAGGAGATATTTGAGTCCATTGGGAGTCCGCAGGCGTGCGATCCGATCAGGATAG
>NZ_JAHFAQ010000054.1 GCF_023250475.1 Sulfuricurvum sp. | reverse complement strand
ACGAACGTTTAAAGAATCGGTTCAAAAAGCCCTCTGCTCGCTGGAAACAGGACTAAGCGGTTTCGATCCGATTGAAGGTGATCTCGAATTTGTGAAACATGAAATCCGTCGCCCAAATGCGGAACGTATCCTCTACGTAGGACAAGGGTTCCGTATGGGACTATCCAAAGCCGAAGTGTTTGAACTCTCTAAAATCGATCCGTGGTTCCTAACCCAAATCGAAGAGATCATTGCCCAAGAAAAAACTATTACCACAGCAACACTTAGTGACGAGTTACAGCTCCGACGTCTCAAAACGGAAGGGTTCTCCGATAAAAACATTGCACGTCTTATCACCCTGAACGGCGGAAGTGCAAAAGAGAATGATGTCTACGAAGCGCGCAAAGCTCTTAATATCATGTTTGAATACAACGAAGTCGATACCTGTGCGGCAGAGTTCGGTTCACTCACCCCATATCTCTACTCAACCACCAATATTACGCGCCTAGGACTACAAGCACCACGTCAGAGTGACAAGAAAAAAGTGATGATTCTCGGCGGCGGGCCAAACCGTATCGGTCAGGGGATCGAATTCGACTACTGCTGTGTCCATGCCTCTTTCGCACTCAAAGAGATGGGAATCGAAACGATCATGGTCAACTGTAACCCTGAAACCGTCTCAACCGACTACGATACCTCCGATGTCCTCTATTTTGAGCCAATCGATTTCGAACACGTCCGCTCCATTGTAGATGCAGAACAGCCCGATGGCATTATCGTCCACTTCGGAGGACAAACGCCGCTTAAACTGGCTAACGGCCTTCATGCCATCGGTGCCAAAATTGCTGGAACCTCTGCAGAAGTGATCGATTTAGCAGAAAACCGTGAAAAATTCTCCGCCTTCGTTGTTGAGCAAGGGCTAAAACAGCCTGAAAACGGTATTGCAATGACCAAAGAGCAAGCATTCGCCGTCGCTGAAGAGCTCGGATATCCGGTTCTCGTACGTCCATCGTATGTTTTGGGCGGACGGGCTATGCGCATCGTTTACAACGAAGATGAACTCCGTACCTATATGGATGTAGCGGTATCGGTCAGCAACGACTCTCCGGTTCTCGTCGATAAATTCCTCGATCAAGCGGTTGAGCTGGATGTTGATGCAATCAGTGATGGTACAGATGTTTATATTGGCTCCGTGATGCAACACATCGAAGAAGCGGGGATTCACTCAGGGGATAGTGCTTGTTCACTCCCTCCGGTAAGCCTCAGTGCCGAAATTCAAGCACAAGTAGAACAACAAACAAAAAAAATCGCATTGGGTCTCGGTGTTATCGGTTTGCTCAATATCCAATATGCGATCTACCAAAACGAAGTTTATTTGATCGAGGTCAACCCTCGTGCATCACGTACCGTACCGTTTGTCTCAAAAGCAACCGGAATGCCGCTCGCGAAAGTTGCTACCCGTGTTATGGTGGGGGATACACTCCGTAATGCCCTCAAATTCTACGATAACTACAATGTTGTTATGGAAGCCGACGGTCTTCTCAAACCGCGTCTCAAAGGTCACGTTGCGATCAAAGAGGCGGTATTCCCGTTCAACAAACTCTACGGAGCAGACTTGGTTCTCTCCCCTGAGATGAAATCGACCGGAGAAGTTATGGGTATCAGCCAAAACTTCGGAGTAAGTTTTGCGAAAAGCCAGCTTGCCGCAGGCAATAAGATCCCGACGTCAGGAACGTGCTTCCTCTCGTTTATCGAAATGGATAAAGTTCATGCTCCTGAAATTGCACTCGGTTTGCATAACCAAGGTTTCAAACTTGTTGCAACCAGCGGCACTCAAAAAGTGATTGAAGCAGCAGGTATTCCGTGTGAAGCCGTTCTTAAAATCTCAGAGGGGCGCCCGAATATTGAGGATGTCATGAAAAATGGTGAGATATCTCTTGCCATTAATACTTCGGATAACAAAACATCGAAAAAAGATGCTGAACAAATCCGCCAAATCGTACTTCGTATGGGAACCCCTTATTTTACCACTCTCAGTGCAGCACGCGCCGCTATCGAAGCGATGGGTCATATGCAAGACGACAGTTGGATGGAACCGCATGCACTTCAAGATTATCTCATCCCATAATCTATGAATAAAATCCTCCTCGCTCAAACCGACACCACCGTCGGTTTTCTCTCGCAAAGTTCCCAGCGTCTTCAGGAGATAAAAAAGCGAGACCTTACCAAACCGTTCTTAAAAGTCTACGCCGATTTCCAAACCCTTCGCCGTGATATCCGCATTCCGTCTATTCATAAACATCGGGTACGATATTCTCGAAAAACCACCTTTATCGTCAAAAACCAAGCGTTTCGTTATGTCGATGACTCGGAACACTCCTCTTTGATTGCGAAATACGGATGGCTCTACTCTACCTCCGCCAATGAGAGTGCAAAGCAATACGATGAAATATACTGTCAATCTGTCAGTGATCTGATTATCGAAGATTATCGGGGATTGAGTGAAAAAAGTGCCTCTAAAATTTTTCGATTAACACCGAAACGATTAAAACAATTACGATAGGAGTCTATTTATGAAACATTTTTCTTCAGCCAACCACATCATGATGGGTAGCATGGGGCTAGTCGTCCTCAGCGCACTGAGCGGATGCCAAAGCGCACCGGAGGAAAAAGCTGAGCCGCAGAATAAATTTCTCGTTGTCGAGCAGCAGCCCAACGGTAAATTCGTCGTCGTCGAAGAGGTTCCGACTACCGGGCCAAGCCATGCGATTATCCGCTCTACCGATGAAAACGGTACGGTTCATGAACGTGTAATGAGCGAAGCGGAACTCAAAGAACTGGCCGACCAAGAGTATAAAAAAATGCAAGAGGGGAAATCGGAGCTCAATTCCGAGCCCAAAAGTGAAGGGATGGGACTGGGCGGAACCATCCTTGCCGCAGCCGGGGGAGCATTGCTGGGCAATGTGATCGGTAATATGCTAATGAATAACTCTACTTTCCGAAAAAACCAAGACGCTTCGAACCGCTCCGCCTACCACCGCTCCGCAAGCGGAAGCGGCTCATCGGCAACTTCCAACACACAGAAAAAAAGTTTCTTCGGAAATTCTGCTTCCAAATCTACCAGCTCCAGCAGCAGTTACGGAGGATGAATATGGTATCTCTTCAGAAGATCAAACCAATCGATGATAGAACGCTTGAACAGTTCGGATTTGCTTGGCATACCGACTCAGATTCAACCAAATACGTTGCCGATGAATTGGTGGTAGTAAGCGATGCAGAAGCAGAAGCCTATTACGAAGCCGTCAATGAACTCTACGATATGTATGCAACTGCGGCACAGCACGTCATCGACAACAATCTCTTTTTTGATCTCGGTATTCCGTTCAACCTGATCGAACCGATCAAAAAAAGTTGGGAAAACGATGTCCATTGGCATCTCTACGGACGCTTTGATCTCGCAGGGGGGATAGACGGAGCCCCGATCAAACTGATCGAATTTAATGCCGATACCCCGACTGCCCTGTTTGAAACGGCCATTTTGCAATGGGCATTGCTTAAACACAACGGTATGGATGAGGAGCGTCAGTTCAATTCCGTTTACGAAGCCATCAGCGAAAACTTTCGCCGTCTTGTCACTCTCTTTGACGATACCGAAAAATTTGACGCTCTCTATGACGGATGGAAAATTCTTTTCAGCTCCGCCAGTGGAAATATCGAAGAGGAGCAAACGGTACGGTTATTGCAACAAATGGCGATTGATACCGGATTTGAGACGGGATTTGAGCCTTTGGGAGGGGTAAAGTTTGACGACGAGGGGATTTACGATGCCCAAGATACCCCGTATGAGTATTGGTTTAAACTCTTTCCGTGGGAAGATATCGCGATCGAAGAGCCCGAGCTCGCAACGTTGCTTACCACCATCATGAACAACCAACGTGCCATCATTTTAAATCCTGCCTACACCCTCCTCTTCCAATCCAAAGGGATGATGAAAGTACTCTGCGATCTTTTCCCGGATTCGCCATACCTGCTCAAAACTTCTTTCGTCCCCCTCAAAGATCTACAGCAAGTCGAAAAACGGATGTTTGGTCGCGAAGGTGCCAATGTCCGTATACTCGATGCATCGGGGAATACCGTTGAAGCCAATGACGGGCCGTACGGCAATTTTAAACCTGTCTATCAAGAATACGTCGAATTTCCGAAAGATATCGCCGGAAACAGCTATCAAGCCGGTGTCTTCTTTGCCTACGAAGCGTGCGGGTTAGGATTTCGCCGCGGAGGAAAAATATTAGGGAATATGTCTAAATTTGTAGGACATGTCCTCCGATAGCAAGAACTATTTACCAAAGCTTTTTTAATCCCTCTCCCAAAAAAAATACTGCAAAGAGCCGATAACGGCTCCGTATGCATCTGCGAATATCAAAGTACTTCAATCGTCCCTATTGACATTATTACTAATTAGTAGTATTATTTCTCATCCCCATTAAGGAGAGTTGTAATGAAACGTGTACAAAGCTACGGCAAACATGAAGATATTGTTCTGCGCGCTCACATTGAGCTCTCCCGATCACTGACAAAAATCCGTACCAAAGAGACGGCATGGCTAGCAGATCGAGATCTGACCTTACCGCAATTTGGCATATTGGAATCTTTATACCATTTAGGGAGACTCACCGTCGGTCAAATAACGACACTAACGCTCAGTACCCCCGGAAATATTACGGTCGTTATCAAAAATCTCCTCTCCAAAGGACTAATCACGGCCGTCTCTTCCGAAGAAGATCGACGTATAAAAATACTTGAGATTACGGAGGTAGGGGAGCAAATCATGAAAGAGATATTTAAAGCCCATGTCGAAAATCTTACAGGATGGTACGATAAAGCTCTTAATGAAGAAGATGTACAAATTCTCTCCGCTTTGCTACGCAAATTAGAAAAGGCGCAATAAAAATTTAACAATATAGTACTAATTAGTACTTAAAAAGGAATATAAAAATGTCACTCTCAATCCATCGCTCCTATGAACGGGGCACAGCCGATCACGGTTGGCTCAATAGCCGTTTTAGCTTTTCCTTTGCCGACTATCACAATACTGTACGGATGGGATTTGGCGCATTAAGAGTTATTAATGATGATCTCATCGAAGCCGGAAGCGGATTTGGTATGCATCCCCATAAGAATATGGAAATTGTCTCAATTGTGATGAAAGGCTCACTGGAGCATAAAGACTCAGAGGGAAACCACGGCATCATTAACGCGGGTGAAATTCAATACATGAGTGCAGGCTCCGGAGTTTTTCACTCCGAATATGCCACACCCGACTCGGATACGTCCATTTTTCAAATTTGGATTCATCCCAATCAAAACGGCGGCACTCCGCTATACGAACAGCGCAGTTTTATCCATCATGATAAAACCGACAAATGGGTTACTCTCATCAGCGGTGACGGACGTGAAAATTCCATCACTATCAAACAAGATGCCGCAATCTGCTCAACTGAATTGACGAAGGGCAAAGTCATACCGATTCCCAAAGTCAAATCGGGGCATGGACGATTGCTCTTTATAATCGAAGGAAAAGTAGACATTAACCACCAAATACTTGAGCCAAGAGATGAACTTCAAATTACCGACGAGGAGGAATATACCCTTACAGCGCTTAGTGAATCCAAGGTCTTAGTGTTTGACGTGCCTATGCATTAATCTAATATTCCATTACATCCAAAAGGAACTACCATGAAAAAAACATCTCCCCTTATCGCCCTACTCGTTCTGGGTTCTGCATCATTGTTTGCAGGAAATTATAATGTCGATACCAGCCACTCGAATGTGAGCTTTAAAGTCAAACATATGATGATCTCTGAAGTGACCGGACAATTCGATACCTTTGAGGGATCCTTTAACTACGATGAGAAAACAAAATCGCTTAAATCACTCAACGGAAAAATCGATGTTAATTCCATTAATACCTCTAATGAAAAAAGAGACTCTCATCTAAAATCAGCGGATCTGTTTGATGTTCAAAAGTACCCTAAAATTACGTTTGCACTGGATAGTGTTAAAGGGGATAAAGCCTACGGAAAGCTTACCTTGCATGGGGTTACTAAAAATGTCATACTCACTCTTGAAAATAACGGTGCTATAAAAGACCCATGGGGCAATACCCGTGTCGGGCTAGGACTAAGCGGCCAATTGAACCGTAAAGATTACGGCATCACCTGGAATACTGCGTTAGAAGCCGGTGGTGTCGCCGTCGGAGAAAATGTCAAACTCTATATACAACTCGAAGGAATTTTGGTTCAATAGAATCGTCGTCATTTTTTAGCACTTCTGGCAGTCACTGCCGGGTGCATCAAGAAAGGAACTATCCCATGCGTCAGAGTGCCCTTTTCATCAGTCATGGATCGCCGATGAATATCATCGAGGATAACCCCTATACCCAAAGTCTCAAACGACTGGGCAAAAGTCTGTCCAAACCTAAAGCCGTTTTGATCATTTCCGCTCATTGGGCAACAAACGGCTCAATCGTATCGGCGGTTGACAAACCCGAGACGATTCATGATTTTTACGGTTTCCCCAATTCTCTTTATACTCTCCGATACGATGTTCAGGGTGAGACTACGGCCAGTTTATTATTAGCCCATTTGACGCATGCCAAAATAGACCGTCGGCACGGCCTCGATCATGGCGCATGGTCTGTTTTGGTTCATCTCTTTCCTAATCATGATGTTTCGGTATTTCAGCTTTCCATCGATTTAACCAAACCGTCCCAATGGCATTATGATCTGGGTAAAACGCTATCGATCCTTAGGGATGAGGGGATAATGGTTATCGGAAGCGGAAATGTTACACACAATCTTGGCGATATCGACCCCGATCGTGATACTCCTACCGCAGCCTGGACAAAAGAGTTTGACAATGCTTTTGCGGATGCCCTTATCCATAACCATAAAAAGATCAGTGATCACACCCTTCCCTATTTCAATCATGCACATCCTACACTAGAACACTATCTCCCGATTCTTCCTGTATTAGGATCACAAAATGACGGGGAGGAGATTACAACTATTTTTGAAGGATTTCAGCACGGAACACTCTCTATGAGGTGTTTTCAAGTGGGATAAAGGAGACGCTATCTAGCCTCTTTTGGGTTCCAATGCATCTGAAGGGCATTGGAAATATTCATCAGTGAAAAGGTGACGATAAAGATCATTAAGCCGGGGAA
The DNA here is from genome assembly GCF_023250475.1 of Sulfuricurvum sp. Classification (GTDB taxonomy): domain Bacteria; phylum Campylobacterota; class Campylobacteria; order Campylobacterales; family Sulfurimonadaceae; genus Sulfuricurvum. The sequence continues at coordinate 6,815 of NZ_JAHFAQ010000054.1, read as the reverse complement.
AAAACTCACCCACCACGCAATATCGATGACCTCTTTGCCGCCGCTAAGGATGCTCCCCCAGCTCATCTGCGGTGCAACAATCCCTAGACCCAAAAAAGAGAGTCCCGATTCTGCCAAAATAGCCCCTCCGACTCCGAACGTAAAACTGACCAAAACAATCGGCGCCAGCAGCGGAGCATAATACTTAAGCATAATTTTTAGCGGATGGATCTTCCCTATCTGCAATATTCGAATAAACGGTTTTGAGGAGATGGCAAAGCTTTCGGATCGGATTAATCGTGCCGTTCCCATCCATCCCGTTACTGAAATAATTACAATTAATACCCAGACTGACGCATTCACATAACTCACCAATGTCAACAGTAAAAAGAGCGTAGGAAACGTCAAAAAAAGATCAACCATAATGATAAAGAGCTTATCGAATCCACCACGAAGAAATGCGGCACTCACCCCATAAAGCAACCCGATCAGGGTGGAGATCAATGCACTCATAAATCCTATGATAAGGGAGACTTGCCCCCCCTCCATCATTCGTGAGAGCAAATCACGCCCCAACCTGTCCGTTCCGAACCAATGATGGAGGGAGGGAGGAAGCAAAATAGCATGAGAGTCTAAGTAGAGCGGATCAATCCTATAGAGGCAAGGTCCGATAAAAGAGAATACGATTACCGCAAGCAGTGCGGCAATGCTAAACAGTGGCATTAGGCCTTGATACCCAAAAGGGTCGTCATCATTTGATCAATCGTCGTAATAACTTTGGCCGCAGCACCGTAAGAGGTTTGATAACGGATTAGATTAGCCATCTCTTCATCGATACTGACTTTACTGATTGAATCCTGCTCTTGCTTAATTGCATTAAATTGGGCCGTGATCGAATCGTTCGATAGTACGACGGAATTGGTTTTTGTCCCTACCTTGGTGACCAAATTATCAAAATACCCATAGACCGTATCTGACGTCTTGTTGAATTCGGTACCGAAAGTGACCGAAGCAAATTGAAGCTGTACCATGTCCAAAGCGGTTTGGTTATCGCCGTTTGCAGGAGATTGATACCCTTTGATTTTACTGGTATCATCTTTCAATCCCTGATTTAGCGCGATGCTTTTAGCATCCGTTCCATCATAATAACGGTTAACCCCCGTCACTCCGGCAAAATTTGTCCCCGAATCTTTTATGGCAAAAGAGTACCCCTGAGATGCAAATGAAGCTTTAAAATCAATTTGAAAAATATTTTGCGGTTTACTAAATGTTCCGATTAACATATCATCAATGTCATTTAGCGCATTATTATCTTTATTATCATCTTTCGACAAATTGATCTGCCCGACAATACTGCTATTCGTCATCGGAGAATCATTAATCAAAGTCCCCTCATCGATGGTAATAGTACGGCGTCCGACCTCACTGCCGTTAATATCATACACAATAAGATCGAATGTTCCCGCTTTAAAATTTTCATTGGTACTCAACAACGACTGATTGTCTGAAAAACCGAGCTGATTGGATTGCATAGAAGTGGTAGCACTTTGGGCATATATATTATTCGTGGATTCGATTAATCCTTTGGCAAAACTGTCCATATTATTAATCGTCTCTTGTAAAAATCCGTTTTCAAACTCACCGTTTGTACCGATTTTGGAACCGCGAAGCTCCAATAAAGCACCGATTTTTCCCCCTGTGATACGATCGGCATACGGAACTTTTACGCCGTCTTGCCGTTCATAATACAAATCGTTGTATCCGTTTTGATTTTCGGTACTGTTCATACCGATCGGATGGAAAGAACCGCCATCCACAAGGTTAAAACCGCCGACTTGAATCGTATAGCTCCCTTGTGTTATAGCGATATTGCTGTCGATGACGTTATTCGTTTCAACTTGCCCCACAATAACTTTTGCACCAATCAGTTTCGTCAGTGACAATTCAAGCTGACTTCGCTTGTCACGCAAATCATTGGCATTGTTAGCACCGCCCGCTTCGGCTTTATTAATCTCGATGTTTACTTTTGAAATTTGTTCTGCAATACGATTGACATCGTCAATATTGACTTTAACTTGATCGTTCAAAGAGCTTTGCAAACTTGATATTTTTGATCGGGTATCTTGAATATGCTGCGATAGGGTTTGTGTCTGCTGTGCCAATGCAGCTTTTAATGAGGTATTGCTCGGGTTGTTGGCAAGAGACTGCCATGAATTGAAATAACTTTGCAAATCATCTTTAATACCGACTTTATCAATTTCGGGAAAATAGGTCGAAAGCTCTTCCAGATTTTTTTTCAACGTATCCGAATTCTCTTTATTTTGGGCAGCGCTAGTGTAACGATCAAATACAAAACTGTCGAATATCCGTGCAATCTCCGTAATCTGAGTTCCGTTCCCTACTGCCCCTGGCTGGATATAAAGAGGCGTTGCCGCAGCCGTGACAACTCGCTGACGGGAATACCCTTCAGTCTCCGCATTGGAGATATTATGTCCGGTCGTATCAATACCGATTTGGGCTGCGTTTAAGCCGCTGTATCCGATATGCAATGCATTAAATATAGATGCCATATTATGCCCGCACTTCCAAAAATGAAGCTTCGGATATCGCCACTTTCTGATATCCCTGCATTTGTGTCGGAACCAAACGCTCTAGCAGTGAATTGTAAAAAGAGCCGACACTTAAAACCATTTTTGCGTATTTTTGATTGACTTCCCGTAAAAGGGAGAGATGTTCTTTCAGAGAATCAAGTTGCTGATGTTGTTCGTTATCTAAAAGTTCAGAGAGGGGTTTTGTCGGATGTTGTGTCATCAGTTTTGAAATTTCGCGGTCTATCATCGCTTTCTTTTGCTCAAAACTTTTAATTTTCTCTTCTTTAATCGCTAAACGATCAAACTGAGGGTTATGTTTGGCCTCTTTGATATCATCAATATCTTCGCGTGACAAAGATATGAGAGTTTCAAGATCTTTGATAGCACTCTGTAACTGATAAGACAACATCATTAACTCCTATTTGGTTAGGTCAACTCTTGCGCGATACGCTTCGCCAACTCTTCGATATTGACACGGTATTCCCCTTTTTCGATAGACGCTTTTAGCTCATCGATTCGGCTTGTGTCACCTTGTTTTGTAACAGATTGAGCAGATTTGTCCTGCTCTTTATTTTTTACTGCCGGTTCTTGATATGTCGCTTTTAATAGCGATCCGTTCACACTTGAGATCATGGTGAATCCTTGTTATCCGTTTATGATATGTACCTACCATATCGGCAAAAACCAATAAAAATTTAGTTTATTTCTCTGTTTTTGCACCCTTTTGACTCAAGTTTTCAAAAAGCATTTGAGAAAACCCAAATCCTCCTGCACTTGCGTTGGATAACTCTTCGCGATACATCGACTTAAATATTTTGTCTCCGGGATCGTTAGTACTGGTAAATACATTTTTTTCGTCTTTCATCGCTTCATCGAGCATCATCTTGACAATAATCGCTTCAAACTGGTCTGTTTTTTCCCGCAGAGCTTTCTCCCCGTCTTTGTTTCCGATCGTAGGAACCGATTTTTGATACTGCACGTTCGTAATATCCATTAGATCACTTCCAAATCAACCGAGATGGCTCCGGCACTTTTCATCGCCTGCAAAATAGAGATCATCTCTTTTGGAGTGGCTCCCAATTTTTGAAGAGAGCGGGCGATATTGGCAACCGTGGTCGTCCCTTTTTCGGTATAGACTTCATTTTCATTCAATCCTATTACAAGACTTTTGTCCATAGCTACACTTCCCGCAGGTTTTGCCACTTCGTTTTGAGAAAGAATTTTGACGGTCATATCCCCTTGAGTAATCACTACCGGTTTTACCTCAACATCAACACCGGCGATAATGGTTCCGGTACGTTCATTGATAATAATCTTTTGGTCCTGCGCATAGTCAATGTCAAGACTTTGCACTTCCGCTAAAAATTCAACCATCGATTTATTATTCGGTAGGTCCAATTTAATGGTTCTCGGATCAACGGCTGAAGCAATATTTTTCCGATATTTTGCATTGATAACGTTTTGAATGGCAACGGCATTGGCGAAATTGGATGTTTTTAATGAAAGCGTTGCACTTTGCTGATGAGACAGATCTTGGCTTATTTCACGTTCAACCAAACCTCCGCCATACACCATTCCGACAGTCGGATGCGATTCGGCACCGGCACCTTTTTCGTTTTTACCGCCGATACTGATCGAACCTTGCGCCAATGCATAAATTTTACCGTCTACCCCTTTGAGAGGAGTCATTAGCAATGTCCCCCCCTCAAGCGATTTGGCATCACCGATAGAAGAGACGGTAACATCAAACGCATCCCCTTGACGGGCAAATGGGGCAAATTTAGCCGTTACCACAACCGCGGCAACGTTTTTGGATTTGATATCGACGGGATTCATATCAATATTCATCGCTTTAAGCATGTTGGCAATCGATTGGAGGGTGAATTTAGAAGTCGTACCGTCACCTGTCTTTTTCAAACCGACAACAAGCGAGTAACCGATAATTTGGTTATCCCGCACGCCGACGATATTAGCAACTTCGCTGATGCGTGTCGCTTGAGACAGGGTTAGTAAGCAAAAAAGTAGTACGAAGATTCTCATGCCCATCCTTTGTGATAAAAGGATTAAGCAAAGGGCATTCCAAAAATGGCTTATGCGTAATAAGTGAGTGAAGTTTTTCCGAAACGTTTTGATTTGAGGCGATTAAAGTGACCGATTGAATCGGGCAATTCGAGGGTACTCATGTGTTCAATAATGATCAAGGTTGCCATTTCAAGGGGAAAGGATGCGATCATTGCAATCGTTTTGTCGTATATCTCTTCCATCCCTTCACGATAGGCAAACGGCGGATCAACATAAATAAATGCACTTTCACCCAATGCAGCAAGACGCTTCTTTACCTGAGCAATATTGCTGAAACTGTCCCCTTCGACAACTTCGCACGCCTTCGGATCCGTCTGTCCGATGTTTTCACGGAGAGTCCGAATCGCGTCACGGTCTTTTTCCATAAATATTATTTTTTTGGCTCCGCGGCTAAGGGCTTCCAGTCCGATCGAACCGCTGCCTGAGAAGACTTCTACTAAAACTGCATCGATAATATCGAACTGAAGGGTATTGAAAAACGACTCCAATACAATCCCTTTGGAACTGCGTGTCGTCTCTTTGGAGGGGAGTTTAAGGCTTTTGCCTTTATATTTTCCGGCAATAATTTTTTTGGTAACAGTTGGATTATTTTTCATAAAATGCCCGTATCGCTTTAAGAATATTGTCCTTGTATTCACGTGTCAATTTATCGATATGACGCTCTAAAATATCAAAACTAACCCCTTCTTCATTTGAGAGAAAGCGCTCCTCTTCAATCGAAACAGGGGGATATTTTTCAGATTCGAATTTTTGATTCAGGGCGTGAAGCAACTGCGCTTTTGAAAACGGTTTAATCAGATCGGAGGACTCTTCCACACCCACTACGAAAGTCGGGTATTGGTCATCACGGATATTCTTGTCGCGAATCAAAATGTCGCACTGGCGCAGTGAACTCAGATGCCCATCCAAAAAAAGTTCCAAGGAACGCTGCAACAATGGAGAATCACACTGAATAGCTACTTTCACGACGTTTACCTTATAAAAAATATTTGCTCATTGAATTGATAGTATTTTAGCATACTAACCTCCTGCGAAAGATAAAATGCAATTGTGTCTTGATTTGTGTCAACATCTGTTATTCAAAAGGACTCTATAATCTCAGAAAATTCAAGGAGACTATTGTGACATGGACTTTATACCTCCATATCCTCGCCGCTTGTGCATGGATAGGAGGCAGTATCGTATTATTCGGTTTAGGACTGTTTATCCGCGATAAAGCGACTCAAGAAATAGTGTATGGAGCAATCGGACCTTTTTATGGATATTTTGAAACGGTATGGCTTTTAATCCTGATTTCGACAGGATTCATATTAGGAGGGCATTACGATCTTTTGCCAATGATCGGTCAAACCAATACGGAATTGGCATATTGGATAACCCTGAAAGTAGTATTGGTTTCAGGACTCAGCATAGCCACAATACTCCATCTGTACATTGCATTTGCAACCCATAAACGAAATCGGACACTGATGCAAAAACTCCTTTCGCGCGGGGGTTCTCTCGCGATTTTCACCTTAAACCTTTTGATTTTATGGGCTGCCATGAATATTCGGTCTATGTTGTGAAATAGCTTTGCCTTCTAAAAATAAAACTAACGTAAAACGGAGCGATTAAATGACTAAACTGCTAATAATACTCTTCTCGATATATGGACTCTACGGAGCGGACGGGTATAGCGTCTACCAAAAACACTGTATGCAATGCCATGTCGAAATAATGGAGAAAAAAGAGGTACTGAGAGTGTTTCACACCCTCAAAGCTCCCCCGATGGTCGAAGTATCCAATCGCCTCAAAGAAAATGTCGTTATCAGCGACGATGATAACGATGTCAAACGTCGTGTGATTATCGCATTTATCAAAGATTACATCGAAAATCCCAGCGTTCAGTACAGTATGTGTCATCCGATGGCAATTGAAAAATTCGGGATTATGCCCTCATTAAAAGGTAAACTTTCCGAAGAGGAGCGCCAAGCCGTTGCGGAATGGGTGCATGACCGTTATAGCGGTGTTACGTTTAAGTAATTACGACTGCAATAAATAGTGCTCGATACTGTAGCGTAGATCCTCGTCCATATCCATCAGACTCTCTACCATCCACTTCAGATATCCGGGGTCTTTGAGGGCGATCTCTTCGATCCTCTTTTTGGCATATTTTCCAAACGG
>NZ_JAHFAQ010000053.1 GCF_023250475.1 Sulfuricurvum sp. | reverse complement strand
TTCGCTACCGCATTGGCATCGGCTACAAGCCCTTTTTCGATAACAGCGATATTCTCATTGATCACTTTTGCCATCTGTCCGAATTCGTCTTCGGATTTCAGATCAATTGTTTCTGCTTTTGCGCTTTCTCGATTTAGGAAGCGGAAGAAGGAGAGGAGGCCGGTTTGGATATTCGATAGTGGACTTAACGCTTTTTTTAGGAGAAGATAGACTATTCCGGAAACAAAACTTAGTATGATAATAGAAATGATTAAAATCAGATTTCGTATTTCATTACCTTTTTCTTCAATTTCATCCACATAGGTTCCTCCGACAATGAGCCAATTCCATTCATCAAATGCTTCAAAAGCTGAGAATTTAGTTTCATTTTCCCATTCGTAAGTAATCATTCCGCTTTTTTTAGCAATCATCTCTTTAACAAATTCTAAGCCATTTGAATCTTTAGTCTCTAAATTGTTTTTGCCCTGTAGCGTCGGATGGTATAAAAATACCCCTTGTGTATCTCCTGGTTTTGAATCTACAACGTAGTAGTATCCAGTTTTGCCAATCTTAATACTTTCGATATTTTTCATAAGTTTTTCTAACTCAGCAGAAATATCAAAACCTATAAATAAAATACCGATAATCATACCATTTTGTCTAATCGGTATATATTTAGTCATATAGTCTTTTCCGAAAAGTTTTGCTTTCCCTACATATTCTTCACCGTTGAGTACTTTTTTGTAGCCTGGGTGTTTTGTATCCAGTTTGGTTCCTATCGCACGTGACCCATCTTCTTTTTTTAGACTGGTGCTTACTCGAATAAAATCGTTTCCTTGTTTAACGAATATTGTTGCTACTGAGCCTTTGGTCAATGCTGAAAATCGATCAACTTTTTCAAAATTTAAATTTAAAGTTTCTCCATTAGCGGTAATAACAGGTGTGTCAAAATCACCTATTTTTACTGTTCTTGACGTATCAAGGGCTACAGTGTTACCGAGGATACCGGCAAAAGTTCCGCCTAATTGATCCGCAGATGATTTTGCAACACTGTTAAATGTTTTAATCGTGCCAAGAATAAGTGTTAACTCATTTTTGATCGATTTTTCATCAGCCTCATTAAGTGCGTCATAGGTTTTATTGGATGCCATATAAGATAAAACAGATATCCCTATGAATATCGATAGCAACGTACTGAAAAGTACTCTGTTTACAACAGATTTTTTAAGAAACTCCATGTATATCAACTCCTTATTTTGTTTTTTTAACTAGTTACTCATAGGTAAAAAGTAAAACAATAGCTGACATTATCACGACATTGTGTTGCAATATTGTTGCAAAAGTAAAGTTAAATTTTACCTTTATCACAATGGTGTTAAAAAATAAATTTCATTTAATATAAATAAAAGAATTAAAATGATTAGAGAACTTATAAGTAGTTGCTAGGTCATATTTTTGCTAGTTCAGATTGCTTTGTTTTGTAATAATTTTGAGAGATTTGGAAAATGATATTGCACTATATAGTGAAAGAGGTTATTGATGATTTCGATTGGAAGAGAGTAATGAAAGTTTTGAAAAGCCTTTTAAAGTAGGCTTTTCAGTAATTAAGAAAGTGTTTTATGCTTCTTTTGGAAAACAAAAACGGTATCCTCTACGGCGCACGGTTTCAATAGTAGTGATACCGAGCGGTTTATCCATTTTTTGGCGAATTTGGTTGATCGCAACTTCGATAACATTCGGGGTGACAAGCTCAGGCTCTTCCCAGATGGCATCCAACAATTGCTCTTTAGAGACGATTTGATCACGATGACGCGCAAGGTGAGTCAAGACTTCAAACGGTTTCCCTTTGAGTTCGATCTCTTTTTCTTTATAGATGATTTTTTCCTCTTCAGGATTGATCGTCAAGTCATCGATTTCGATGATATTGCTACCGCCAAAACGCAAACGCGCTTCAATTCGAGCTACAAGGACATCAAAATCGAACGGTTTACGGATATAATCATCAGCACCTGCTTTTAGAGCTTCAATTTCGCTTTCGTTGTCATCACGAGCGGAGAGGACAACGACTACGGTTTTCGGAGTGTTGCTTTTAATGTCTGGGATGATATCGACGCTGTTACCGTCCGGCAACATCCAATCCATCAAAATTAGGTCATAGTTACGGATATCGAGATAATACTCGCCGTCTTTTAAAGTTTCGACGACATCGCTTTGGTAACCAAATTCTTTGAGCCCTTCTGCAAGGGTTTTGTTGAGGGTTACTTCATCTTCAATGATCAGAATACGCATTCAGATTCCTCATTTACGGAAATTTTGCCGAAATGATACCATACTTTTAGAATTTTTTAAACTTTTTTTCAATTTTTTTTAAAAAATGAAATTTTTTTGAACACCGACGGTGCAATTTGGAAGGATATCAGGTTTTCTAAGGGTGAGGGTGAGGGCCTGAATGGGCGGAAAATAATTTTTAAGTACTACACTGAGGCTTTCGAGTGCCGTTTCGATCAGTCCAAACTGCTCAGTTTGCATGGTTTTCTCGATCATTTGGGTCACATCGGCATAATTAACGAAGTCGTTGTTCGTATAAGAATAGTCAATACTGCAATCGATTTGCACCCGCTGAGGGGTAGTGCGTTCGTGGTCGAGAATACCGATGATGGTATCAAAAGTCAGTTTCTCGATCAGGATTTTCATGCGACTTTTTTCTCTTCGCCTTGAAATAGGCGGATGAAGTTAGGGATATGTTTATAGAAAAGGATAAAGGCGATAAAGAGTACCGGAGCATGGAACATCGCAGGGTAGAGAACAAAGGATGCTACGACAAGAGCTAAAAGGCCGAGCATCGAAGAGAGAGACGAAATACGGATGGTTTTCGCTGCAACTCCCCAAATTACCAACGCGATTGCCGTTGGGATCGGAAGCATGACAGCCATTACACCCATTCCGGTCGCAACCCCTTTGCCTCCCTCAAACCACATGTACGGACTAAAGCAATGCCCGATAACGGCGAGGACGGCAACCATCCATTGAACGCTGTCGCTCATTTCAAAATATTTGGCGGCGAGGACGACAATGATCCCTTTGAGCGCATCGAGGGCTAGCGTTGCGGCTCCGAGTTTTTTGGCAAGGCCGGGGTTCGTCTCTTTGACAACGCGCAATACATTGGTTGCGCCGATGCTTTGCGATCCAGATTCGGTGATGTTGACTCCGGCGAATACTTTTGCCAAAATAAGTCCGAACGGGATCCCGCCGAGAAGGTAGGCGGCTAGGTAAAACTGAACATTGAGATTAAATAAAAAATCCATAATAAGTGACTCTTTGTTGGTAAATTTTGGATGGTATTATATTTCAAAAGATATAATAACATCCTAATGAGAGTAAGGAATGGTTTTGAATACTAGCACAGAAGAATTAAAACAAAAAATTATTGATCTTAAAAACCGTCTCAGCGTCACCGTCGTAGCACACTTCTATCAACGAGACGAAGTGTTCGAGATGGGGGATATCACGGGTGATTCGCTGGAACTTGCCCGTCGTACCATGGCGGATGATAAAGAGTTTGTCGTATTTTGCGGTGTCGGTTTTATGGGGCAGAGTGTCAAAATCCTCAGCCCCCACAAGCGGGTCGTGATGCCCAAACTCGCGTGCTGTGCGATGGCGAAGATGATTGACGGGCTCTATTATGACGAATCGATTGCCAAGCTCGAAGCCGCAGGGATCGCGCAAGAGAACATCCTCCCAATCACCTACATCAACTCCAATGCCGACGTCAAAGCGCGTGTGGGGAAAATGGGGGGAATGGTCTGCACCAGCTCCAACGCGAAAATGATTATTACCAAAGCACTCGCGGAAGGGAAAAAGATCCTTTTTGTCCCCGATCGCTGTCTGGGGCAAAACATCGCCAATATGATGGGACTGAAATCGTGCGTACTCGGTGACGGAACCGATCCCAAAGAAGCCGACATCATCTGTTACGACGGATTTTGTTCGGTGCATCAGCTTTTCAGTGTTGATGACATCGAGTTTTATCGCGCCAAATATCCCGGAATTTTGATCGCGGTTCACCCTGAATGCGACCCCGCTATTTGTGACCGCGCCGATTTCGTCGGTTCGACCTCACAACTCATCAAGTACATCATGGAACTCCCCTCTGAGCAAAAGGTGGCGGTAGGGACAGAGTTTAATATGGTCAACCGCCTCCGTCCATCCAATACGTATATTCTTTCTTCTACAAAACCCGAATGTCCGACGATGAACGAGACGACATTGGAAGATTTATACAATGTCCTTAAATCGATCGAGGACGGTGCTCCGATTAATGAGATCGAAGTGGATGAAGAGACGGCGTATTGGGCGAAAATTGCGTTAGAGAGGATGATGGCGTTATGATCGAACAATTTATCCGTGAAGTATTGGCCGAAGATGTAGGACGTGGGGATTTGTATGCGCGGGTTTCGGAAGCGGTTCCCGCCTCTGCAAAAATCATTGCCAAAAGCGACGGTGTAATCGCAGGAGAACTCTATTTGAGTACTTTGGCCGATATTGAAAAATTTACGATTGTCTGGCATAAGCGAGACGGGGATCGGTTTGTCAAAGGGGATATCCTGATGGAACTAAGCGGCGATTCGCATACGCTGCTGCGGATTGAGCGGACGTTGCTGAATATGCTGCTGCATGCCAGTTCTATTGCGACGTTGACCCGCAAATATGTCGATCTCATTGCACCGTACGGAACAAAACTTCTCGATACCCGAAAAACCCGTCCTCTTCTGCGCAATTTTGAAAAATACGCTACCCGCATCGGCGGAGCGACGAACCATCGGATGGGGCTGGATGATGCGCTGATGCTCAAAGACACCCATCTAAAAACCATCGTCAATTTAGAGAGCTTTATGGAAGAGGCACGTAAAAAGATTCCGTTTACCTCCAAAATCTAGATCGAAGCGGAAGATTTTGAGATGGCGGCTCACGCGATGCGATGCGGTGCCGATATCGTTATGTGCGACAATATGTCCATCGAACAGCTTAGCGAAGTGGTCAAGTACAAATGGGAACACCACAGCGGAGTGTTGCTCGAAGCAAGTGGCAATATTACCCTTGAGACGATTGAGGGCTATGCACAGAGCGGAGTTGACGCAATCAGTACAGGATCACTCATCCATCAGGCTAATTGGATTGATATCTCCATGAAGATGGATTAATCTGTGGCTGACGATCAAGAAAAGACCGAAGAACCCACCTCCAAGAAGCTCGAAGATGCCCGTGCAGAGGGGAATGTTGCTAAAAGTCAGGATATCGTAGGGGTTGTTGTCTTATTTGTCGCCATTTTGGCGGTGATAATGATGTTTAAATTTATCGCCGATCGGATGCTCCATCTTACCCAATATTATTTTTCTCTGATGAATCAGCCGCTGGATCGTGAGCTGATGTTTACTGTCGCGGTGGAGACAATGAAAGAGTTTCTCATCATGGCGCTGCCTATCTCGATTATCGTAGCGGTTGCAGGGGTATTCGGTACGGTGGCGCAGATCGGATTTAATTTTACCACCAAACCGCTCGTCCCCAATTTTTCAAAACTCGATCCGATCAAAGGATTCGCGAATCTTTTCACTCTCCAAAAGGGGCTTGAGTCACTCAAGATAACGTTGAAATCTCTGACGGCGCTTGGGATCGGGTTTCTTTACTTCTGGTATTACGTTGAAGAGCTTCCGACGGTTGCGCTGTTTAATCTTCAAGATCAGATGGGATGGCTTCGGGACAAAGCGATCGTTTTAGCTTCGGTGATGCTCATCATCATTTTTATCTATGCGATTATCGATCTTTTTTTGGTTCGAAAACAGTATTTTGACAAACTCAAAATGTCGCTTCAAGAGATCAAAGACGAGATGAAGAATATGGAAGGGGATCCGCACATCAAGGCAAAAATACGCCAGATTCAGATGCAGGCGGCCCGAAAACGGATGATGTCTTCGGTTCCGACCGCCGATGTCGTCATTACCAACCCGACCCACTATGCTGTGGCGATAATGTACGACGAGAACAAGCACAATGCTCCGGTCGTCGTGGCTAAGGGGGTTGATAATATGGCGATACAGATTAAAAAGATAGCGCGTGAAAACGGCGTACATATTGTTCAAAATCCTCCGCTCGCACGGGAACTTTATGCGAAGGTCGAGCTTGACCATCCGATTCCCGATCTTTTATTTGCCGCTGTCGCCGAAGTGTTGGCGTATGTCTATAAGATGGGTAAAAAGAAGAAGGGGAGTTCCTGATGGAGCGCTGGGTAGGTCTCCTTTCCAATAAGCGAGTCATCGCTTCGGTTTTCTTGGTCATCATGAGTATTTTGGGGATCGTATTATGGCAACTTGAACAAAAAGTGACCTCCCAAACTCTGGAGCGTCTGAGCGATCAGCTCTCCTTGGCTCTGAACAATCAACTCGAAAAAGAGCGTTCCAATGCGCTGCGATATGCTTTGATCCTTTCGCAAAATACGGCGTTGAGCGATGCCCTGGAACAAGATGATGAAGATAAAGGGTTTAAAATCCTCTCAAAAGGGATGGAGTCGATCAAAGTTCATACCGATTCGCTGATCCGGTCGCAGGTTATCACCTCCGATTATGTGATTTTTGCCCGCAGTTGGGATAATTCGTATGCGGGGATGCCGCTTGAATTTCATCGTCCCGATCTGCTCTACTTTCAAACCCACAAGAATCCCCGTTCGGCAATCGAAGTAGGACGAAAACTGGGGGTCAAGGCGACGGTTCCGGTCTATCATGACGAAAAAATGCTCGGGTTTGTGGAGGTTGTTTCCTTTTTCGAGTCGACGCAGGAATATTTTGACCGTTTGGGGATTGATCTGTATGTCCTCATGGATGCGAGGTTTTACGAAACAGCTGTTTTTATGCAGGAAAATCCCGCCATCGGAAAAGAGTATATTTTGGCTAATCCTAAATACACTCAGAGCGATTTGAAGCTTCTAAATAAAATCGACTTTAAAACACTGAAGCATACGCACGTTATCTACAGCGGCGGGCGGTATCTCTTTTTTGAACCGATGAAAAACGGGGAGGGGGAGACAATCGGGGCATTTGTCTTTTCTCTTTCACCGAAGCAAATCAATGCCTATGCCCATTCGGATGAGGAGGATATTGCGTTTCTTATCCATCTTTCGCGGAATGAACTTTACGATGTCATGGTAAAGAAATCGCTTGACAACGGACTGTTTCAAAGCGTATACGACAAAGAGCTATTGTATCTCAAAGATACAGTGGCCCCCGAAGATCGTGAGCTTTTTTTGCAAGAGGCGCATGAGCGGCTGGATTCGTATTCCAAAGAGGAATTGATCGGGATAATGTTAAATTATAAAGTAACCAAAGAGATTAAAGGGGAGATAAAATGAGGGTATTACTGCTCGAAGACGAGTATATGCTGCGCGTGAGTATCACCGAATTTTTGAACGATCTGGGATACGAAGTAATGGGGTTCAGCAATGGCGAAAAGGCATTCGATGCGATTTATGAAACCCACTTCGATCTTTATCTCCTGGATGTCAATGTTCCGGGGATGAGCGGTTTTGAGCTGCTTCGCGCTTTACGCAAAGAGGGGAATAAAACACCGGCTATTTTTCTTACTTCGATGGTGAACGTCAATGATTTGCAAGAAGGGTATAGTTCGGGATGCTGCGATTATATTCGTAAACCGTTCGATCTGACCGAACTGCAGCTGCGTATTATGCATGCCCTTAAAAGCCATTATCACGAAGGTGAGAATAGAATCGATTTCGGCGGCGGATTGGTCTATGATACGGAACATTTTAGCTTGAACCACAACGATAAAGCGATCGCCCTCTCCAAAACCGAAAAAGAGATTTTTGCCGTATTGCTCAAACATACCAACCAGATTGTCTCGGTTGAGATGTTTCAAGATGAGATTTGGGGTGAATACGTCGATCCGGCAAATATACGGGTGCAGATCAACAATCTCCGCAAAAAACTTCCGCTCGACATTATCCAAAACCGTCGCGGGCTGGGATACATCATTGAACGATAAGCTCTACGCGCTCAAAAACGCATTTATCTACACCATGCTCGTAGCGGTTCTCTTGCTGGTACCGACCTATGTGTATGTCGCCTACATGAAATACGTTTATGAGATACAGTATGAGTTCAAACTAAAACGGCAATCGCATCTGATCCTCCGATCGATGGAAGAGTTTGATGTCAAGGAGAAGCAGGTATTCGATTATCCGCGGTTTAGATCGTTTCAGTCTGGATTGTACGATGAGCATTTCAAGCCGCTGTTTTCATTGATTGAACGCCCCCTTGAGAATCAAAAAGTGGGATATTACGTCGATAACGGATATGCCTATCTCATCATCGCTTTGCCTGAACATCACTATTTTGATGCGACCTATCTGGTGGTAGGCGGAGAGCTGATCTATACGCGCATCTATCAGGATGTGGTCATGATCCTTCTCTCCATCGCCGTACTTATTTTTGTCCTCTCCCTCTTTTTTTTAGACCGGTTTGCCTTGCCGTTTCAGCGTGTAAATCAGAGGCTGGACCGTTTCATCAAAGATTCAATGCACGAAATTAATACGCCTCTTTCGATTATCAACGTCAATATTGATCTTTACAATCGTGCCAACCCTCAAAATAAATATCTACGGCGGATCAAAGCGGCAACGAAAACCCTCGCTACACTCTATAACGATATGGATTATCTGATTAAAAATGAACGGCTCTCTTTTGAATATGAAGAGATTGATCTAAGTCGCTACCTTCAAGATCGTATCGATTACTTTTATGAAGTTGCGGCACTGAAAAACATTGCGATCGAGTCTCGGATCGAGGACGATATTTTTATACGGTTTAATCCGACGCAGTTGCAGCGGATCATTGATAATAATCTCTCCAATGCGATTAAGTACTCTCACGAAGAGGGGAAAATCGAAGTAATTTTGGAACGTACCGAAGAAAAATGTGTGATGAGTTTTCAAGATAACGGTGTTGGAATCGACAACGTAGAGCGGATTTTTGAACGCTATTATCGTGAAAACAGTGACAAAGGGGGTTTCGGGATCGGATTGAATATCGTAAAATCCATTATCGACAAAGCCGCGATAGTGCTTCATATTGATTCGGTTTATGGGAAGGGGAGCACGTTTAGCTACACATTTTCTCCTCCTATCTTCATTCTTTAGTTTTTATCTCCATTTTTTACATTAATTTTACATTCCTCCTTTAGAATGCTCCTTGTAATAAGAAAATCAAGGAGAGCCAATGCGAATAGCCATTATTCTTGGAATTGCCACATTGCTCGGAGCAGCTGATTTGTCATCAGTGATCGAAAGCCCCGATGCTACGGCTATTTTAAAAAAAGATGCCCTTCCTGCACCTAAAGTGTTTGCAATGCCGCAAGGGTGTATCAGTGAAGATCCTGCCGTCATTGCGCGGGGAAAATACATTTTTCATAATCTTAACGGTAAAGATGCCAAAGATCCAGCCCCTCAGGGGTTGGTCAAAATCCTACCGGATGGGAAAGAGAAACAATTCGGAAACTGTGTCGCTTGTCACAATATCGAAGGGGCAAAAGGGTACGGAAATATCGGTCCTGATTTGACCAATTATAAAGGGCTGTTCATGGAGAGCGGCGCTCGAAAACATGAATTTGTCTACCAAAAAATCGCCGATGCCCGTGTCGACAATCCAACGACGCATATGACGATCAATTTGACTAACGATCTGATGAACGAGCGCGAAATCTGTGATTTGGCATCGTATATCGTATTAAAAAAATAATTCTTAAGGAGAGACTATGGAACGCAGATCATTTTTAAAAGGATTTGGAGTTGTAGCGGCATGCGCTACATTGTTGCCACATGTAGCCAATGCGGCGGACGAAGCTAAAAAGGTCGCAGGACCCAACGAGATGAATTATGAGAATGCCGTGGCGGCGATTACCGGAGGAAAACCTCTAACCCCTTCGGCGAAAGTGGTGATTGTTGCTCCTGAAATTGCTGAAAACGGTGCGGTTGTGCCGGTCAAAGTAACGGTACAAAGTCCGATGAGCGACAAAGATTATGTCAAAGCGATTCATGTATTGGCATCTAAAAACGGAAATGTGCGATGTGCGAATGTCTATCTGACTCCAGCGAACGGCGAAGCGTATTTCGGTACCCGTGTCAAACTTGGCGGAACGCAAGATGTTGTGGCAATCGCTGAGATGAGCGACGGAACCTTTTTGAGTGCAAAACAAAATGTCAAAGTAACGATCGGCGGATGCGGTTGATTCGATCAACCCTATAACGTTTAATAAAAATTGATAAAGGATTCACATTATGAAAACACTGATTAAAATCAAGCCGAAAGAGTACAAAGTCGGAGACGTAGTCAAAGTTGACTTTATGGCGATGCATCCGATGGAAACCGGAATGCGTAAAAACAAAGATACCGGAGAGATTATTCCGGCGCAGTATATCGATGAAGTAAAATTTCTTTTTAACGACAAATTGATTACGAAAATGGTCATTTGGGAATCGTTATCGGTTAATCCGCTGATGAGTATCAGTTTTAAAGTGCCGGGTGCAGGGACACTTAAAGTGATTGCCAAAGATAACAAAGGGCAAAGCGTCGAGAGTATCGAACAAATTACTCCAAAAGGATAAATCGTGCGTAAATTATCTGTAAGTGCCACATTGATCGCTCTGGCGCTTTTGAGTACGGCAAACGCCGAAGAAAAAATGAGTATGTCTGATGCAGACAAAGCGATGTACGCTGAAATGCTCGAAAACAATCCTGCGGCAATGGATGTGGCTGAAGGAGAAGAGATGTTTGAACGTCTTATCGGAAACGAAGCCTATGCCAAAATGCTGGGGGTCAAAGAGAAAGATCTTCCGAAATATCTCTCGGGATTCCCTCGTGTTGTCAAATCGGCAGGCAAAGTTGTAACGATCGCCCAAACACTTCAAATGGCGATGGCGGATCGGGGTCAAAGCGTCCCTAAGCTGGAGAGTAACGAGATTATCAAAATGTCGGCATACGTGAAATCGTTGGCAAACGGACTAAAAACATCCATTGATGTCAAAAGCGATAAGCAGATGAAAGAGATGATGGCGCTCGGTCAAGAGGTATTTGAACAGCGCCGCGGCGGACGGGGACTCTCGTGCAACAGCTGTCACAGCGCCGATATTATCGGTCAGCGTTTGCGTATGCAGCCGCTTCCGGATCTTGGGGTAAACAAAGCGGCGGGTACGTGGCCGGCTTATCGTATGACCCAAAGTCAGATGGTAACCTTGGACAAACGTTTTCAACAATGTATGGAGAATGCGCTACTCGCCAAAATCCCTCTCGGTTCTCGCGAAATGGTAGGGCTTGAAGTCTATGTGACGAATAAAACCAAAGGCAACGAGATTCAAATCCCGGGCTTGAAACGCTAAGGGGGCTAAGATGGATGTATCACGTAGAGATTTTTTCCATATAGCTGCCGCTTTAGGGCTGGGTGTGCCGGCATTGTCTTCGGCTGCAACAGGAGCAACACGGATCGATGAGGTCGGATTGAAAGATATTTATTCGTTCAATGCGCGCGGTAACGTAACGCTGCTGCATATCTGTGATATGCATGCCCACATCAAACCGCTTTACTGGAGAGAGCCCTCGACGCTTATCTCCGCGCCAAATCTCACGGGTACTCCTGGATTTTTGTGCGGTGAATCGTTTTTGAAGCATTACGGGATGAAAGGCAAAACCCTCGATGCCTATTTCGATACCCATATGAACTTTGACGCTTTGGCGCATAAGTTCGGGAAAATGGGGGGGATTTCCCACATGAAAACCCTCATCAACCATATCAAAAAAGAGCGCGGAGCAGACAATGTATTGCTTCTCGATTCAGGTGATACGTGGCAGGGTACCGGATTGGCGCTCAAAACGACCGGCGAAGCGATCGTCAAAGCCCAAAATTATTTGGGTGTAGACGTAATGGTCGGTCACTGGGAATTTACCTACGGTAAAACGAGGGTTAAAGAGCTTATCGAGATGTTAAACGCAACGTTTATCTCTCAAAATATCGTTGGCGATGATTCGTTTGCCGACGATTTTGAAGAGCTTATTTTCAAACCGTATACGATTATGGAAAGAGGCGGTGCCAAGATCGGTATCATCGGTCAGTCATTTCCGTTTACCTCGACGGCAAACCCGAAAGAGTTTACGCAGGGGTGGAGTTTCGGACTTCGTCTGGATACCCTTCAAACGTATGTGGACAAACTTCGTAAAGAAGAACAGGTGGACTGTGTTGTCGTATTATCGCATGACGGATTCAGTGTCGACCAAGAGGTAGCACGCCAAGTCAAAGGGATCGATTTTATCCTCAGCGGACATACGCATGATCCTTCTCCTCAGCCGACCGTCATTAACGGAACGGTGATCGTCATCGCGGGAAGCCACGGAAAATACATCGGACGGCTCGATATCGATATCCAAAACCACAAGGTTAAAGGGTACGAGTATAAACTGATCCCGGTTGCGGCAAACTTGATTCCGGCTGACCCGGAGGGTGAAAAACTCGTTAAAGAGCTGTACTCACCGTACGATTCCGAACTCTCCGAAGTGTTGGGGATTACGAAAAATACATTGTTTAAGCGCGATACGTTCCAGTCGACGTTCGATCAGTTGATCAATGATTCGATTATCGATGCGATGGATTCGGATATCTCTTTTACCCCGGGATACCGTTGGGGAACTACGGTACTCGAAGGGGATGCGATTACGATGGATCATGTCTATGATATGACGGCAATCACTTATCCGAATGTCTACACATTCGAACTGACCGGAATGCATATCCGTACCCTTCTTGAAGATATTGCGGATAATGTATTTAATGCAAATCCGCTCTACCAGCAAGGCGGTGATATGAGCCGTTTAGGGGGAGTAACGTATGAAATTCGTGTCGGTGCGGTAAGCGGAAAGCGTATCACCAATATTATGATAGGCGGCAAACCGATTATTGATACCAAAGTATACAAAGTCTCATCATGGGGCGGAAATTTGCAAAATGCCGGGGCAAATTTAAAAGAAAACTTAACCCGCCCTGTGTATGATGTCGCATCCGCGTATATTCGTCGTCAAAAGAATGTCAACATCAGCGGCAACAGTAATGTTCGGCTGATGGATTATGACTGTGGATGTCCGAAAAAAGGTGCACGAGGGTGTTGATCACCCCCGTGTCGATTTTAATTTAAGGAGTTAGGAATGAATTTAAAATTAAGTGTTACGGCTGCGGCCGTATGTTTACTAGCAATATCGGCTCAGGCAGCAGACGAACTGACCCGTGCATTCACTGAGGGGAAACTGGACGCACGTCTTCGTTTGCATTACATTAGTACCGATTGGGATAATAACGATCAATGGGAAAGAGCTAATACCGGCGTTTATAATTTAAATAAGCCTGATCTTGACAGCCAAGGGATGGCAATGGGTGGAAGTTTGATTTATAAAACAGCACCCTTCCGCGGTGTTAGTATCGGCGCAGGATTGTATGCGACGCGTGGATTGGGCGGGATGACCGACGATGACAACGGTGTTAATGCAGGACATCCTAAAAATACGACATCAGCGGATCTTTTTGCCCCCGGTCCGGGTGCGGATGGGAATTACGGGCGGGGATATAATGTCTTGGCTCAGGCGTATCTCCAGTACGATATCGCCAAAACGTCTCTTAAAGCGGGTCGTATGCTGATGACCAATCCGTGGATCAATCCGAATGATACCAAAATGATTCCGATTGCCATCGAAGGGTATGAAGCGGTATCCAATGATTTGTCTAACACAATGATTCAGATTGACTATGCCGATAAAATCAAAGAACGCGGTATGACTTATTTCGGTTCGATGGCCGATACGGGTGATACTCCCGATGCGATTAAAAACTATTATCGCACCCATTATAATGTAACAGCAAATATCACGAATAGCGATCAGCTTTTGTATGGGAATGACTCTGCACCCGCTGTAGTTGTTTTGGGGGCGAAAAACAAATCAATTGACTCCCTTGAACTTCAGGCTTGGGGAATGCAT
>NZ_JAHFAQ010000052.1 GCF_023250475.1 Sulfuricurvum sp. | reverse complement strand
CCGGAGGGCAGCAGTCTAAAGCAACGATGACGGGGGCGGTGGCAAAATTCGCCGCAGGCGGGAAAGCGGGCCTCCCCAAAGACCTTGCCGCGATGGCCATTGCCTATGAAAACGTGTATGTCGCAAAAGTCGCTATGGGGGCAAATGATACTGCAACGCTCAAAGCATTTGTCGAAGCGGAGCGATATGACGGTCCCTCCATCATCATCGCCTATTCGCACTGCGTAGCGCACGGATATGATTTGAAATACGGGTTTGATCAGCAAAAACGGGCTGTTGATAGCGGTCTATGGCCGATTTTCCGATTCAATCCCGATAAAATAAAAGCGGGTGAAAACCCGATGATATTGGATTATAAAGGACCGAAAATCGATGTCAAAGATTTCATGTACCGTGAGACAAGGTTTAAAATGGTCGAGAAGATGAATACCCTCTCCGCAACAACATATTTGGAAACAGCGGCACATACGGCACACTCTCTCTATGCACGTTACAAAAATCTGTATGAGTATTATCAACCTACACAGGAGGAAGAATAATGGATCTCTCAACATCTATATTGGGGCTGAAGCTCAAGAACCCTCTTATTGCAAGTGCATCGCCGCTGACCGGATCGCTGGAGAGTATTAAAAAACTTGAAAATAACGGTATCTCGGCAGTCATCGTCCACTCTTTGTTTGAAGAGGAGATTAATCATGAGATTCATCAGATTGATCATTTTCTTCATATTAACAACGATTCAAATGCTGAAGGGACCAGCTATCTTCCGAGTGAAGTCGATTTTGACAATCTTCAGGCCGATCAGTATCTTGAGAAGATTCGGCGGATCAAAGAGGGTGTTTCAATTCCGGTCATTGCCTCATTGAACGGTGTTTCATCAGGGGGATGGGTCTGTTTTGCGAAGAAACTTCAAGATACGGGTGCCGATGCTCTGGAACTTAATATCACCTACATCCCTACATCGCTGGAGTTGGAAGGGTATGCGGTTGAACAGATGTATGTTGATACCGTAGCGACGGTGGCAGAGCAGATCAGCATTCCCCTGAATGTGAAAATGAACCCCTGTTTTTCCAATCCGGCGAATATGGCAAAACGGTTTGTCGAAGCGGGAGCCAAAGGGTTGAGCCTTTTTGATAATCCCACTTTGGTGGATGTCGATTTGGAGCTGCTCACCCCTTTGCAGAGAGCGAATATCACGTCGTCCGGGCGTTTAAGCGAAACACTTCGGTGGTGCGCTATTCTCTATAAAAAGCTCTCCTGTTCGCTGTGTGCCAATACGGGAATCCACACGGGAGAGGATGTCCTGAAAGCGATTATGAGCGGAGCAGATGCGGCAGCTTTAGCCTCGGTACTTTTGATTAAAGGCGAGGATGAAATTAAACAGATACTAAGTGATATGGGTGAATGGATGGAGAAACACGAGTACGAATCGATTTCTCAGATGAAAGGGTCTATTTCGTTGATACATACCGACAACCCCTCCATATATGAGCGTAACTCCTACATGTACGCATTGCAACATTATCGCCGATAGAGAGTGCTCAATACTGTATAATTACTCATAATAAAAAAGGGTTCCTTTGATGAGTACAAAAATTAGATTATTGTTGCGTTATATTTTTGTCGGAGCACTCTCCTTATTCCCCTTGATTTTAGTGATTGTTGTTGTCAACTATCTCAAAAATTTGGGAATCAGCGCTTATCTCTCCTTGCACGATTATACCGATTCGTTTGAATTGACATTGGCATTGATGGCCGGGGTTGTCGCTGTTTTTGCCGTTCTCGGGTTTTCAATTGAGAAATACGGACGGTCGATTTTTGTCTCGATGATCGACAGTACCTTTGAAAAAATTCCCGCGATTCGTTCGGTTTATTCGGTCTCTAAAAAACTGGCCGCGATGCTCAGCGGCGGTGAAGACGGGACGAAAAAAGAGGTCGTGCTGGTCGAATATCCCAAAGAGGGATTATGGGTTCCGGCATATCTGCTCAACCGTCATGAGAATATCTGTGTACTCTTTATCCCCACTTCCCCGAATCCTACGAGCGGATATACGGTGCTCGTGGATGAAGTGCTGATTAAAAAGACGTCGCTCTCTCTTCAGGAAGCTTCGTCGTTCATTATCAGTATGGGAGCCGATTTCCCCCAAAAAGAAAACGTTTCAGGACTTATTCAAACTCATCAAACTTCGGTTCAGGGGCTTTAAACTCTTCAATGAGAAGCTTTTGATAGCGGGGCGCGCTATCGAAAAGTTTTTGCAGTGCGAGGGTACCGTGTGTTTGACTGAGGGATGAATCCACTATGATATAGGAGAGATAAACAGTGTTTTCGTTAATTGAAAACTGCAATTTCTCTAACGTGCTATTCTCCCCTAATAAATAATCGTACAGAGCTTCGATATTCTCCTGTGGAATACGGCAGAGTGCGGAATCGGCAATAATGATGCCGTTATCGTAGTAGTTGATATCGATCCGGGTGGAACCCATGTCAAAACGCCAGCTTCGCTGACTTCGGCGCGAGAGGGTGACGTTGACTTCCAGTGTTTCTAAAATCTTCTCGATCAGGGCTACGATACCGGAGGGTTTATACCCCTCACGTCTTCGTTTGGCAACTTCGAGTTTAGTACCGCATTTGGGACAATAATCGTTTTGAATAGAGAGTTCCGCAATCAGATTTTTACAGGAACCGCATCGGATGACATCTTCGGTTTTCAGCGCACCAAACTGATCCAGTGCCTCTTTGAGGGTGTATGAGGGGAGGGCGAACCCCAAATTATTGGAGTTTTGGATAATAAAAGTATTGACACCGATCACTTCTGCCGATTCATTTAAGAGCGGCCCTCCGCTGTTTCCGGGATTGATGGCGGCATCAAACTGGATGTATTCGACTTCCCCCTGCAAACGGGATGCTTTGGAGACGATCCCCTCGGTGGTAGAGTAGTTCAGTCCGTAGGGATGTCCGATGGCGATGACGCCGTCTCCGTCTTGAACCGGGAGTTCGGAGAGGATCAAAGGATTTTTGCACTCAATAGGGAGGGGGGAGCGGATAAACGCCAGATCAAAGGCCGGATCGTCATAAATGACCGTTCCGATTGTTTTCGGAAGGGTTTTGGTGCTGATAAGCACCTCTTTCAGCCCGCTGACGACATGCGAGTTGGTAATGATAAGCTCCCCGATGAGAAAACCGCTTCCGCTTCCGTAGGGGTTGGTAATTTGGACGATGCTTTCAATCGTCTGTTCGACCATTTTTTGGGTAGCTGTATTCACATTTACACTTCCGTATAATCGAGATTTTTGATTTGAAGATAAAAGCTTTGGCTGAAATGGTCCAAATCACTGTAATTGAGGTGTTCGGAAAAATTGTTAAGCCCTTTATAACGGCTCATATACGGCTCAACCGATTCTCGGATACGCTGGGCGATAAGGTTTTCTTTAAACGTTTTGGTATGCGGGTCGTAGAGCGGTGTCTCTCCGGCAGCTTTGAAAAAATCGGAGGCGTACACTTCGACATGCAGATGAAGCAGGGAACGCAATGAGGGGTGAAGACCGTAGTTGTAAAGAATATAGAGGGAAATATAGCGGTAAATTACGGTGATGACGTAGTTTGAGCGGTTGTTTTTGTACCACCAAACTTTTCCCAGCGACTCATCGATAAAAGCGGCGATTTCATCATGCATTGCCTGTTCAAACGGAGAAAAAGTATAGGAAGCGTCGTAAAACTGTGTTGCAAACGACTCGATGTCCATTGTTTCGAGCTCGCTCAGATATTGTTCCAGATCGGCATTCTTATCTTCGGTCAGTTTCTCATCATCCATGAAGTAGCCGTTGATTTTTTCACTGATATTTTTGGCCATTTTTTTGTGGGGGAGGAAGAGATAATCGATCTGAAGGAGGAGTGCGAGATAGCTAAACGAGGTCATTCCGGTATTGTCGTTGGATAAAAGGCCGATGAGGCTTTGTCGTGTTGTTTGTATCCATTGCTGCATAAAAGCGTAATTTGTTTCGATCTTTTCTCGGGGAATACTGAGGAGATGCGCTGTATCCAAAAGAACCGATTCATCAAACTCTCCGGCGATAAACTCTTTTTCAAAATCGGCATTCAGGGCGATTTCACGGATAGGATAGAAGATTTTCTGAGGGGTGATCGTTGCATTGTCAAGCCGTATGGAGAGCTTGATAATTCCGTCTGCGTCACTGAAACGACAGTAGGTCAGTTGAAAATCCCGTTCTAAAAATCGGCGTTTGATGGCAACATGAAGCTCCTTGCTCAAAGCGATATCGGCATACGCTTCAAGTGAGGTTGCCGTTACGACCCCTTTGATGTGAGCATAACCCTGATAAAGGTTAAAGTGAAGAGAATCCTGTGCGCGCTCGATACTCAGATGCGGGGAGGGGAAATTACTCTCCTGATGGATGATAGAGGATAAAAAATAGTCGTAACCGCTGAGTATATCGCAGTTAACCAAGGCTTCGGAAGCGTTCTCGAAGAGTTCTTTTTCTTGAGGATTCGGAAGGGCATGGATTCCTCTTCCATAGAGCGGGGCGCGATGCATCGGCAGCGGAGCAAACCAGTTTCTAAAGGTATCGAATAGATTCACTCCGTATTTTCCTTCTCTTATAATTTGCTTAGTGTAATCAAAGCAACCTTAAAGCGACAATAAAGTATAATGCCCCTAATTTAAAAGGGCACATCAAAGATGCTTTGTAGGGAGTTGTATGGGCTATAAACGTGTTTTGGTAAAATTCTCCGGTGAGGCATTGGCCGGTGAAAACGGTCACGGTATCGATACGAAAATTCTAAAATTCATTGCCGGCGAGATTAAAACGCTCGTCGATGCAGGGATCGAAGTGGGTATCGTTATCGGCGGCGGAAACATCATTCGCGGTGTAACGGCTGCGGCGGATGGAATTATCCGTCGAACCTCAGGTGATTACATGGGGATGTTGGCAACCGTGATTAACGCGATTGCGATGCAGGAAGCTTGTGAACACGAGGGGATGCTCGTGCGTGTCCAAAGTGCGATCAAAATGGAACAAATTGCGGAAGCGTTTATTGTCCGCCGCGCAACTCGCCATTTAGAACGCGGTCGTGTGGTAATTTTTGCCGCAGGGACAGGAAACCCGTTCTTTACGACCGATACGGCCGCAACACTTCGTGCCATTGAAATCGGTGCTGAAGTGATTATCAAAGCAACCAAAGTCGACGGTGTTTACGACAAAGACCCTAAAAAATTCGATGATGCGATCAAGCTTCCGAGCCTCGGATACGAGCAAGCGCTGCAAGATCATATCAAAGTGATGGATGACACCTCTATCGCGTTGGCCAAAGAGAATAAACTGCCGATCATCGTGTGCGATATGTTCACGCCGGGGAATCTTCTCGAAATTATTCAGGGCAACTTAACCCGTTGTTCTATTGTAAAATAAACCAAAAGGATCATTGACATGAGACTCGAACAACTTACTGCAAAAGCACTTGAAACTGCTAATATCGACCGTTACCAATTGGCTATTGCTGTGGCAAAACGCTCAGAAGAGCTCCTTAACGGAGCAACAACGAAACTTAACGTAGATGTAAAAAAAGCCAAAACGGCTGATATCGCTTTGATGGAGATTGCTGAAGGGCATATCACGATCAAAGGTTTTGTAGACAAAGACTAATTTTACTAAAAAGCGGCATCATTGAATACCATCGACATAGAAAACGTAATCGGAATCAATGATGTGGAGGGTGCTATCGCGCACCTCTATAAACATATACCCTCTTCCAATGCAATCCAAAACGCCCTTACCTTTTCACAACAGGCCCACCATAATCAGTTTCGTAAAAGCGGTGAAGCCTATATTGTCCATCCGGTTTTAGTCGCATCGATTGTTGCGAATATGACGGGCGATGAGGCGATGGTTATTGCCGCGTTGCTGCATGACGTGGTGGAAGATACCCATATCACAATCGATGAAATCTCACGTGATTACGGGGACGATGTTGCCCATTTGGTAGAGGGATTGACGAAGATCGATACGATTAGAGATGCTCAGTTGATTCCGTCGAACTCCGATGAAAAACTGGTCGTTTCGGCGTTGTCGTTTCGAAAAATGCTTATAGCCTCGATTGAAGACGTTCGGGTATTGGTGGTCAAGCTGTGTGATCGTCTTCACAATATGCTAACGTTAGGGGCTTTGGCTCCTGTCAAACAGCATCGTATCGCTGAAGAGACTCTGGTTGTTTATGCTCCGATTGCAAGCCGTTTGGGGATCTCTTTTCTCAAAAATCATTTGGAAGATTTGAGTTTTCAATACCTCTTTAGTGAAGAGAAGCAAGCCATCGATATGTACTTTGAGGAAAATTTCCGATCTATCAATGCCCGTTTAAGCGATTTTTGCGAAAAATTGACCAAAATGATGTTGGAAAACGGCTTCAATGAAGATGATTTCGAGATTCTCAGCCGTGTTAAACACCACTACTCCATTTATCTTAAAATGCAGCGAAAAGGGATCAGTATTGATGAGATACTTGACCTTTTGGCAGTTCGAATATTGGTCAAAAAGCCGATCGACTGTTACCGTGTTTTAGGGTTGGTGCATCTGAATTTTCAACCGCTTTCCTCGCGCTTCAAAGACTATATTGCGATTCCCAAAGAGAACGGATATCAGACGCTTCATACCAGTGTGTTCGACTCCACAGCAATTTTTGAAGTTCAGATCCGCACCTACGAGATGCACAAAACGGCGGAGCTCGGTGTTGCGGCACACTGGAAATACAAAAGCGGCGGAAATAACCCGATCAGTCTCGACTGGCTCCATAATCTTCAGTATCAAAATGAATCGGTCGAAGCGTTTTACGAACTGATCAAAAATGATCTTTTCAGCGAAGATATCAGTGTCTTTTCACCGAAAGGAAAACCCTTTACCCTCCCTCGAGGAGCGGTGGCACTCGATTTTGCCTATGCGGTACACACCGAGATCGGAGACAGTGCCGAGGGGTGTTTGATTAACAAAGAGAAAGCATCGCTTCTCAACGAATTGCACAACGGCGATATTGTTAAAATTACGACGGGATCGAAAAAGATCAACCGATGCAGCTGGATTGACGCGGTCAAAACCTCTCGTGCAAAAGCGAGTATGCGCGCGAATTGTAACCAGCGTATCAAAGCGATTGATACGGAAACCGGTGTCAATATTTTGAGCACGGTTTTTAATATGGACCCGGTCCGAATTGAAGAGCTGTTTGTCCAAACGCATCTTGAAGAGCAGCGTCACCGTATTCCGAGCGAGCTCGATCTGCTCAAAGAGACGGTGAACCGTTTTACTCAGGAGATGGGAGAAAATAACCGCTTTAGCGCTTTTTTATCGCGTAACCGTTTTCGACTGAAACCGTATGTTTTCGCATCGCTGGAAATCTATGCCAACAGCAGTGTCGGCGATGCGGTATTCGATTATTGCTGTCATCCGAAAACGGGGGATGAAATCGTCGCTTTTTTACAGCAGGGAAAAGCGCATATTCATCATAAAATGTGCAAAAACGCCGCAGGAATGATCGATCGGAGAGAACCGATGGTTTTCGTACGATGGAGAGCGCAGCACTATTTCCGTTACCATCTCATTATCAGCATGCAAAGTGCAAAAGGTTCCCTTGCCGATTTGCTCACCTATATGGCCAAAATGGGTGCCGATATCAACTCTATCGAGTTGGGCAAAGAGAAGTCAGAGCATACACAGTACTGCGAAATGGAATTTCAGACTCTCGAGGCGGATATCAATCGCCTTCGCTCCAAATTGGAGAAAAAAGGGAAAATAATACAATTTTTTCGGACGGATGATGCGTACCGAAGCCAAGGATAAATCATGACAAATGAAGCATTAAATGACAAAACAGTAAATGTATTAAAAGAAATATTTCGAGGTTGTGCAGAAACCATTGATGATGCACGTTTTTTTAGTTTAGTAAAAACATACTTTGAAAAAGGGGAGACATACACCGTCAAAGCGGGATTTGATCCAACCGCACCCGATTTACATTTAGGGCATACTGTATTACTTCATAAACTAGCTACGTTTCAAAAGTATGGCGGTCGTGTTCAGTTTTTGATCGGCGATTTC
Organism: Sulfuricurvum sp.; assembly: GCF_023250475.1. Classification (GTDB taxonomy): domain Bacteria; phylum Campylobacterota; class Campylobacteria; order Campylobacterales; family Sulfurimonadaceae; genus Sulfuricurvum. Next base: position 6,064 of record NZ_JAHFAQ010000052.1, on the reverse strand, counting down.
ACCGCGCAAATCGGAGATCCTACCGGTAAAAGTGAAACGCGTAAAAAACTTCTTCCAACACAGATCGAAGAGAATGCGAAAAGCTACAAAGAACAAGTATTTAAAGTCCTTGATCCAGATAAAACGACGGTAGTTTTTAACTCAGAGTGGATTAACCCTCTAGGTGCAGCAGGGATGTTAGAGCTTACGACAACGTTCAATGTCGCCCGTATGTTGGAGAGGGATGATTTTGACAAACGTCATAAAGCAGGAATCTCTATTTCTATTAGTGAATTTCTGTATCCACTACTTCAAGGTTACGACAGTGTACACCTTAAAAGTGACATTGAGATTGGGGGGACGGATCAGAAATTCAATCTTTTGATGGGGCGTCATCTTCAAAGAGCATATCAAGTGGGTAAAGAACAAGCCGTAATGATGATGCCAATTTTAGAGGGACTGGACGGTGTTCAGAAAATGTCCAAGTCACTTGGGAACTACATCGCCGTTGCCGATGAGCCGAACGAGATGTTTGGAAAAATTCTCAGTATCAGCGATACGTTGATGTGGCGCTATTATGAACTTTTAAGTTCTCAAAGTCTTGATGAGATCGAAGCGCTTAAAGCCGGAGTTGAAAACGGCTCACTCCATCCGAAAAAAGTGAAAGAATCCCTTGCCCTCGAAATAACGGAACGTTTCCATTCACGAGATGCGGCGCTGGGTGCCCAAGCGGAGTTTGAACGGGTGCATGCGCAGAGTGAAATCCCGAGCGAAATGGATGAATTTAGTGCGGATGCTCCGATATGGATTGCCAAAGCCCTTGTCGATTGTCTTCTAAGCCCATCTACTTCACAAGCCCGTCGGGAGATTAAGCAAGGCTCTGTTAAAATCGACCAAAATAAACTAAATGATGAGCAATACCAACTTGAAGCGGGTGAATACATCCTTCAAGTGGGAAAACGAAAATTTGCGCGATTAAAGGTAACCCAATGAGTTTCAAACCAATTAAAATCGGTAAACATACCATTAAAATTCCTATCGTTCAGGGGGGAATGGGTGTCGGTATCAGCTGGGATAAGCTTGCGGGAGCGGTTTCTTCAGAAGGGGGCCTTGGGGTTATCAGTTCCGTCGGTACGGGATATTATGAAGATAAAGTGTATGCGGATAAACTCATTGCAAACCGTCCGTTGGATGCGGAAAATTTTTATTCCAAAAAAGGACTTGACGCGATTGTCAAAAATGCCCGTAAAATCTGCGGTGATGCTCCGCTAGCCTGTAATATTTTATACGCGATCAACGATTATGGCCGTGTCGTGACCGATGCGTGTGAAGCCGGTATCGATATCATTATTACGGGTGCGGGATTACCGACCAATATGCCTGAATTTACGGCAGATTATCCCGATATTGCCTTGGTTCCGATCGTCTCCTCTCCGAAAGCACTCTCGATTATCTGCAAACGATGGCAAAAGCGCTACAACCGTCTCCCTGATGCCGTAATACTTGAGGGACCTCTCAGCGGCGGTCATCAAGGGTTCACCTACGAGCAGTGTGCGATGGAAGAGTATCAACTTGAAAATCTTGTCGTTCCTGTCGTAGAAGAGGCCGCTTTATGGGGAAATATTCCCGTGATCGCAGCCGGCGGAATCTGGGATAAAAACGATATTGATGCGATGATCGCATTGGGCGCAGCGGGTGTACAGATGGGGACACGCTTTATCGGTACTTACGAGTGTGATGCTCACGATAATTTTAAAGAGGTTCTCATTGCGGCCAAAGAGGAAGATATCACGTTGATGAAATCTCCGGTCGGTTATCCGGCTCGCGGGGTAAGAACTGCCTTACGTGACCTTATCGATACCCGCACGGGTCCCTCTATCAAATGTATCTCTAACTGTGTTGCTCCGTGTAATCGCGGCGTCGAAGCCAAAGAGGTCGGTTTTTGTATCGCCGATCGACTCAGCGATGCGTATCTCGGTGATAAAGAGCTTGGGCTGTTCTTTTCAGGAAGCAACGGCTACCGAATCGACAAAATCATCTCCGTCAAAGAGTTGATGGAAAAACTAACTCAAGGGGAGTAGCTTCAGCGTGCTGATCCGTATCCTCTTTACTGTAGTGTTGATGATGGCAACCCTGATGGGGGCCACGCTGTCTGAGCGTTTGGATTCAGCCAAAAAAGCGCTGGAGAGCAGTGACGAAATTGAGCAGTTTCGCGGCTATAATGAATACAAAACCCTTTATCTGCGAGCTATGCTCGATAAAAATAGTTCGCTAGCTGCAGATGCTCTTGATGGGATCGTTCATGCAGGGGAGAAACTCGGTATTGATGTAAAGAAATATCAAGCTGATTTGGCTAAATCCAAAGGGGCGGCGAAAAAAATCGAATCTACGATAAAAACGGCTGCTGCGACAACTTATGACAGTTCGGTTCCGTCGGTTATTTACGATAAAACATTCAAACCTGCATTGGTGGCCAACAAATTTAATGCCCCTGAAAAATTCAATACTCCCGAACCGGAAAAAATGATCAAGGTCGAACCGGTTAAGGCTTCGAATGAGATCTCTTTGAGTATGCGCCATCGACTTTTAAATACACAATGGAAAGAGAAAGGGCTGGAACTTCTATTCGATACGCCGATTCAATCGTCTGAAATCCGAATGTCAAAAATTATCGAAGCGGATAAGAAACGGTTTCGTTACATTATCGATATAGATTCATCCACTCTTTCTAAAAGTCAAACGCTGGAACATCAGAATATTAACCGTGTTCAGATCGCGCAATACAATGCAAAAACGCTTCGTATTGTGATTGAACATGATCATGCTATTGCGATTAAAACAACCTCTAAGGGATCGGCTCTTTATATCGACCTCTCTTTGGAGCCGCCTAAAATTACCGCTCCTCTCGCATCAACTCCGGTGAGTAAGCCCGAGATACAAGAAGCTCCTCTTGTCGCGGCACTTCCCCCTCTTGTGACGGTAACCCCGCGAGATCGAAGCAAAAAAGTGATTGTGATCGATCCCGGGCACGGCGGAAAAGACAGCGGAGCGCTGGGTAACGGATATATGGAGAAAGATATTGTATTGCAGATGGGAAGCCAGCTTGCGGAAAAGCTTCGCGCACAGGGGTATACGGTCTATATGACACGAAGTAACGACACTTTTATCGAACTTAAAGATCGGACGAAATATGCGAATGACAAAGCGGCAGATCTTTTTATCTCTGTTCATGCCAACTCGATTCCCAAAACATCTGATCCTTCAGGGGCTCAGGGGGTTGAGACCTATTTTCTCTCTCCGACGCGGAGCGAGCGTTCCATGCGTGTTGCCGCACTCGAAAATTCCGAAGATATGGGCGAGATGGGACAATACGGCAAGCTCAGTTTTTTAAGCTTTTTGAATAAAGAGAAAATTATTGCTTCCAATAAACTGGGGATCGATTTGCAAAAAGGGATAGTTGGGAATTTGCGTAAACAGTTTCCGAATGTTCATGATAACGGAGTCAAAGAAGCCCCTTTTTGGGTCCTTGTCGGGGCGCAGATGCCGGCAGTATTGGTTGAAGTGGGATACATTAGCCATCCGGATGAATCCGCGCGCATCGCCGATGAGAAATACCAGCGATGGATGGTTGAGGGGTTGGTGGACGGTGTCGCCCACTATTTCGCAAATAACAGTTAGATCTTACTTTTCTCGTAGAAGTAGTTGGTTGCTTCGACGAACCCTTCAACGCTTCCGCAGTCAAATCGTTTTCCCTTGAATTTGTAGGCTAAAACCATCCCGTTTTGTGCTTGAGTCAGAAGGGCATCGGTGATTTGAATCTCCCCCCCTTTGCCGGCAGGAGTATTTTCGATGATTCCAAAAATATCGGGGGTGAGAATATAGCGCCCGATAATCGCCAGGTTGCTCGGTGCGACTGAGGGATCGGGTTTTTCCACCATATTTGAAATCATATAGACTCCCTCTTCGATCTCTTTCCCCTCGATAATCCCGTAGCGGTTTGTATGGCTCGGGTCAATCTCTTCGATGGCGACGATTGAGCATTTGTATTTGTTAAACAGCTCTACCATTTGAGAAAGAACGCCTCCCTCTCCGTTCCCGTCGCATAAATCATCGGCGAGGATAACGGCAAATGGCTCATTTCCGATCAATGTCTCTCCGGTTAGGATCGCGTGCCCCAACCCTTTCATCTCATTTTGGCGAGTGTAGGAAAATGTGCATTGGTCGATGAGGGAACGGATTTCCGTAAGATAATGCTCTTTATCGGACCCTTTGATCTGGTGCTCAAGCTCATAGCTGACATCAAAATGATCTTCCAAAGCCCGTTTGCCCCGTCCTGTCACGATGGCCATGGTATGCATCCCTGCACCCACCGCCTCTTCAACTCCGTATTGGATTAAAGGTTTGGTAAGGACGGGAAGCATCTCTTTGGGCATCGCTTTCGTTGCAGGTAAAAAACGGGTACCGTATCCGGCAGCAGGAAAAAGGCATTTTTTGATCATTAAGACTCCTTGAGTAGTAATGATATTTTATCACAAATAGGGAGGGCGAATCCTTTTAATACTCAGAAGAACTTTTTTGGTTACAATTGGAGATATTATATGAGGAGAAAAAGATGAAAACTATACTTAACTCAGGGTTGATTGTAGGTATGCTTTGCGCGTCGCTCAGCGCCTCTAATTTTGATATCGGTATTTCAGGCTCCGAACAAGGGATTGACGGGTTTTCTCTCTCCGTCGGAGATTATTATCGTGTCCCTCAACAAGAGATAGTAGTAATAGAGCGTTCCATTCCTCGTGATGAGATGAGTGTAGTCTATTTTTTAGCTCGCGAGTCTCATCGTGACGCGGGGTATATTACCGATTTACGCCTTCACGGAGGGAGCTGGTGGGATATTAGTTTACGTTTGGGCCTTGATCCCCGCACTCTCTATGTCATCGATAGCCATAGATACAATAGCCCCCCTTACGGTAAAGCATACGGCTATCATAAAGGGAAAAAACATCGTTTGAAAGACAGCGAAATTATTGAGCTGGTCAATGTCCGCTTCCTTTCGGATTATCATCATATCAGCTATGACGAGGTTATTGATCGGCGTCGTGGCGGTGAGCGGTATAACCGAATTGATGAGCACTATCGCGCAAAGAAGGATCGTCCCGAATATCGGAACGATGAACAGCACGATGGTAGAGGATCACACGGTGAAAAAAGTCATGGTAACGGACATGAGCACTAAAGGTATGTGTACGATTTATGTTGATGGCAGTTGAAATCATAAAGTTACATGGTATGATAAAAGAACTATTACGTTTGAGGGAAAAGTGTGCCGCAAGAGAACTCAGAATCGACACTAAAAGAGCAGTTAAAATCAAGATTGAGGGGGTCTGATCCTACCTATCGCTATTATAAATCGATTTTCCATCTAACGGATAATATGATTGCGCTAAGCAACGGATACCTGATTATAGATGCCAACAAAGCTTTTAGCGATTTTTTTACTACGATCGGGGTGGATGTTTTTGAACCCGATTTTTATCTCTCAAAACAGTTTCTCGCTATTGATAAGTACGGGTATGTGTATGAAGGGTACTTAAACGCTCCGTGGTTTAAAACGGTTTTGAGCGGCGATAAAGAGCATTACAAAGTCGGCATCAGCGGATCGGATCAAGTCCATACGTTTTCGATTTCGGTGACACTCCTCGATCCGAGTGAAGAGATTTACGTTATTACCCTCTCCGATGTCACCGATATGATGAGCTATAAATGTGCTTTGGAAGAGGGACTACGTACCAGTACGAATGAAAAAGTGGAGGCTCAGTATATCCTTTCTCAGTTCAATCAGGCCATAGATGCTTCGAATCTGGTGGCACGGTGCAATTTGGATGGAGTCATTACGTATGTAAACGATGCTTTGTGTGACACACTGCACTACACACAAGAAGAGCTTTTAGGCAAGAATATGTTGATTTTTTTTGAATCTGATAGTGCGGTGACCTGTCAAAATACGGCGTGGGGAGCCATTCAAAACGGTGAGATTTGGAAAGGTACCTTCAAAAACAAGGGCAAAGAAGGGGATATCCATTACTTT
>NZ_JAHFAQ010000003.1 GCF_023250475.1 Sulfuricurvum sp. | reverse complement strand
CGAAGCAGCAAGCGGTATTCGGCACGGGAAGTAAACATACGGTACGGCTCTTTCGTCCCTTTGGTCACCAAATCGTCGATCAAAACGCCGATATAGGCTTCATCACGGCGCAAGATGAGGGGCTCTTTCCCTTGCAGTGAGAGTGCGGCATTAATCCCCGCCATCATCCCCTGAGCGGCAGCCTCTTCGTACCCCGTCGTCCCGTTGAGCTGTCCCGCACAATAGAGATTTTTGACCTTTTTGGTCTCAAGCGTATGTTTCAGTTCGGTCGGATCGACGTAATCGTACTCGATAGCGTAGCCGTAACGGACGATTTTTGCATTCTCCATCCCGTGCACCGAGTGGATCATAGCGCGTTGAACATCCGGCGGAAGCGACGTAGACATCCCGTTGATATAACACTCGGTATTCTCCGCGCTCTGCGGCTCAACAAAGAGGTGATGACGCTCTTTGTCTCGAAAACGGTTGATCTTATCTTCGATACTCGGGCAATAGCGCGGCCCTATCCCCTCAATCTGTCCTGTAAAAAGGGGAGCTCGATGAAAATTTCCCTCGATCAGGCTATGGGTCTCTTCATTCGTATAGGCGATGAAGCAGGGAAGCTGCTTTTTCGTCCGGGCAAATTCGACTCGATCGGTACGGAAGCTAAACGGTGCGGGGAGTTCATCTCCGTCTTGGATCTCCATCACCGAAAAATCGATCGAAGAGCTATCCACACGTGGACACGTTCCCGTTTTAAGCCGTCCGACATTCAACCCCGCCTCACGAAGCGAATCGGTAAGCCCTTTGGCGGGGAACTCACCGAAACGACCCGATTCCTGGGTAATCTCACCGATATGAACGACGCCGTTGAGAAAGGTCCCCGTTGTAAGAATAACCCGCTTGGCATGATATTCGTTTAACAGATGGGTACGGACACCGACAACGGTATTGTCTTCGATAATAAGGGAATTGACCGTCTCTTGAATCAACGACATATTGGGAGTCGTCAGGATTTTATTGCGGGCGATCACACGGTAGCGATCCATGTCAATCTGCGCACGGCTTCCGCGCACGGCGGGGCCTTTGGTGATATTGAGGATACGAAACTGGATACCCGCTTCGTCGGTCAGCAACCCCATCTCACCGCCGAGAGCATCGAGCTCACGCACCAAATGCCCTTTTGCCAGTCCGCCGACGGCAGGATTACAGCTTGTCGCACCTACTTGTTCGGCTAATATAGAGACGAGCAGCGTATTCTGACCCATTCGAGCGGAAGCAAGTGCGGCTTCGATCCCGGCGTGTCCTCCGCCGACAACGATAACGTCATAGTTCATTATTACTTCTTTTTACGTAAATTATTAATGCAATTATAGCTTCCCTTGTTGAAAGCTATAAAAACTCCAAGGCAAAATCTTTTATAATTAAGAAAATATTTTGATGACAGGTGACATAGATGGATGCCGCAAACACCAAAACATTAGAAGAGCTTCTCAAAAACTACACGCCCGAACCTCTCGAATACGATCCCGAGATCGACGGGGGGGATGAGTTTTTGATCCGAGATCAGCTCCTTGAAGAGAAAGAGCGTCTTAAAGACGTTGTAACCAAACTTAAAGAAAAACAGCGAGAGACCAGAAAAGTACGCCGTTAAGAGCGCCTTGCTATAATCAGCCGAAAAAAACCGAGGTTACCGTATATGTTGCAAGATGCATTTGACGCTTTTAATGCCAAACACTATGAAGAGGCATTCAAACTCTTTGAAACCCTCTCTTTGCAAAACAACCCGACAGCCCTCTCTTCCTTGGGCTATATGTACCAAAAAGGGCTTGGGGTTGAGAGTTCAGTAGAACGCTCATTCCATCTGTATTCCCAAGCTGCCGAGCTAAACGAACCTGCCGCGATTTATAATCTTGCCCTGATGTATGCCGACGGCGTTGTCGTGCCGAGCGATCAATTTAAATCTTACGAGTTGTTACTCCGTGCCGCTGTATTGGAATTTCCCCAAGCGCAATTTGAAGTGGCATTATCTCTTGAGCGGGGAGTGGGATGTCTCCAGAATTTCTCCGAAGCGGCGTTTTGGTACGAAGAGGCGGCAAAACGGGGAAATCCCAATGCCTTTAACAACCTCGGCGTCCTCTACAAAGAGGGGCACGGCGTACCGCAAGACTACGCTAGAGCCTTTATCTGTTTTTCCCGTGCCGCCAACATGAACCTCTCCGAGGGGCAATACAATCTGGGATTGATGTACGATCAGGGGCTCGGATGCGAGATGAATAATGATACGGCGCTGGAGTGGTGCCGCAAAGCAGCGCATAACGGTCACGAAAAAGCGAAAAGTATTATCAGATCGCTGCAAGAAGAGGGTAAAATTGTATTTTAACAAAGGGGCTCTATGTTTACGGGATTGATTCGAGAAATGGCACATGTCAAAAGCTTTGGGGGAAACCGTCTTGTACTTAAAGCACAACACAAACCGAAACTCGGTGACTCCGTCGCTATCAACGGCACCTGCCTCTCCGTTGTCAGTGTTGAAAGTGACGGCTTCAGTGTCGAACTCTCTCCCGAAACACTCAACCATATCGCGACCGAAAAACTAAGCGGCCAAGTGCACATCGAACCTGCCATGATGATGGGGGATCGGTTCGAGGGGCACATCGTCCAGGGGCATATCGACACCATCGGCACCATCCGTTCCATCACCGACAACGGCAACAGCTATGATGTGATCGTCGATGTGGAGCGCGCGTTCATCCCCCTCATCCCACCCAAAGGTTCCATCACGATTGATGGGATCAGTCTCACCGTCAACGAAGTTATGGGCGATGCGTTTCGCCTTACCATCATCCCGATCACAATGCGAGAAACGCTCTTCGGTACCTACAAAAAGGGGACTCGGGTCAATATCGAAACTGACGTATTCGCCCGCTATATGCGCCATATTCTTACCTCATCGACCAAAAAAGAGCTCAGTTGGAATGATATCGACCATATCAGCGCATTGTATTAAGAACGCCAAAGGAATACACAATCCCTTTGACTACGCTAGCCGCTATGGCACTGAAGCTTGCCTAATACGAGGCAAAAAAGGAAAATATTGAAAACGATTGAACTCATTATGATGGTTGCCTTTATCGGCGGATTGGCCATCTCACTGTACAAGGTCTATCTATTTCTCCCCCAAAAGCCTCTAGCCGATGATGACACGACCCCCGAATCGGTCGCCCTATTGGAGCGGATTATGGTCGAATGCAACAATACACATGCCCACCTAGACGAAGAATCTCTGTTTCAATTGATGAGTGCACATCACGATTTTGACCCGAAACATTTCTGGCGCTTCAATGAAAATCGTCTCCGCCACCTCATCGAACATTATCGTCTTAAAGAGCCGAATTTTCGTCTCTAAGACTTTGGGCATTGGGATTGCACCCCATCTTATGCTCCATATCGACTTTCTTATAATCCTCTAAATCTCTACGTGAAGCAATCGTCGCATTGCGGTACCCCTCACCCGTGTTCAGGTAGACATTTAATCCGTTTTCATACAGAGCCAACCGCGTGGCGAGCGCCGTCGAATAGGTCGTCACAATGCCCTCTTCACCCATCAACCGCGCGATATCGGCGAAGTATTCTCTCGTCCAAAGTAGCGGATTGACCGAGGGGCTGAACGCGTCTTGATAACAGATATCCCATTCCCCCTCCAACATTCTAATCGCTTTGCGCGCATCAGTAATCTCAACGGTAATTTGGGTTCGTTCATCCTCATAACCGCCGAGCGTTGCAATGTCGGTGATGACATTTCGATACGGCTCAAAGATTTCGGGATAGGGGAAATCGACAAGTGATGCGACCAGATCGCCGTCAAGTTCGGGTGAGTAGATTTCGAGCGTCGTATCGGGGTAATAGGTATCACGGTAATAGAGGCTGAGGAGGGTATTAAATCCCAACCCGAAACAGATATCGATGAGGCGAAGGTGATCTTTCTTGCTGTGGAGTTTAAAAGCGGGTTCGATGTGTTTTTTGAGCGATTCATTGAGGGCGCCGTCTTTGGTCGAATGATAGTGTTCGTCGTATTCACTGCTGTACGCCGTATAACTTCCGTCCTCGCTTTGTACCCATTCTATCATAGCCCATTTCCCCACATATGCATCTTCTTCGCTACTATCACATCGTATCCCTCTATCAACTCATGAATCGTATTCGCCGCACGAAACTCCGCTTTCTCCAATAAAGTCTCGATATCCGATGTCTCCATCACCCCGCATTTTTGGACAATGATAACCTCAGCGGAGTTTTCGAGTGATCGGTAGATGAGCTGTAACAGTTTCAGAGGTAGGGAATGGAGATGCAAAACATCTTGAAGGATGATCGTCTCATAATCACGGGTAGCGGAACGAATCGGGGAGTTAAAATCTTTGATCGTATCGACTTTAGTGATGAGAGAGGATGAGGACTCCGAATGCGCTCCAGGATAGAGGGAAAGATCGACCGTCGCATTAAACGGTTCCAAATAGGTGCAAATGTCTTTGACAAGGGTATCAGAATGAGAGGTTGCCACCAGAATTTTCATCTGAGGCGAAGGGTGCAAAAGATCGCAGAAAGAACTCATAGTGCCAAGTCGTGCAGTTCTCTGAATAAATAGGCTTCGACGATATCGTCGACACTACGCTGCGTATGTGCCACCAACACCATCATCTGATTATCGATGAACTCCATGACGGGTTCATAGTTGTTGGTAACGATAACCGCATCCAACCAACCCTCGATTTCGGAACGATCCGTATAGAAATTAATCTCGACGACACGCCCCTCTTCGACTTCGACGGTTGCCCAATGTGTTGCGGTTAGAATACCCGTGAGTTCAGACTCCTGGGCATCATCCCCGTCCATCGGCAACAAAAGCTTCATTATTGCTCTACCTTTGCAAGGTCAAGCGCTAATGCTTCGTTATCCATGATGTCGATATCTTTGCGGAGCACTTCGGTCGCAATCGCTTTCGCATCTTCGAGGGAGTGCATTTTGTACGTTCCGCATTGATAGATGTTGAGTTCAGGGATATCGTTTTGGCTTTTTACTTCGAGGATATCTTTCATAGATGCTTCCCAAGCCTCGGCAACGATCTCTTCGCTCGGCGTCCCGATCACAGACATATAAAATCCGGTACGGCATCCCATAGGAGAGATATCGATGATCTCCGTGCTTCCTGAGTTGAGATGATCGCGCATAAATCCGGCAAACAGATGTTCCAAGGTATGGATACCCTCAGGAGAGAGTGTCTTTTCATTCGGTTTTACAAAACGTAAATCAAAAACGGTGATATCGTCTCCCTTAGGGGTTTTCATCCCCTTTGCTTTGCGAACGGCGGGAGCGGGCATAATGGTGTGGTCTACGCAAAAACTATCGAGTAACGGCATGAAAATCCTTCAATTTTTATATTTAATAGGAGCAATATTAGCATATTTCATCCTTGCATCGCTATAATTTGATCACTAATAGAAGGATCTAACATTATGACAAGTCTCTTTGACGACGCAGTTGCTGCACAATACCGAAACGACCCTCTGGGGATGAGGGTATACACCTCTCAGCTTTTAGGTCAAAGCAAGGAGCTCGTTCTCCACGGCGGCGGGAACACTTCGGTAAAAATCGATAACACCCTCTACGTCAAGGGGAGCGGCTGGAATCTTGATACGATCGAAAAACCGGGGTTTTCTCCCGTAAACCTCGATGTCCTTCTGGAAATGGCAACACGGGAGACTCTCAGCGATACCCAAATGGTAGCCGAGCAGCGTGCCGCCATGTCGGATCAAAGTTTCCCGAATCCCTCCATTGAGGCGATCCTCCATGCCATAATCCCCTATGATTATGTCGATCACACCCATGCCGATGCGGTCGTCACCCTCACCAATACCCCGAATGGCAAAGCGTTGGTTCAAAAGCTCTACGGGGAAAACATGCTCATCATCGATTATGTAATGCCCGGATTTGAGCTGGCAAAACATATCTATGAGATGACCCGTAATATCGATTGGAACAGCCTCACGGGGATGATTCTGATGCACCACGGCGTCTTTACGTTTGATAACGATGCACAGCGCGCCTATGAGAAGATGATTGAACTCGTCACCGTCGCCGAAGCGTATCTGGCTGAACACGTCACATTGGCGTGCGGTGATTGTGAAGGAAAAGGTGACCCCTCTGTGGCCCCCGCCGTCGGTGCAGAGGTATCCAAAGTTCGCGGTGGTGAGGTATTTCCGCTTCTCATCGATTCACCGCGTGCCCAACTTTTCAGTATCCTCCCCAATCTCGAATCGCTCGTCAAAAGAGGGGGATTGACTCCCGAGCACGTTATTCGAATCAAACCGTTTCCTGCAATTATCGACAATGATATCGCATCAGGAATTGCCGAGTTTGCAAAGGATTATAAAAGCTATTTTGACGCCAACGCTTCGCTTGAGCATATCTGCCTCGATCTTGCCCCTCGCTACGCGGTGATTAAAGGGGTCGGAATCGTAGTACTCGGAAAAGATGAAAAAGAGTCCCGGATCATCGGCGACATCGTCAAGCACACAATTACCGCTATCCTCTCTGCTGAACAGCTCGGCGGATGGGGATCACTCACATTGGCTCAGATGTTCGAAATGGAATACTGGGAACTCGAACAAGCTAAACTCAAAAAATAAGGAATACATAGATGAAAATTACAAAAAAAGTGACCTTTATCGCCAAAGAGGAACATATCGCAACGGTCAAAAAACTCTTAGAGGATATGGTGGCTCCCTCACTCAAAGAGCCGGGATGCCTCTATTACTATATCTTTCAGTCTCGTGATAATCCACGTAAATTCTTCGCCGTTGAGTCGTGGGCAGATGATGCGTCATTAGAGGGACATAAGCACACGGAACACTATGCCTACTACAAATCACACTATGAACCGTTTGTGGATGATAAATACACCGAAGAGTTAGACCTTCTCGACGAGAAAGCTTACGGTTTCTAAATTCCGGGAGCCTTCCACATCGGCTCCAAAATACCTTCTTTGACTAGTTCCATCTGCTTGGAGTAGACTTTGAGCCATTTCTCTTTTATCTCTTTATACTGTGTATGATTTGACCTGTTCGGCTCATAGGTCCGTTCCATCTTAACGATAGCACTTCCCGCCTCTTCAAAACTTTTATAATCACCCGAACCGATCCCGCACGCCATGGCTACACCCAAGGCCGTTGCCTCTTTAACCACGGGGACATTTACCGCCAAACCCGTCACATCGGCGAGTATCTGAGACCATAATGCTCCGTTGGAAGCTCCGCTCGCAAAGGTAATGGAATCAGGAGATACGCCGCTAAACGCTTTGATGTTCTCCAAATTAATCGCACTCACGATACATGCGTTCTCTTCGAGGGCACGAAACATGGATGCGACGTTGTATTTAGACTCGTCCAGCCCCAAACCGATAAATGAGGGGGAGGCATGTATCCACTCACCGTAGTTCATCCTATCACTAAAGATGGGGGTAATTCCATATGAGCCTAGAGGTACATCTTTAGCCATTGCTTCAAGTTCCGCATAGCTTTTCCCGCACCCAAGTGTGTTACGAAACCAACGCATCACCAATCCCGTAAAAAAGGTGATCCCCTCCGCCTGAGACATACCGCTAACTACATGAGGATTGACCCGTAATAGCATCTCATTCGAGAGTATCGCATCACTAGGGATATTCACGACCTGCTGCCAAAAGCTCCCGCCTAGTACGACCGCATCGCCGAATTTCGATGCTCCTAGACCCGCCGTACCGATTTGAACGTCGCCCCCTCCCATCACCACGAGGGTATCACGACTTAATCCCGTCTCACGAGAGGCTTCTGCACTGAGATGACCTAACACCTCTCCGCTCTCTCGTATCGGAACAAAGAGATCTTTAAGTCCGCATTTTTGAAACTCGCTCTTATCCCAAGTACGACTTTTAAGACTAAAAGCTCCTGCCGTCCCCGCATTGGAAGGCTCAGACGCTAACTCTCCGCTGAGTTTAAAAAGAACCCAATCACTAATCATCGTGAAGTAGCATGCCTTTTCGTAGAGAGAGGGGCGATTATTTTTCAGCCACAGAAGCCTCGGAGCGGCAGAGAGAGCAAACGTTTGTCCGCTAATCGCGTAACGCTCCGCTTCCAGGGAGGGAAATGTTTTTTTAAGATAGGAAACTTCCTCACCCGATCGGCCATCGACATTGGCTACACCCCAAAGCTCACCCTTTTCGCCATCATAAACGACAATCCCCTCGCGCATACTTGATGCCGATACCGCCACAATGTCGGCAGGATTGATTCCGGATAGGGCGATGGATTCTCGGATACACCGCTTGGCAAGTTCCCACCCGCGCACAAAATCAAATCCCATCGATCCCGCAACGCCCGCTTCGGCAATATGTTCCCACTCGTATTGGGAAATAGCGATTTGATTTCCTATGGTATCGAAGATAATGGCACGGATACTTCCCGTCCCTGCATCCAGTACAAGAAAGTAACGATTCACCGTAACTCTTTCATGTTTAAAAAGAGCTCCATGGGAAGACGCTTTTCTATAATTCCCTCAACAGGGCGTATATCAACATTGCAAATCGATCCCTTCAGCTCTTCCGCAAGTTTAAGCAGTTCTTCTTTGCTCTCACGCTTTGCAATGCCGCGTGCAGAACATCCAGAATTATTTAAATGATTATAAGTCATACGATACATGATTCAATCCAAAATAGTTATTTTGGTATAAGAAGCAAAGAGAGTTCCAATAGTATAAAAAAAGATTATTTGAAAAGAATAAAGAGGGAAAAAAGGGAAAGCAGGTGTCCTTAGACACTTGCCTCTTCGCGACGTTGGAGATATTCCCATTTTGCATCGATACGTGTTTGCCACTCATCGATAAGATACTCGTTTTGCTTGGTGAAAAGGTGTTTGAAACGCCCTTGTGCACCTAGGTAATCACGTACCGGAATAATATTTTTCGGACGGTATGTAATGTTTAATTGCGTACCGTCAATGATTTCATACAATGGGAAAACCAATGAATCGGTTGCCAAATCAGAAATCGAAATGGTATCTTCCGGAGCAAATTTCCACTCGGTCGTACACGCTGACATCGCATTGATATAAACGGGGCCTTCCGCCGCAAAACCTTTTTGGATTTTTGCCACCATGTCTTTCCATTTATTCGGAGCAACTTGGGCTACGTACGGAGCACCGTGTGCCGCCATAATCGCCATCATATCTTTTTTGTTACGTTTTT
Organism: Sulfuricurvum sp.; assembly: GCF_023250475.1. Taxonomy (GTDB): domain Bacteria; phylum Campylobacterota; class Campylobacteria; order Campylobacterales; family Sulfurimonadaceae; genus Sulfuricurvum. Next base: position 33,139 of record NZ_JAHFAQ010000003.1, on the reverse strand, counting down.
CACCGTAACTGATACGACCTGCAGGAGTCGTCGTCGCCGATGCACCGATCGGGGTAGAGCTTGAACGCTGTCCGCCGGTATTGGCATAGACTTCGTTATCCAAACAAACGTACATCATGTTATGTCCGCGCTCGAAACAGCCTGAAATCCATTGGAAACCGATATCGTAAGTCGCTCCGTCACCGCCGAACGCAACGAATTTAGGGGTACGATCCGGTTGTTTCAAACGCCCTTTGGTTTTAAGCGCTTTGTACATCGCCTCAGCTCCCGCTACCGCAGACGAGCCGTTTTCAAATCCGATATGAATCCATGATGCATCCCAAGAAGTATACGGATAAACCGCCGTACACACTTCCAAACATCCGGTTGACGCCGCAAGGATCAAATCGTCATTCGTAGCGTTCAAAACTTCACGAACGATAATCGAGTGGGCACAGCCCGGGCAAAGAAGGTTAGCCCCTTCAAAGCGATCCGCCGAAGTGGAAAAATCTTTGAGGTTTTTAATTTTTTTAATTTCTGACATAAGGGCTCCTTAGAAAAAAGAGAGTTTCGGTCCGCGAAGACCGATATACTGCTGCAATGGAGTTGTCGGTTTACCCGCATCCGCATTTGCTTTAAGTTCTGTAAAGATACTCACTAAATGTGCTTTGGTCAAGTCACGTCCGCCCAATCCGTAGATATAGTTCGTCAACACTGCTTTGGTATCAGTATTGAACAATGAGCCAGCTACTTCGTTATACAGCGCACCCATAGCACCGTGCGGGCTTGAGCGATCCAACAGACCGACAGCTTTTACATTTTTCAATACCGCTGCGATTTGCTCCAGCGGCCACGGTCTAAACACACGGATACCGACAACACCCGCTTTAACGCCGTTAGCACGCATCTCTTCAGCCACTTCTCGCGCCGTTTCAACCGATGTTCCCATACAAATGACCGCTACTTCCGCATCATCCATACTATACGATTCAACGATATTGTATTTTCGTCCGGTCAATTTTTCAAACTCGTCAAATGCCGCTTCGATTTTCGGGATTACCGCTGTCATAAGAGCATGCTGCTGGCGTGCTTTATGTTCAAAATGCCAATCTTCTTCCGTTTGAACGCCGTGAGTTACCGGATGATCCAAATCGAGCATATCATTCATCGGTTTATACTCACCGACAAAGTTGAATGCCGCTTCATCACTTAGGGTGTGAACCCCTTGCGCTGTGTGTGACGTCATAAACCCGTCTTGGTTAACGATTGCCGGCAAACGGACATCGTGATCTTCAGAGACTTTGAAAGCAATGAAATTCAAATCGTATGCCTCTTGCGGAGAGTATGCACCGAACTGAATCCAGCCGCTGTCGCGTCCCATGTACATATCAGAGTGGTCACCGTTAACGTTAAGCGGCGCACCGATAGCACGGTTTACAAGATTGAGAACGATCGGTAAACGCATTCCCGACGCCGAATAAAGGGTTTCCAACATCAAGGCAAAACCTTGTGAACTGGTAGCCGTTGCAACCCGTCCGCCGGCAGCTGCCGCACCGATACAACAAGACATTGCACCGTGTTCGGATTCGGTCATAACGAATTCGCCGTCCACATAGCCGTTTGCTTTGAAACCTGCATATCCTTCAACGATAGGGGTAGATGGGGTAATCGGATAAGCCGCAACAACATCCACCTGTACTTGACGAAGCGCGTGGCTTGCCGCCATATTACCGTCCCATACCTCGATATCGCGTAGTTCGATTGTATCAGCCATTAGTCTTCCTTTGGTTCTTCTGATTGGTCTTTTTTCTCTTTTTTAGGCCACTCTGCAAGTGCCGCTTCTTCATCTTTTTGTTCCGGGAACATCAAAAGAGATTTCGGATTGGTCGGACACACCTGCACACAAATCCCGCACCCTTTACAGTGGTCGAAATCGATTCCGACCATCTTTTTGTCGCGTGAAATAATCGACATATCCGGGCAATATATCCAGCAAAACTGACAGTCAATGCAGTAGTCTTTGTTGAACAAAGGCTTCTCGATGCGCCAGTCCGCTACACTTGCCGTAAATGAGCTTGATTGTGAATAAGGGCGATTTTCGGGGAGTGTCGTTGCAATATCTTGTACCGCGCCATCAAACGTTCGGAGCATGGCACCGATTTCGAACCCATCCCATCCTTTTTTTTCCATCATGTGCTCCTTACTTCACTTCATCATACGCGCGTTGAATCGCGATCATGTTGGCATCGATAATTTTTTGGGGAAGTTTTTTAAGAACTTTAAACATACTCTCTTTGAAAAACTCGATATCATACATATCCGATACTTTCATCAAAGCGCCCAACATCGGGGTATTCGGAATCGCTTTTCCGATCGTTTCTTGTGCGATTTTAATACAGTCTACCGTGTAAACTTTTTTCCCTGCGAGTTTTGGCTGAGATGCAATCAACTCTTCAGTGCTCATGTGGGTCGTAACGATATAAATAGTGTTATCTTTTTCGTTTGCCGTAATGTCTGCGACGTATACCAATGCCGGGTCAATAACCAAAACATAGTCAGGTCTCATAAATTTTTCGTGGTTCATAACCACTTTATCGTCAACACGGTTATACGCTGTCATAGCAGCTCCGCGCTTGGCTGAACCGTAAAATGCAAATGCCTGAACATGCTTACCGGTGGTTGATACAACATCGGCAAGACCTTTTGCACCGGTTACGGCACCTTGTCCGGCTCGACTATGCCATCGAATCTCTAGCATGAATTCTCCCTCTGACTTAAGTTTAAGTTGAATTTTATCAATACGTGTATTCTATGAAAGTTGCTCTTAAATGTAGCTTTTCACCATTTTAGAGACTGAAATCCAAAGAAAAAATGTTACTTTCATCCCCGTTTTGCGATATAGCGTACCGCTTCAAGGACATTGGGTTTTATAATATCTGTTAATGTTAGCAATTGTTCTTGATTATCATATCCGGACGTTACCGCTACCCATTCAATCCCTGCGTTCTTCGCCGCCTCAATGTCGAGCCGTGTATCCCCGATCATCCACGCTGTACTTTTTTCTCCGCTCATTTTCTCCAGTGCCGTCCATATCGGTTCAGGATGAGGCTTTGGATTTTCCACATGCTCCCGTCCGACCAGTACCTCGAAATAGTGCATCAAATCAAAGTGCTCCATCAACTCCTGCGAATAAAGCCCCGTTTTAGTAGTCACAATCCCTAATCGGGCAAACATTGAGGCTTCCCGAACCGCTTCAATCGCTTGGGGCAAGAGGATCGTTTTTTGTCGCGAGATTTCACGATAATAGAGCTTATAAGCTGCCACATGGGCATCTATCATAGCGTTCTCAACCCCTACTTCCGCAAACATCACTTCCAATGGGTGCCCGATCTGCGACGTAATCATCGTATCATTAACATCGGTTTTCCCGCCATGGAGATGCAAAGAGTGGTGAAAACTCTCCAAAATCGCTTCCGTCGAATCGATCAGCGTCCCGTCCAAATCAAACAATATAATTTTATTCATTTTTTTTCCCAATCAATATAATCTTCCCAAATGCCGTTAATGGTAGGCTTTATCCCACTAATACGGCGGCTGTAAACGTTTATTTCATTCGGAATCACTAAAAAAAGATAAGGATTGTCCCCGACGATGCGCTCAAATATTTGACGCTGCAATGCAGCTATCGCTTCAGGATCGGTGGAACTTTCCATCCGTTCGATCAGTTTGTCCGTATCCGCCGAATGATATCCGACCAGGTTAAATCCCCCCGGAACGTCACTCTCCGAATGCCAAAGTGCATACGGATCGGGGGTCAGGGAGAGCGACCACCCCAGCAGCACCGTATCAAATTTTCTCGGAGCGACAACGGTGTTCAAAAATGCCTGCCACTCCATCACCCGAAGCGTTACTTTAACCCCAATCTCCAGAAGCTGTCTCTGCATTATTTCTGCCGCATACGGACGGATCGCATTGGAGTTCGAAGTAGCAATCTCAAACTGCAGCGGATGGGCGCTATCATACCCGGCCGCTTTAAGAAGCGCTTTTGCCTGAACAAGGTTGCGCTTCGGTGCTTTTAGCGCTTCATTGAACCCTTTGCTCCCGGGCAAAAAAGGGCCCGTACAGACATTGCCGTGCTTTAAAAATAAGATGTCAATCAATTTTTGGCGGTCAATTGCCAATGACAGAGCCTGACGAACACGGGGATCTTGAAATTTTTTAAGCCGTAAATTGAACCCCAGATAGGTATAACTGTGCGAGGGGAGTTCCAATGTGGCAAAACTTTGCTGAAATCCTTTCTCCAACTGCCGTTCAACCTGCATCGGCTCGAGGGCGTCCAGATCGATTTGACCCGATTTCAGCATTAAAAATCGGGTCATCGGATCGCTGATAACATGAAAAACGATTTTTTCGATCTTCGGTTTATGCTCATAATAATTCGGATTCGCTTCCAAAACAATCTGTTTGGAAAACTCTAACTCTTTGAGGATATAAGGGCCCGTCCCGATGGGGTGAGTATTGAATTTTGAACTCATAATATCTTTATCATGAACGAGCACATGACGCGGAACGATCCCCATCATCCATACTTCCAGCGCTTTAAAATAGGGTTTTTCATAGGTTACGCGGAGGGTGTAATCATCAATCATGTGAACACTTTTAATCACCCGAAAATCAGAAGCATAGGGGGTAATGGTTTGGGGAGATTTGATGAGATCGTAGGTAAATAGGACATCAGCCGCAGTGAAAGGTTTCCCGTCATGCCACTTCACGCCGCGACGAAGTTTAAACTCTATGACGGTGGGGGTAACGAAACGGTACGATTGCGCCAAATCACCGATAATTTTCTGACCGCTCTCATCGTATTTGACAAGAGAGTTAAATAAAAACCCGGAAATGGACGAACTCGCCGAATCGGTAGCGATCAGGGGATTAAGCCGTGCGGGGTTGGAGGAGGCACTCAGATGAAGGGTCGAAGCGATCAACCAGACACTCTGTAAAAGAAGTACTAAAAGTTTCAATCTCAGCCCGTTTTTTGATGAGATTATACCATTTTACAGGGTGATGATCCCCTTTCGTTCCAGGCGGCTTACGATGACAACGATAACGGAAATAATGAGCCATGCCATAATCATCGTAATGGTTGTGTGGCTGAGGAAATGGTCTCCGATCAGCATCTTATACGTCCCCATGCTCCATCCCAAAACCATGACACCGCTCACGGCAATTATTTTTGCTCTGCGTTTATGAAACAGATAATAAAGGGACAAAAGTGCAAATCCGCCGCTTGCATGACCTGCCGGCCAACATTTTATTTTTTTTTGGTTGCAAAAAGTGCTTGGATACTTTTCCCATACACAGGTATGGGGGTAAAGCCCTCCGTAAATCGCCAAATTTTTAGGACAGGGGATATTGGTGGTCGCTTTCAAACTCCCCACAATGACCGGAACAAAAATAGAGGAGAGGAGAACAATCACCAGACCTCTGCGATATTTGCTTAAAAACGGTTTTTTCCACCAGAGAATCAATCCGATCAAAACAAGCACATTGAGGATAATAATAAGCCGCTTAACACCGTCATAAAAAATAAAATTTAAAACGGGATCTTCGCGGTCCAAAATCCATTGATGACTCACGGGATTATAAAAATGGTTTTGAATCCAGATATCGGTTCCGCTCACACCGAAAAAGAGTATTGCGGCGATGAGGGCTACCGCACTCATCCACGTATGTTTAGCGACCGACATGGAGTAAATCGAGTCTCGGTTGATAAATAGTCGTATTGACGTCCAAATACCCCAAAAGAGTATGAAAAAGGGAATCTTGGGTTTGAGGTTCTTTAGCTGAATCGGCCATTTTGGCTTTATCAATTTTAAATTGTTTACCGAACCACATCACGGCCGGAACATGCTTTTGCGCTTCGGGAGCGATAGCGTAGGGAAATCCGTGCAGATAGAGACCGTTTTCCCCCAGTGATTCGCCATGGTCACTCAAATAAAACATCCCCGTAGCAAAACGTTCATCATTCCCTTTGAGGAGAGCGATAACCTGCGTTAAAAAAGTATCGGTATAGAGAATCGTATTGTCATACGCGTTGGTGATCTCCTCTTTGGAGCATTGCTCAAGCTGATTGGTTTTGCATACCGGCGTGTATTTCTCGAACGGCTTGGTATACCGTTTATAGTAGGCCGGACCGTGGTTCCCCATCTGATGCAAAACGATCAGAATATCCCCTTTTGGATGGGTATTGATATACTCCTGCAAACCGACCAGCATCCCCTCGTCACGACACTCTTCATCGCAGATCGTATTGACTTTCGGACTTTGATAATCTTCATAACTCACCCGGTCCGCCACCCCTTTTGAATCGGAGTTGTTGTCACGCCAAAGGATATTGACACCGGCGCGTTTGAGAACGTCCAAAACATTTTCCGTATGTTTCGCTTTCTCTTTGTCGTACCCCTCACGTCCGAACGAAGAGAACATGCACGGCACCGATACCGCCGTCTCCGTCCCGCTCGACGTAAACTGTGTATAGTTGATAATGTCCTCTTTTCGGAGCAACGGCGTCGTATCACGAGAGTATCCGTTCAAACCGAAATGATCCCATCGCACCGCCTCACCGACAACCAAAACAATCAATTTGCGCGGCTGATTGCCGGAGATGATTTTCGCATCCTCCCCTATCGGAGCGATACCCGAATAAGGGTGTGAAAATGTCTCTTGGGCATAATGGCCGACGGAGTAAAGATAATACGCCGGATTGGCATAATAACGGAGCGGTTTATGCTCTCGGAAAAAAGAGGTGTAATATTTGCTGAATGAAAAAATAATCACAACGGCAACCGCCAATGCAATCCCAATCACTTTGGCTTTATCCACAAGGGTCTCTGTCAATGTCATCGATACGATTTTCAACCGATAGACGATCACCGAGGGGATAACCCCCAGTAACACGAAATAGAGCACCTGTTTAAAACTCAATAAATCGACCGATTCTTTGATATTGGTCTCTAAAAGATTTTGGATCATGTGCGAATCGATCACGACATCGTACGCATCCATGAAATAGGCGACCATCGAAGTGACCAGCAATACGGTTATCAGTATAGGTTTCAGAGTATAGCGTCCGCTTAACAAGCTCAAAAGGATCACCGTCACACTGAAAAGGACAATTCCCAAAGAGATAACAAAAAAGAGGTTCCCGCCGGCTAAGGGATATATTGCGCCGACATGTTTAAAAAATGCTCCGTTCGCAAAAACAACCAATAATAATGCAACAACGATTACCGCTGTACGAGCCTTGATAGGCTTTGATAAAGAAAATATCACCCTGTCCCCGTCTAAATTAGATACGGAATTATAATCTTTAAACACCTAATGAGACGTAAACATTTTTTATTATCCATTCGTATTCTATAATTCCGGATCATTATTAGGATAAACACTACATGTTACGAGAACTCTTTAAAATTTATCTCCTCTTTATCGTCCTTTTTTTTCTGGGCCGACTCGGGCTTTACGCTCTTTACTTTGATCGTTTAGGCGATATTACGTTTGCCCAGTCACTTTTATCCTTTCTTTACGGATTGAAACTCGACACAATGACCGCTTCGATTTTACTGATCATTCCGGCACTCCTCCTTGCGATCACTCCGCAAGTACTCGCACGTTATACGGAACGCTTTATTAACGGCTATGTTCTCTTTTTTCTACTGATAGCTCTCTATGTCGAAAATGCCACATTTCCGTTTGTTGCCCAATACGATGTCCGTCCAAACTACCTTTTCATCGAATATCTTAAATATCCCAAAGAGGTCACCTCCATGATCCTCAAAGAGTACCCGCTGCAGCTTGCCGTCGCAATGGGTATGCTCCTTGTAGCGGCATGGGGCTATCTCCGTTTCTCTCCGCTGCGTCTTGCCGAAGCGATCCGTACCCCTCTATGGAAACGGACGCTTCTGTTTCCGATCGTTGCCGCTCTTTTATTTATCGGTATCCGTTCGTCGTTCGGTCATCGCCCCGCCAATATCTCCGATGCCCTGTACAGTACTAACCGAATGGCCAACGAGATCGCTAAAAATTCTCTCTACAGCATCGGGAATGCTTTTTACAGTTACACCAAAGAGGGAGATCTTATAAAACCTTATGGCAAGAAAATGGCGTTGAGCGAAGCCTATACGCGCGTGGGCGACAAACTGAACCTTAAAGGGGGAGGAGAATTCCCGTTTAATCGCCTAGAACCGACCCATTTCCCATCCGAAAAACCTAAAAATCTTGTCATCTTTATCCAAGAGTCGATGGGATCGCAATTCGTTGGATTCAGCGGAGGGGACGCTACGATTACCCCCAATATGGAAAAACTCTCCCATGAGGGGATCGCGTTTACCAATCTCTTCAGCAACGGTACCCGTTCCATTCGCGGACTCTCGGCAATAACATCCGGTTGGCTTCCTCTTGCCGGCGAAGAGGTGGTCAAGCGGAACAAATCGCAAAGTGATTTTTTCACCGTTGCCTCGCTCCTTAAGCCACTCGGGTACAAATCGACCTTCATTTACGGAGGAGAAGGACGTTTTGACAATATGCGCAGCTGGTATATGGGGAACGGTTTTGATGAAGTGATCGAACAAAAAGATTACACGAACCCGAGCTTCGTCAGTACGTGGGGGGTCAGCGATGAGGATTTGGTTGTTAAAGCCAATGAAAAGTTCAAGGAACACACGGCAAAAGGGGAAAAATTTGTCAGTGTTATCTTCTCATCTTCCAATCACTCACCTTTCGAATTGCCGGAGGGAAAAATAGATTTTATCCCCGGGAAACCGAAAAAAGGGGTTGAAAATGCAGTCAAGTATGCCGATTTCGCGATCGGACGCCTTTTTGAACTGGCCAAAAAAGAGTCCTACTATAAAGACACCGTTTTTGTCGTCGTTGCCGATCATAATATCCGTGTTTACGGAGACGATTTGGTCCCGGTGAATATGTTCCATATTCCTGCTTTGATAATTTCCGATGGGGTAAAACCGCAAAAGTTCGACGCGCTAAGCACCCAACCCGATGTGTTAGCCACAGCCCTCGATTTGATCGGGGCCAATCTTACCTACCCCGTTTTAGGTCACTCTATCTACAGCGATGCAAAACGTGAAGTTTCCCTCATGCTTTTCAACGATACGTTTGCATTGCGCGACCATAACAAAGTTGCCGTTATTCAACCGAACAAAGAGCCGCTCACGTTTACCTATGAGAAAGAGCATCTCCATACTGCTCCTCATGATAAAGAACTTGAACGGGATGCTTTCGCTTTTGTAACGGTAATGGATGATATGTATAATAAAAAGCTTTATCGCACCAAACACTGACCGAGCACTCGATTAGTGTCTTGCTCGGCTTTGTCGCTCTTCCATTAACATCGCACCTAAGGTTTGAATCACCTCTTGACTGGCCGATTCAGCATTAGCAAAATGTTTGCGGATATTTGCCGACTCTTGAACACATGTATTGGAAGTGACACAATTTATAGCGGCTAAAATATTATCATGTACCGATTTGTGCGGTGTTTCCAATTTTTTGAAGCTTGCCGTTGAACCGAAAATTTCAGCCCCTTTGCCCCCCTCAGCCCATTTACCCAGACGGCAATGGTGATGATCGGCAAACTCTCCCTCAACTTTGAGACTAAAGACGCTTTTGTACCCTTTGGATTTAAACAACAGGTGATCCAGTTTAACAAGAACCATAAAAACAGAATAAAGGACATCGGTAGAGTCGTTATGAATTGTCCCTGTTCGATTTCCAAGGTCGAGCAATGTTGAGCGAAACCGCTCCAATTTTTCATTCGATACCGATGAAATACTCTCCATTGTACTGGAACGCTCATAGATTTCTACCGCATTTTGCTTTAGACTTTGAACACTCATAGCCACCTCTTGAGTCGCTTTTTGAGTGCGTTCCGCCAGTTTTCGCACTTCATCGGCGACGACGGCGAACCCGCGGCCGTGCTCGCCCGCACGTGCCGCTTCAATAGCCGCATTCAGCGCAAGCAGATTGGTTTGATCGGAGATGTCTTTAATCAGATTAATCACCTGAGAAATCGATCCCACACTATCATTGAGTTGAGAAACCGAACCGTAGTTTTCGGTAATGTTTCCGATTAACTCCTCTTGCGTTTGAAGAAGAGCACCGATTTCATCGTTAATCTCTTGCGCATTGGAATGGTTGTCTTTGTTTAGAACTTCAATCTCTTCAAGCTCTTTAACGTTATCGGCAAGGTCTTTTTGCAGGATCGACAAATCGCGTTGGCACGCATTCGTCAACTCGTCCGTCAAATGACGAATAAGCACGGACATTACCGCACTCTCGCTGTAACGGCTGTTTTCTTCTTTCAGCCTCTCTACCTCGTATCGCAGATGCTCATTTTCTCTTTCATACTCTGCTATTTTTGCATTGAGAGGTTCTACGTCAATACGCTGCTGACCGCTTCCAAAAAACATTGGCAAATTCCTTATATTAAAAACACGGATGATTCTAGTGGTTAGTATATAAGCAATGGCTTAAATATAATAAAAATGAATAGATAGAGTTAGATTGTAATATAATTGTGATAAATACGAAGAGAAGGAAGCTCCCCAGAATATCTGAGGAGAAAAACGATTAACGTTTTGAGAATTGAGGAGAACGACGCGCTTTGCGTTTACCCGGTTTCTTACGCTCAACAATACGTGAGTCGCGAGTAAGCATACCGAACGGTTTCAAGATAGCACGGAATGACGGATCAAATGTGCAAAGAGCACGAGAGATACCGTGACGAAGTGCATCGGATTGTCCTGAGAAACCACCGCCCATAGTTGAAGCAGTGATGTCTACGGATGTGTCTTGTTTAGTCAAAGAGAGCGGTTGGGTAACACGCAATTTTTTTGCTTCAAGACCACCGAGCCATGCATCGAGTGAAAGACCGTTTACAGTGATTTTACCTGTACCCGGAGCAAGCCATACTTTAGCGATTGAAGATTTTCTTCTTCCGGTTGCATACGTTTTTGCCATGGTTTATCCTTACTTAGCGATCTGTGCAGAGTGAGGGTGTTCAGCACCTGCATAGACTTTCAATTTTTTGAGCATTGCACGACCCAATTTTGTTTTTGGAAGCATACCGCGAGCAGCAAGCTTGAAAACTTTCTCTGGATTAGTAGCCAAAAGTTCTGTAAATTTTTCACTTTTTACATTACCGAAGTAACCTGTATGACGGTGATATGTTTTAGTAGCAGTTTTACCGCCACCGTTAATAACCGCTTTAGACGCGTTAATGACGATAACAAAATCACCACAGTCGATATTTGGGGTAAAATACGGTTTATCTTTACCGCGAAGGCTAACAGCGATTTCAGTCATCATACGACCGAATGTTTTCCCTTCAGCATCAATTAAAACCCATTTACGTTCGATTTGCTCAGGTGAAGCAATTTTAGTAAATTTCATCTTGAGTCTCCTTTAAAAGTCTCTATAAATAGTGGCGCAATTGTACCAGCATAAACTTATAATATACTTAAATTAAGTTTACTATAAGCACTTTATCCATTCAATCGTCTCCTCAAGAAGATAGCATAAATACCCCGCTGTTTCCTCTCCCGTGGATGAACGGATCGCCTCGCCATAGCGATTGATCTGATCGCGATGTTTCTCTTCCTCTTCACGGCCGCTTTTGTAATCGATGATAATCCATCCCTTTTCACTGCGAACCAAAAGATCAATCACCCCAAGATTTCCTTTATGGCGTATCATCTGCTCTTTATACCGATCCCCCTGTGTCAGGTGCCGAAAAGTCTGATCGCTCAGTAAACGCTCGATCCTCTTTTCAATCTCTCCCATTGCTCCCATGGGCAAGACGGATCCGAAACGGTTACGGGTTGACTCCAATGCAATCTCCAGAGATACGGTGCTAAATTCTCCCATCATCTCCAGCGTATAATGGAGTGCCAATCCAAACTGCACCGCGGCATAATCGTGCGTTGCTTCTTTCGGTGGTCGGAGGGTCTCCTCCTGTGTGCCGAAATGAAGTGCTTTAAAATTTACCGCTTTCTCTGTTTGCACCGGCTTCTCTTTTTGCACTTTGATCTCTAGCACCCCCTGCTCTGAAGCTACAAGCTCCAAGGGATCGAACCATGAATTTTTAACCTTGGCAATAACCATCAACGATTGGGCAGCTCGGGTGAGGGCTACGTAAAGGGCATTGAGCTGATCCTCATCGGATGCCATTTTCTCTGCTTCCAGCGCTTTCGCGTAAGCCATATCAAGCGCTTCACGCCCTTTTATCCGATAATGCATCCCCCGTAACTGCACCCCTTCGTACTCATAGACAATCGGATCATTATGACTCCGTGCCGTTCCGAGCCGATCGAGTACGATAACGTGCTCAAACTCCAGTCCTTTGGATTTGTGTACGGTCATAATTCGAATCCCTTTAAGATCGCTTTGGGGAGAAGAGGTTTCCAACCGATCGATCTCGAAAACAACCTCTTCGATATCGCGGTATCCCCGCAGTGCTTCGATAAACATTAGAGCACTTTTATCGGCAATCGTGAATCTTCGGACAAAAGTGATAACGGCTGTCACTACCTCATCTGCTCGTATACGATCGATCTGGTCACTTTGAATACCGAGCAGTGCCGCACAATTGGATCGGTAGATCGATTCACCAAAATAACAATAGCGCAGATACTCGATGATGGCACGGACACTTCGCTGTGCGATGAGACGTGCGGTGGTCTCGGTCACGACGTCATACCCCCGCTCGCTCAAAACTTCCTCAACCGCACTTCCGTCTTTGTTGGTCGCGGTAAGAATAGCAATCTCTTCGGGTGCAGAGCCTTTCTCGATCAACAATGCGACCCGCTCACATAGCGATTCGAGTAGATCATCGCTCAGGAGAACCTCTACGTACCCTCCGCATGAGCTTTGCGGGCTTTGTTGGGGGATGTACCCTTTGATTTTCCCCTCAAATGCACGATTCACAAAATTAACAATCTCGCTTTTAGAGCGGTAGTTTACCTTAAGCGGTTCGAGCCGCACATCAAACAGCTCCGCCACCTCATGAAACAAGGCGCTCACCCCTCCGCGAAAACGGTAGATCGATTGTTTTACATCCCCGACGAAAAAGAAGCTTCCCCCCTCATTTACCCCCACACCGGAGCGAATCTCTTCGATCAGCGGACGGAGAATATCGAACTGGATGACACTGGTATCTTGAAACTCATCGAGAAGGAGATGTTTGATCCGTGAATCGAGTCGAAAATAGAGAAACTCGCTCTCCAGTTTTTCCCTCAGCAGGGTATGAACGTTTAGGGTTATATCATCAAAACTTAGTTCATTGCTCTGCGTTGCCATCGATTGGCGGCTTTTGATATAAAGTTTGAGGACGGCAAAAAGTTCTTTGAAATAGAGCACTTCGCGGCGCCGCATTTGCGAGGCAACCGCACTTTGTATCTCATGGAGCAGCGCATCCATACGAGGCTCATAAGCCTTTTTAAAATCCCAGTACTCCATACTCGGTTTAAAAAGCCACGTTTTCTCCAACAGCTCCTCATAATGCTCAAACTGCATCGTTTTTCGGGCACGATCGCTGAGCGGTTTTGAGAGCACCAATGAGGCAAGCTCGTGCGCAAGCTCCATCGCATAACCGACGGACTCTTCCGGGGTATTTTTCCCATCATACCTTTGAGTATCAATCTCTTTGTATTTGGAATAGAGAGCAGAGAGTAGCGTAAAAAGATCACTGAGCCGTTTATCGCTCAAAAGGGAGAGATGGATCAATGCCCCTGAGGCATTTGACACCTCCACTTCGTTTAAAAATCGCTCCAATAAGGCACTTTCATGGTGGCTCTGCACGGTTTTAAAAGTCGGCATCAACCCCGCATTGAGAGCAAATTTGCGCAAAATGCGACCAAAAAACTTATCCAGCGTCGAAATTTGAATATCGGAACGGAGGAAGCGCGCGAGCACTTTGGGGCGTTCTTCCAGTATAGTTGCCTCATCAATCCCGCTGAGACGTGAGATTTGAGGCAGTTCGCTCCGCGTCGGAAGTTCTTCGAGGGTGAGGATGATCCGCTCCAGCATCTCGTTCGCCGCTTTATTGGTAAACGTCAATGCCACGATGGAAGATGGATTCTCCCCCATAAAGAGCAAGCTCAGATAACGGACAACAAGGTTAAATGTTTTGCCGCTCCCCGCACTCGCTTCATAGGCTAAAAACGGTTCAAATTCCACGCATCACCTCCCGATGGCAAAGGTAGGTGTAGGGGCAGTGACGACATCGGCTCAACTCCTCGCACATCTCCCAATTCCATTGTTTTTGAGAGGCCATGTGAGCCAAAATTTCCCGCAGTTTGACAATTTTTGCCTCTAAGAACTGCTCGAATTTCACCTCTCCTTTTCCCAAATCATAGTACCCGCATCGCTCGACACGCCCTAGTCCTCCCGCAAGCAGTGCATAAACGCTGAGCTGATAATCGACATCGCTCTCTTTGGGCTCTTTATCGGTATCAGGATACTTGCCGCTCTTGTAATCGATCACTTCGAGGGAATTTTCCTTCTCATCGATACGATCTATTCGTCCGTTTAATCGTATCCCCTCGACCTCGGCGCTCACCTCTTTTTCACGGTAGAGAACCCTCGCACCCGAAGCGAATCGAGACACCTCACACGCATAGAAATCATCCAGTTTATCGATCCAAAGCCGTTTCATATACCGCTCCAGAGGATCGTCCGTTTTTTTCACTTCCCACAGCCTGCTAATCGTCTCTTTGATCGCAGAGGGTTCTGAATAGCTATCCTGCAATGTGTACACTTTATCTAAAACACTGTGAAGTTCATTCCCGATATCACGCTCTTGCGAGAGGTCACGCGGCAGTTCATGCTCTCGGATATGGGCGATGTAACGATAATAAAAAGCTCGTTTACAGCTCAAAAACGTTTTGATCCCGCTCGCAGAGAGAGGGTGCGCCGTAAAATCGTATTCGCCCTCATACGCTCCGATATGCCGTTCGTTAAAATGCGGTGACGGAAATAAAACTTCCTCATAGCGGTATGCGGCAGGAGTGCTCTTGATCCCCAATTGAAGTAAAAAACGTGACGGTACCGATTCGGCATTTTGAACACATCCGATGGCTACCTTTTTGGCTCGGTTGAAGAGAATGGAGTAGTAGTGTTTTTGAAGGGATTCACGATCATGCGCACTTGGGAGAGCCGCATATTCACGGGTTTTTGTATTTAAAAAAAGATCCTTTTCACTCTTATGAGGGACATATCCTTCATTGAAATCAATAATCACCACCCCCTCAAACGCAACGCCCCGAGTCTCCAGCAACCCCATAACCGTCACTTTTCCCCCCCGGACATCATCAATGCTTTGTTGACGCAGACGGTTCATAAAGATCCGAAAGACCGCTCTGAAATCCATCTGTTCCAGAGCATGAGAGAGATGGCTGAATCGATGCAGTTCATCACGTACGATTTCGATCGACTCCGTATCCTCATCTTCCAGCATTCCCATCAGCTCTTCCAACTGAGAAAATAGAAATTTTTGCGGATAATGTCCCTTAAACCACTCAAGGGTAGCGGTTTTGACATTTCGGATACGCTCATGATTTAGAACACTCGCTTCATCCAAGTAAAGGGTAATACTCTCAAGGTCACGGTAAAGGGGACTATTGCTAAAGGGAGAACCCATCGCAAAATTGAAGTTCCCCTCGGTATCAAACTCTTTGAGCATCTGCGCCGTATCCTCATCCGGAAGAACCACCGCAATTTTTTCAGGCGCCATCCCCTCTTCCACAAAAGCCTCGACGGACGCTTTGATAAATCCGATTTGAGCCAGCCGTGTATGAAATATATCACAGCTTATCGATCGATTGATTCGAAGCGGTTTTTCGTCGATGATTTGAATCTGACTCAGTGAGAGCCGATAGGCTATCCCCTCCTTCAGCTCAAACCCCATCTCCTCAAATCGTGCCGTCATTTTACGGTTGTACGCTGTTGTATTGTAGTGAAGGACTACGTCTATTTGATGTGCACACGCCCGAAGCAGTGCGATCTCATAGCGGCTTAAATACCCCTCGACGATAATGGTTATGGTTTCAAAATTGCGTAAAAAATCGTCCTGAATTGTTGTATGCTCAGAATGAAAAATTCTATCCGCCCACCCCTCGCGTGAACATATCTCACCGTATCGTTCACGAAGTCTTTTGAGTATGGTGATGTGCTCCTCATACTCCCCGTACACATCGACCGATTGGAGGGTTTCGAGTGAAACCTGTTCGGAAGAGAGCTCTTCAAAAAAACGGAACAGATACTCCGAATTTTGGATGAAACTGAAAAAATTCCGCTCGATGTTAAGTGCTGCAAATCCGGAAAAATTGGATGCTTCATGCATTGCCAAAAGACGCAAATCCTCATCGGGAATAATCTTTCCGGCCGCTACGTAAGCACGTGATAGAAACTCCCCCATTGTCATTCTATGGGGAAGAAAGCTCTCCGTAGACTCCGCTACCGCTTCGCGAACACAGCGTGCGGTCGGATAAACGACACATTCTCTTTTCATTTAGGAAATTTCCTCGATTTTACGCTTAATTCCACTTTTCTGCGGAAGTAAAAAATTATTTTGATAGTTTATGAATGTTTATTGTAGTCAGTTTCCCCTAAAGGGGAGAAGAGATGCGTTTGTTTAAAACTCAGCTGTTTTCGGTTCGCGGGTATCGGCTTTAAGATTATAGTAACGCTGATCGGTTCCTACAGAAACTTTTGACATAATGTCCCATCGACCCACTTTTGGAAGATCTACCGGAGCAAAAGTATATTTCCCTTCACTCACGGTTGGATTGGAGAGATTGATATCGTATTTATTCATATCAGGACGGGTAAGGATTACATTGAGCGAAGCGTTATTAACGGCTTTACCTGCTTTATCCGTTATTTTATACTCAATAACGGACCCTTTTTCGGTAATCTGCGATGTCAGAAAAGCAATACTGTACTTTTGATCAAAAGCAATCTTTGCTTCAATAATATCATTCGCGTCTCTGTCGTATTCATGGTAATTTTGCATTCCATAATCCGACATCTCCACCGGATTGTTAATAGCCGCCTTAATAGTTAGTACACCAAAAATAATTACTATTACTGTTGATACAGCAATGATAATCGGCCATTTAGTCCCGGGGTTTTTAAACATTATCATCCTTCTTGCGACGACGAAAAAATCGTCCGTATACGTATCGTGAAAGACCGTACAGAATGATACCGTAAAAAATTAACCGAATAATATCGATAAAGTTTTTACTGCCGTTTCCGGCAGACGAACTGAGGGTTACCCCTTGAGCCGCTGCAATTTGATCCGCAGTGTCACTGTAGCCGTTATACATGGCTACCGAATACTTTTGAACCGTTTCGCCCCCTTTTGTACTTTCTGCCAAAATAGGTAAAATAGTACCTCCGCGGTTAACAATAAGCTCTTTGGCTTCATCGTAACTGCGGGCGAACATTACAGCGCTTACAACGGAACCGATAAAAGTTGCATTCGGACTGAGTATCTGCGCTTTGTTAAAATGCTCATATAAAGAGACGGGACGAGCTAAAATGTCGATTTGCTGTTGAAGCTCTATAAACGTCATAATCACAGACGGTTCACCTACTTCTGCCGACACCTTTTTTTCAAAATCAGCGACACTTTGATTTTCATCCAAATCACGCACCATTACCAAATAGAGAGAAACACCTGTTTTGGCTTTTAGCTCAGCGCCGATCGAATTAATTTGTTCCGCGAATTTTGGATTGTTAACAACATCATCTTTATATAAATATTCCGCATGGAGAGAAAGGGTAAATAAGAATGAGAGGGTGAGGGCCGCTAGCCCTCGCGAGAGTAACAAAAGTTACCCTTAACCGACGTAAAGGTGATTCGGTGTTACCACCGCCCACAACGTTACCGCTGCAGAAACCACCAATGTAATTGTGATGAGTTTATCCATGATACTTGCCATCTAAAACTCCTTATTTAACATCAACACGATGCGTAGCGTTATCGGTGCTAAACATCTTGATGTCTTTTTCATTTTCAATTTGGTAATAATTAGTTGCACTTCCTTGTTGAACGCCCAATCCCCACACGGTTAAACCCGCGAGGATAGAGAGAAGCAACACGGTTGCGATCAACATACCGCTAATCCCGTCCAATGCAAAAACGCTACGATTTTCCATTATGACTCTCCTTATTTGCTAAGGCCGGTGACATAAGCACCAAGCGCTTTTACTTGAACATCTGTCAAGTTGTTGAATGCCGGCATTTGACCGATTGCACCTTTTTTACCGTGTTTCAATACATTCGCGATAAGCGTAGGATTGAATTCAGCGATACTTGGAGCAACCATATCAGTACCTTTACCGTCAGCAGCATGACAAGCAGCACATGTACCAGCGAATACATCAGCACCAACAGTGCCTTTCATTCCGCCGGCAACATATTTAGCTACCGCATCCATTTCAGCATCACTAATCAAAGCACCGGTATTAGCGTTCATAAGACCGTTACGATCCGGCATCGGCATTTCGATTCCGAGAAGTTGGTTATTTGAACCGTTTTGAATAACGTGTTTGATTGATTTCTCTTCCAAACGGTGATTCAAGTTAGCCGCTTTACCATCGATACCGTCCGCTTGAAGACCATGACACGGAGCACATTGTACGATAAACACCGATCCGCCCATCTCTTTGAGAGTAGCATCATCCATATTAGCGTATTGCGCTTCAAACTTAGCATCGTGCTCTGCAACGGCTTCGTTGTATTCACCGATTTGTGAGTACGAACTAACTGGATATCCCGCAAGGAAATACCAAATTGCCCAAATTACAAGACCAAGAAAAATAATCGCCCATCCGAAAGGAAGTTCGTTTTTATATTCTCCGATACCGTCCCAATTTTCATCAGCAAGTTTACCGCTCGCTTTATCAAATTGCATTTGACGAACATATTTGGTAACTACAAATGCTGTTACGATGACAAGGACAACTGCACCGAGTACGGCGAGTTTGTTAACCCAGTCACCTTCACCACCCATACCGCCGGCTCCGCCGACAGCAATGTAGGTGAAGCCAAGCATCGCAATTACAACTATGATAGCAGCAAGTACTGTCTTATTCATTTATGCCTCCTACTTTTTTATCATCGTTTTTCGAGATCTCTTCGATCGGTTGATCGGTGATCTCGTCATTCAGCGCGATATTGCCGTACTTTTCATAATCGCGCTTCCCTTTCCACTGCGAGCTGTAGAGGTGATAAATGTATGAATACAATACCACCACCAAAAACGCAACGAAGAAAAAGTAAGCATACGCTTGAAGTGTACCTATATCCACGCTCACATCCTTATTTTAAGCAGTTAAGATATGCGATTACCGCAACGATTTCAGGGATTTGACCCGCTGCAACCGCATCTTTAACGTCTTGATCTTTCATGTCTGCGGCAATAACTTTAGCCTCTTCGAGAGCTGCAGTTTTTGCTTCATCCAATGTTGCTGCCAATGCAACAGTCGCTTTTGTACCGTCTGCCATTGGAATTTCAGTGTTATAAGGTGTTTTGAACACTTTATTAACGGTAATTTGTTCAGCATACGCTGTATCGATGTCCGCAGCATTTTTGAACATCCAGCGGTATGCCGGCATGATTGAACCCGGAACAACCGCTGCAGGATCTTTCATGTGGTTTTCGTGCCAATCCGTTGTACGGTAGTTACCTACACGCATCAAGTCCGGACCGGTACGTTTTGAACCCCAAAGGAATGGACGGTCATACGCATATTCACCGCTCAAAGAGTAGTGACCGTAACGGTCAGTTTCTGATTTAAACGGACGAACCAATTGAGAGTGACATCCCATACAGTTGTTTTTAATATAAATATGACGACCTGCAAGTTCCAACGTGCTGTAAGGTTTAGTCCCTACAACCGGTTGAGATGCTTGCGCAAAGTTTGGCAGGATCTCGATAAGACCTGCAAACGCGATTGTTAAGAACACCGCTACCGCGAAAAAGAACGGGTGTTTTTCTAACCAGTGAAACATTTTTCCCCTCCTTATTATGCGCCCATAGGCGATGCGTTTTGAAGTTCACTCTCTTCAACACGGCGAGAGCTTGTCATTGTTTTGTACATATTGTACGCGAACAAGAACATACCTACGAGATACAACGTACCACCAACCGCACGGATTGTGAAGTAAGGGTGCAATACGGCAACAGTATCGATGAATGAGTACGCTAAGTTACCGAATTCATCGTGTGCACGCCACATCATACCTTGTGTAATACCTGCAATCCACATTGATGTGAAATACAATACAACCCCGAGAGTTTGGATCCAGAATTGAGTATTCATCAATGATTTAGAATAAATCTCACGTTTGAATACACGCGGAGCCATATGGAACAATGCAGCCATAATCATGAATGCAACCCAACCGAGAACACCATCATGTACGTGACCGACGATCCAGTCTGTAAAGTGAGCCAAAGCATTGACCGATTTGATCGCTTGAATTGGACCCTCAAGTGTAGAGAACATGTAAAACGTAGAAGCCAAGATCATGAATTTGATCAACGGGCTTGCCGCTACTTGTTGCCATTCACCCTTCATAGTAAGAAGCATATTGATCGCAGAACCCCATGATGGGAGAATCAATACAACGGAGAAAACTGAACCCATTGTCTGCATCCAATCCGGTACTGTAGAGTAGATCAAGTGGTGTCCGCCTGCCCAAAGGTAAACAAACATCAATCCCCAGAACGCAAGAAGAGACAATTTATATGAATAAACCGCTTGGCCTGATTCTTTTGGAAGGAAGTAGTAGATCATTGCAACGATAGGTACTGTGAAACCGAATGCAACTGCATTGTGTCCATACCACCATTGTACCAACGCATCATTTGTACCAGAGTACATAGAAACCGAGTGATACCAGTTGCCGATTCCGCCTGAAGCAAAATACGTTGGAATTTCCATATTGTTGAAAAGATACAACATAGCGATACCCAAGAAAGTAGCAATGTAATACCAGATAGAAATATAGAGTGATTTTTCACGGCGAATACCGATCAAACCGAAAATAGACATACCCCAAATAACCCATACCACTACTACCGCGATATCAATCGGCCATTCAAAATCTGCATACTCTTTACCAGTAGAAATACCGAGTAATAATGAACCGACAACGGCAACTACTACTACCATGTAAATAGCAAAATGCAATTTAGCAAGAAACATCAAAAATTTTGATTCCGCCATTGACACTTTCAATACACGTTGACCGACATAATACCAAGTAGCCCAGATACCGCTAAGGGTAAATCCGAAGATTACTGAGTCAGTATGCAACGGACGAAGACGACTAAAGTTTGTATACTCAGCCAAGCCCTCTCCCGCCATTAAATTTACACCTGGAAACGCCATTTGCCACGCCAAAATAACGCCGACAAGCATCCCGACAATACCGAGAACAACAGTTGCTAGCATAAACCATTTCGCAACCGTGTAATCATACTCCAATGGACGATTCTCCATTTACGACCTCCTTAAAGATTCAAAGCATAAGAGCCTATTAGGGCACCTCTGACTTCGCAAAGCTGTGAAATCAAAGATGCCCTTAACACTTTTGTAACAAAAGTAGGCTATTAGACACTCTAATGATAGCAATCACACTATTTAAGGAATCTTAAATTATTAAATATTTTTCACACTATTCATACTTAACGATATATTTAAGTTTAATTACAGAAATAGGGGTAGAAAAGTAACATGTTGAAGATTTTTTATGGTAAGAAAGGGAGGAGAATCCCCCCTGTTTTTAGGTTAGCGTTGAAGAAGTTGAAGAAATTCGCTGAAAATGTATCGGCTCTCTTTCGGTCCCGGACTTGATTCGGGGTGATGTTGAACCGAGAAGACATGTCCGCTGTTATAGCGCAACCCTTCAATCGTGTTGTCAAAAAGATTGATATGGGTCACTTCAGCAATCTCACGAACCGATTCAGGAACATTATAATTGTGGTTTTGTGCCGTAATTTCGACCATCCCCGTTTTCACATTTTTAACCGGATGATTTCCGCCGTGATGACCGAATTTTAGTTTATGGGTGTCGTACCCGTGTGCAATACTAAGAAGCTGATGCCCTAGGCAGATTCCAAATAGTGGAATTTTACGTGCGATCAGCTTTTTAATCTCTTCTTGCTCTACTTTCAGAACAAGGGGATCTCCCGGGCCGTTGGATAAAAATACACCGTCAATCTCTTTGGCGTCGTATCGTGCTATCAACTCATCCGCACTGAATGAATTCGGAAGGACTTCGACTTCCAGTCCTGCTTCGGTCAATTCATTTAGAATGTTGCGTTTTACTCCGAAATCGATCGCCGCAATGCGTGCCTTCGGCGCCGGTGCATCGTTGTAACGGAAGTTGAACGGGTCGTAGATGCCGTTACGGTGTACATACGATGTTTTGGTACTGACTTCCTCGATATAGTTGATCTCTTCAATCCGAGGAGATGCTTCTAGGAGCTTTTTGAGTTCTTCTTTATCGCTGACCTGAGTCGAAGCAATCATCATCATTGCCCCCTGCGTTCGGAGCATTTTGGTTATGAACCGAGTGTCGATATCACAGATACCGATGATGCCGTGTTTTTCCAAAAAAGTGTGCAGCGCTTCTTCGGCACGAAACGATGAGTGCTCCGGCTGATATTGGCGGACGATAATCCCTTTACAGTGGGCACGAGAGCTTTCCATGTCTTCGCTGTTTACACCGACGTTCCCAATCTCAGGCATCGTAAAAGTGACAAACTGACCTGCGTACGAGGGATCGGTAATAATCTCCTGATACCCGCTCATAGAGGTATTAAAAACAATCTCACCTACCGCTGTGGTATCCGCACCAAAACTTTTGGCACTTATATAGGTGCCGTTTTCGAGATAAATCCATGCATCGCGTAACATTATGCCATCCCCCGTCGAACCAATTCATCTTTATAGAGTTTTTCATAAACGATCTCATACTCATCCGTACCCGGAATCAAATTGCGTTTATAGCTTCTGATCTTTTCATAAACAGCCGATTCGATTTCAGTTGAATCGGCAATAGAGCCTGTAATCGCATCATAAATAATATTTTTAATTCGGTTTTCACTCACGTCGTAATTGATCAAATCTTCTTCATACAGTTCGTTGAGAATCTGATGCGCAATGTCTGAATAGCGATCTTCATAGGAGAGGACAACACCGAATTGCGGTGCCAATTTCTTTTTGATCATGAAAAAGAGTTGTCGCTCATCGGCAAGATAGAAATCGATCTGCTCTTCATTGGCATTAACGATCTCTTTGACCTTTTCTTCAAGAGCAATCTCTTTTTTGATGTTGGCAGCCAAAACCTTTTCGGCTTCTTTAGCAGTGCTCTCAAGCCCTTTGGTCATAGTAACCAAGCCGCTTCGGCTGAGATCGACAGCAATTCGTGTCGCGATATGGGGTACGTGTGTCAGTGAAACCTTCATTGCCAGCCCTGAGTGAAATTTTCTGCATTTTAGCCTAAAATACCTCTAAAATCGCTTAGGAGAAATGAAGCGTTATTTAGTAGGTTCAGGAAGTTTTCGCAGCTTGTCGGTAATTTCTGAGCCTTTTTTCGGGTCCATCTTCGCCAATATTTGTCCGACGACTTTGCTGTTAAGGGTACTCATGATATCCGCAGCATCGGATGAGGGCATCTGAGCAAGGATCTGTGCCGATGCGGCAGGCTTCATTTTCGCAAAAGTTTGGGACACTTTGTCTGCTTTTAGCTGTTTGATTTCATCCAAAACTTTTTTGTTATCGTCCAACATTTTTTTGACCGATGCTTCTTTGGCTTTGATCTCATTCAGCTTTTGATCGACTTTGACATCTTTTCCCTGTACCATCGCCTCTTTTTTGCGTAAAAGATCTTCCGTTGCCCGTTTGAGGGAATCGAGCGATTGTTTCTGCTCGTCAATTCGTTCAAGTTCGACCAAAAGCTCGTTTTTACGGTCTTCAAAAATTTTGGTACACTCATACTATTTTGTAGCGGGCGCCCCGTACAATCCGCCGATCATCACTACGGCTAAACTCCAGATTATTTTCATAGTTCCTCTCTTTTGTAGGTCATTGTACCGATCTCGTCAAGCATTTTAGCCTCTTGAGCTTTGAGATGTTTTAGCCGTGCATTCATCTCTTGGACTTCCAAATATTTAAACTTTTCAAAATCCATCATTGCCGCCTTAAAACGTTCCCGCATCTGATGCTGTAGATGCTGTGCCCTTTGCACTCTGTTTTGAGAGTGCTCGATGGTCTGATGCTGTGCATGAATCATGGTTGTTGCTTGGGTAAATTCGCCGACAGAGCCGTGTGTAGGGAGAGTCATTTGAGAGAGTTCTTCATACGAGCGTTTTAAGGTATCGGAAGCAAAAGTAAGCTCGTTATTCGCATTGATGAGGGCGCGTTCGGCAGTGTCTAAACTCTTTTTTTTGAGTTTGACCAAAGGCTCGTAACGCGATTTGCTCATAAACGCTCCTCAAGATGATTATAATGTAATCGTATCGTTTCGATCCGGTGATGTTGAAACCATGCCGATTTTGGTTTGAGTCAACTCTTCGATGGCACGAAGATATTGCTGTGCCGTTACAGGAAGGTCTTCAAAACGGCGGACTCCCTCGGTTTTATCCCACCCCGGGAATGTTTTATAGACCGGCTTTACATTTTCAAGATCAAGAGGGAGATAGTCGATCACTTCACCGTTCACTTCGTACCCGACACATATCTGGATCTCGTCGAAACCGTCCAAGACGTCAAGTTTCATAATAGAGAGATCATCGCATCCGTTCAAACGGCTCGCATAGCGGCACGCTACGGCGTCAAACCATCCGCATCGGCGCGGACGTCCGGTAGTGGTTCCGAATTCATGTCCCGCTTTGCGGAGACGTTCGCCGATCTCGCCGTGGTCTTCCGTCGGGAAAGGGCCGTTTCCGACACGGGTACAGTACGCTTTGACAATCCCCGTCACTTTGCCGATATCTTTCGGATTAACCCCAAGACCCGTACACGCTCCCGCCGAGATCGTTGATGAGCTGGTAACGTACGGATAGGTTCCGTGGTCGATATCGAGCATTGTCCCCTGAGCACCTTCAAGGAGGATTTTTTTATCCTCATCCATGAGTTTCCATGCCATTTGGGTTGTATTGGCCAAGAACGGTATCAACGCTTCTGCGAATGTCGTCAACTCGACGGTTAATTCTTCTTTGGTCGGCAATGAAATTTCTAACGCTTGAAAAATGGCTTTGTTTTGCTCGAAATATTCCATGACACGATTCGTTAATGCGCTCACGTCACGGAGTTCACCCAAGCGAAATCCGGCACGGGCTATTTTTTCGCTATACGCAGGTCCGATACCGCGACCCGTCGTACCGATTGCTTTTTCGCCGCGAAGTTTCTCTTTGGCTTGGTCGATCAACGTGTGAAACGTCAAAATCATGTGAGCCGATTCAGAAACAAACAGTCGTCCGAGAAGATTATCAAACTGTTTCATCTCTTTAATAAGGGCTTCAGGAGAAACAACGACACCGTTTCCGATGATATTGATCGCTTTGGGATTCAAAATCCCTGACGGAATTAAATGAAGAGCGTGGGTTTTTCCATCAACGACGATGGTATGTCCGGCATTATGCCCCCCCTGATAACGGGCAACACAATCGTATTTTTGCGCCAACAAATCGACGATTTTACCTTTTCCTTCGTCACCCCATTGGATACCGACAATCAAATCTGCTTTCATAAACAATCCTAAATTAGTTATTGGTGTAATGCGTCAATCAACGCATCGGTGTAAATAGCGAATCCGACCGAAACGGTCTTTTCGCTTTTATAGCGTCCGCCCATGGCGTACATCTCATTCCCTTCGATTACACGGAAAAAAAGCTCATCATAATAGAGCATTTTAGCGTAATAAAGCGGTGCAATAACCACATTAGGGTATTCCAACCCTTCGCACAGCTCTTTTATCTTAATGAGTTCCGGTTTGATCGCGTCGGGGACAATCTCCACTACCGCATCAATTTCACTTGCATGCTGCATATAAACCAAGCGAGTCAGCCAGTCGATTTTTAGCGATAAGAGTTTCTCAATATTGACATGACGGAAATCATCCAAACTCAAATCCATCATCTCGGTAAGGAGACGAGGGATATTAATGTTTGAGATTTGCAATAGCGGTTTCATCTTCAACTCGTTTAAAATCCGTGTTGCTTGGGTAAGTGCTACCGAGAGGTTCGGCTCATCGATAATCTCTACCCCGATTTGATACTGCTCATCCGCCGGGTAACGATACACCGGTTGAATGTAAAACCACTTTTTGTGTTCGGTGTTTCCGTCAAGACGCTTATTGACAATACGAACCACATCAATCGTCGAATCGGCACGAAGACTGATCGGATGATTTTCGCTGTCGTTGACACGAATAAGTTCTCGCTGATCGCAAACACTCATGTGCTGATGATATGAAAAAAGAGGTGTTAAGATCTCTTCAAATCCGGCTTCGCTTAAAAGTGTGCTCGCTTTGGTTTCGATTATACGCTTCGTTTTTGCCGTCGCGGCAAAGTAAAGCTTTGATCCTTCGGGGATTTCGTGTTCAAATACCATTGGTTTAGAGTCCGAAATAGACGGTATTAAACACGCGATTCGCGGTTCCGTCATAAGAACGTCGTCCCATTTTATCGAGAGCCAATTCCACCGCATTCGCTGCCCAGCACGCTTCATACGGAGCAATCAGACCCATGTGGTTGATACGGAAAATCGAATCTTTGATATGGTCTTGTCCGCCGGCGACGTTCACATCGAACGCTTTGAGAGTTGAGCGAATTTTTTTCGCTTCAGGATCTCCTACCGTCGTCATCGAGTCAGCCGGAGTGATCGGATAAATAGAGAGGCCGATCGCTGTCATGGCTTCACGGGTCGCTTTCGCACGGCGCGCCGTATCGGCGTACAATTTATCCAAACCGCCTTCGGCTTTGATGCGATTCAAAATGGATTCTAAACCGATGGTAATCGTCGTTGCCGCCGTCCATGCCGTCGTATTTTTACGCTGATTTTTAATCTCCGTAGCAAGGTTAAAATAATACCCTTTGCCGCTTCCGATTTTTTCAATCGCCGCATTAGAGAGCCCCATAATCGCAAGTCCCGGAGGGAGCATCAACGCTTTTTGGCTCCCTGAGATCAAACAGTCGATATTGGTGATGTCGATTTTCTCAACACCCACCGCTGTGATACCGTCCGCAATCACCATGATGGCTGGGTTATGCGCTTTTACCGCTGCTGCAATCGCTTCAACACTGTGGCGCAATCCACCCGCACTTTCGCAGATTTGAATTGTGATCGCATCGACATCGGGGTTAGCGTTCAATGCTGCTTGAACCTCTTCTACCGTAGCGGGCGTATCCCATTCGTGCTTAATCTCAACGTTGGCAATCCCGTGAGCAACGGCGATCTTGCCGAAACGCTCACCGAATTTTCCCGAATTGATTGAGAGGAGTTTGGAGTGGGCAAGATTGATCACCGCCCCTTCCATAGCGCCGGTTCCCGATGAAGCGAGCATCAGTACCTCATCCATTCCAAGCAACTCAAACAATAGTGCGCGTGTGCGTTCAAAAATCGCTTCGAACTCAGGGGTACGGTGGTGCAGCGTCTCACCAGCCATAGCGATACGTACCGATTCAGGTACCGGGGTTGGTCCGGGGGTAAAAAGTAACATTCAAAAATTCCTTGAGGGAAAGTGTCATAAATCCGCGCATTTTATCCTATGTGAGGTTAGGGGAGGTTTAAGGGGTGAGGCTATGGTACAATTACACCAAAAAAAGAGCTTACTCTATGACTTTATTTGACGCATTGATCCTCGGAGCACTGGAGGGAGTCACCGAATTTCTCCCTATCTCTTCGACGGGGCATCTCATCTTAGCTTCTCAGCTTTTAGGGCTTCAACAAACCGCTGCCCACAAAGCGTTCGAAGTCTCCATCCAACTCGGAAGCATCCTCGCCGTCTTATTCCTATATGCCAAGCGGCTGATGCAGGACAAAATGTTGTGGCTTAAAATCGGGGTTGCTTTTCTACCGGCAGGAGCACTCGGATTTTTATTTTACAAACAGATCAAAGCCCTCTTCGGAGTTGAAACGGTCAGTATTATGCTGATTGCGGGAGGGATCGTATTCTTGCTTTTTGAGTATCTTCGACGTGATAAACCCATCGATTCGGGCAAAGATGTCTCTGAACTTACTGTTAAAGAGGCATTTACTATCGGTGTCTTTCAAAGCCTCTCCATGATCCCCGGAACGAGCCGCTCAGGGGCCACCCTCATCGGCGGATTAGTAATCGGACTCAGCCGTAAAAGTGCGGCGGAGTTTTCATTTCTCCTCGCTATCCCTACGATGATTATCGCTACCGCATACGATCTCCTTAAACATCGTAACGAGATGGTAGTAGATGATTATTTTATGCTCTCGGTAGCGTTTATAACGGCATTTGTATTTGCCCTCGCAACGGTCAAACTCTTCGTCACCTTTGTCAGCCGCCACACCTTTACCCCGTTTGCGATCTACCGAATCGTTGTCGGGGTTATCTTCTTCTATTTCGTGGCAACGCTTCCGGCATGAGATCGTAAGAATTTGATCTGATCGATCAAAATTTTCGCCAGTTCCAACGCTTTGGAGCGGTGCGAAAGCCCTTTTTTTACGTCATTCGGCAATTCTCCGAGCGTTTTTTCAAATCCACCGGGAATAAAAATCGGATCGTATCCGAAGCCGTTTTCTCCTCGTAACTCCGTGATAACCTCTCCGTGCATCCACCCGTGCACACAACTTTCCCCCTCGAGAGAAACAATCGCTATCGCCGCCGTATAGTGAGCGGGAGAAATATTTAACCCTTTTTCTTTTAGCGCTTCTACGAGCTTGAGGAGATTATCCCGATCACTCGCCCCCTCTCCGCCGTAACGGGCGCTGTAAATCCCCGGAGCACCGTCCAACGCGTCAACGCTGATACCGCTGTCATCGGCGATAACGATCGCATTTTCATCTCCCAATGCGGCGTACACGGCGCGGGCTTTGATCAGCGCATTTTCTTTAAAGCTCTCACCGTCTTCAACGATCTCAAATCCCTCGATCAAATCGGTATAGGGAAAGACTTCCCGATCGTGGAGGAGTTCAATGATCTCTCGTACTTTCCCTTTGTTTGACGTTGCCAAGACGATTTTCATTTCATTCCTTACAATAGACTTTAACTATCGGTGTTTACCCGATGTTTCATCTAAGGGTGTATTATAATGCTGAAAATTTTAACGTATCTAAGGTTGCACGGTGTTTAAAACGGTTCTCCCCCTCTCTGCGATTTTATCGCTCCGCTTTTTTGGTCTTTTTCTCGTACTTCCGGTGCTTTCAGCCTATGCACTTAACCTCGAAGGTGCTACACCCCTTCTAATCGGTGTTATCGTCGGCGGATATGCTCTGACACAAGCTATTTTCCAAATTCCTTTTGGAGTGATGAGCGATAAAATCGGTCGCAAGCCGACACTGTTACTCGGACTCGTCATCTTTTTGGTCGGATCGATCATTTGTGCGGTGAGCACCGATATCTACACCTTGATGGCGGGGCGTTTTTTACAAGGTGCGGGAGCTATCGGTGCGGTCATCCCTGCCATGATCAGCGATTTGGTCAATGAAGAATCACGCGGCAAAGCGATGGCACTTATGGGGGGAACCATTGCTATCAGCTTCGCCGCTGCGATGGCATTAGGGCCGGTTATTGCCGCCGGATTTGGATTTTCGTCACTCTTTTGGATTGCTGCCGTCTTGTCGATCCTATCCATGGTCGTCCTCTTCACCAATGTCCCGAATCCTCCGCGTATTCGTCACATCTACCATTCAACGACTACCACCAAAGATATTCTCAAAGATCCGAATCTCCTTAGTATGATTATCACCAACGGAATGCAAAAAGGGCTTATGACCGTTTCATTTGTCCTTATCCCTATCTTTCTTATCAAACCCGAATACGGTTTTTTATGGGATAAAAAGGATCTTTGGCAAGCGTTTATTCCCGCAATGGTCATGGGGCTTTTAGCGATGGGACCGGCTGCCGTATTCGGTGAAAAATACAATAAGCCTCGAGAAATATTTTTACTCTCGATTATTCTCTTTATTGTAGCTTTTACCCTGATGGGATTTGCGACAAAGAGTTGGGAATTTGTTGCCGGAGTGGTCAGCTTTTTTATGGCATTTAACATGATGGAGCCGCTCGTACAGTCGATGATCTCCAAATATGCCAAAGTGCACCAAAAAGGTGCGGCTTTGGGGATCGCGAACGGGTTTGCCTATTTCATGACCTTTGTCGGGGGAGCGGCCGCCGGAATCGCACTGCAGTACTCGAGCCGTGAAGTATTCACCATCACTTTAATCGTTATCAGTACGATATGGCTATTGTGGACATTTAAAATGCAAAATCCGCACCGCTATTCTCATCTCTATATTTCAATGGATCATGTCGATATGGAAAAATTAAACGGCTTAGAGCATGAACATATCGCGGAGTGGTTTATCAATGAGACCGAAAATATCGTTGCAGTGAAATACCGTAAAGAGTTGATCGAAGAAGAGGCGATTAAAGCGAAGATTGTTAAATAATTGGTGATTGCGGGCTTGATCCGCAATCCAAATTCCTGAATGACGTTCAGGATGACAAGCTGTTTATAACTTTATCACTCTAACGAGCGTTCCCGCTTCCAGATCCCCATCCTCTTCACCGCAGATCATAAGCCCGGTATTACCGAGAAGATTGGTCAAAATCGCCGAACTCCCTGTCTTTTTCCCCTCGAAATCAACCCAGTAACGTCCCTCCTCAAAAGAGAGATTGCATGCGGTAAATTCGCTTTTATTCGAGCGTTTGGCAAACGGCACTTTGAGGGTTGCTTCGATTACGTCGTAGGGATTTTCAACTCCCAACATACGAGCGATCAGCGGTGCGGCATACAGGATAAAGGTAACCGTTGAGGAGTAGGCGAAGCCCGGCAAAGAGACAATAAATTTTGATCCCCGCTGAGCCACCATCACGTGCTGTCCCGGTTTGATATTGACCCCCTTGAAGATCACTTCGGCACCGAGTTTTGGGACGATATGTTTGACGAAATCGTAATCGCCGACACTCACTCCACCCGTACTCACTACGATATCGCACGAACTGATCGCCTCTTCAAACCGCTCCATAATCGCCGTTTTATCATCTCCGACGATCCCCATCTGAATCCCCTCGCCTCCGAGAGAATCAACAAGGACTTGGAGCGTGTAGCTGTTAGAGCTTCGGATTTGTCCGGCATGGCGCGCAGATTCGCCGATATCGAGGATCTCGCTTCCGGTAGCGATGATCGCAACGCGGGGACGCTGTGCGATGCGAATCATCACACGATTGATCCCTGCCAATACACCGATTTCGGCAAACCCGAGTTTTGTCCCTTTTGCGATGAGAATTTCTCCCTCACGGTAACTCTCTCCTACCGGACGGACGGCAAATCCAAAGGGAACCGGTTTCTCAATTACAATGTTTGATCCATCGACGCGGACATTTTCGATCGGAATCAGGGTATCGGATCCTTTCGGCATCAACGAACCGGTAAATGTTTTAATGCACGTTCCGCTCATAACCCCGCCGATTTCTTCAGCGCCTGCAGGATTATCTCCCAAAATTTCCAATGTATCGCACTCTTTCAAATCACTATGGAGTATCGCATAACCGTCCATTGCCGAAGTCGGATAGCTCGGATAGTCACTATCAGCAACAATATCTTCCGCCAAAATCCGCCCCAACGCTGAGGAGAGAAAAATACGCTCGCTTCGGACATTCCCGATACTGAGGAGACTAATCATATTTTGAGAGGTTTCGTATGAAATCATTGCTTTCCTCCCAAAATACCCGCACCGCCAATCGGGGTCGATCTATCACGTGCGTAAAGACGCTCACCATTTTTGAGATCGTATTTCCAAATCGGAGCGGAGGCTTTGAAGTCCTCGACAAACTGCTCAATCATCTCCAAGGCGACACGCCGTTTCGGAGAAAATACCGCCGCGATGTAGGAGGATTCATGCACCAGCACGTCACCGCGGCTGTGTGCCATTTTGAGTTTTGCCCCTAGCGGTTCTGCTTTAGCCTGCCACGCTTGAAACCATGCAGTCAGTATCGGCTCGTATACATCGAAGCTCAACCCCTCAATCCCGTCTTCCTCACGCACCGTACCGATAAAAGGGATATAGGCACCGTAGTTATAATCAGTTTCCTCTGAATACCAACGGGTTATGATTTCAGGAACATTCAATGCGCCATCATAGAGTTCCAACATATTCATCCACCGCATACCGGAGGAAGCAAGGATACTTTATCCCCGCTTTTAAGCGGTGTGTCAAGGGATGAAACCAATGTGTCATTGAGTGCAACCGCACAATTCTCAAGCCACTGCGCCATTTCGCTGTCTTGTTTCAATACTTCGGCAACATCCCGCAAAGATGATGCTTCCAACGTTAACGGAGCCTTTTGAATCGGTCCTAAAAATTCGATTGTCACCATGACAATTCCCCTTATTGGGTAGTTTTATTGGAGAAAATTATAGCGAAAGAGAACTAACAGTCCCTTGTCAGGGATCAATTAGTATAATGACTTTTATTTTTAAAGAGGAGAAGTTTTGATTTTCGGAAAAATAGATTTTTTAAATCTCCTCCCGTTTCACGTCTTTATCAAACGCTATGCCCGAAGCACCCGATTTCACCAAAGCCTCCATTACCATAAAGGGGTCCCCTCGGCACTGAACCGCGAATTTGCCATGCGTCGGATCGATGCGGCGTTTATCTCCAGTATTACCGCCAAAAATTGCCGCCATTTCGGTGTCGGAATTGTGGCACAACGCGAAGTTTTAAGTGTCATCTCTCTCCCTGCCCCCGATAAAGCTGATGCCGACTCGGCGACGTCCAATCTCCTAGCCCAAATCCTCGATATTCGCGGAGCAGTATTGATCGGAGATAAAGCGCTGCGCTATTACTACAGCGGGGGAAAACATACCGACTT
>NZ_JAHFAQ010000051.1 GCF_023250475.1 Sulfuricurvum sp. | reverse complement strand
CAGGAGGGGGATCTTTTTATCGGAATCTCGACGTCGGGGAACTCCCAAAATATTATCAATGCATTCGAGTCGGCAAAAGATCGGGGAGTGACTACGGTCGCCCTTGTCGGGCGTGAGGGGGGCAAGATGGCGGCAATGGCCGATTATGCGATCATCATTCCATCCAACACCACAGCGCGCATCCAAGAGTCTCATATTTTGATCGGACATATCCTTTGTGACATTATCGAAAAAGAGCTTTTCGGAGGCGGTGTTGCGTAAAGCGCTCTTTCTCGACCGTGACGGCGTTGTGAATGTCGAGAAAAACTATCTTCATAAGATTGAAGATTTTGAGCTACTTGAGGGAATCATCGAGGTGTGCCGAACCTATCAGGATCAGGGGTATCTGATCATCATTGTCACCAATCAGTCGGGAATATCTCGCGGCTATTACACCGAAGAGGATTTTGCCCTTTTAAGCCGATGGATGATAGAGCATTTCAAAGCACTCGGGATTACGATCACCCATATCTATCACTGCCCTCATCACGAGAATATTGACGGTGCATGTGAATGCCGTAAACCAGAACCGGGGATGTTTCTATCGGCTCAAAAAGAGTATAACCTGGATATGGAGCACTCTGTTATGATCGGTGATAATGAGCGTGATATCGAAGCTTCGCTCAAAGCAGGGGTCGGGATGAATATTCTCCTCTCTACCGGCGCAGTTACCTCAAAAGCCAATAAAATTATCCACTCGCTGCGGGAGTTGCTTTAATGCTTATTATCAATACGGGCGGCACTTTTAACAAACGGTATGATCCGATCAAAGGGGAACTTTTTGTTCCCAACGATAATCAAGCCGTCGATACGATCCTTGAATCTTTTGTCGTACCGATTTCGGTGGAGGGGATTGTCTATAAAGACTCATTGGAGATGGATGACAATGACCGCTCTTTGTTGGCTCAAACGATCAAGCACTCGGATGAAAAAATCATTATTGTGATTCACGGTACCGATACGATGGATTTAAGTGCCGAATATCTGAATACGTTAGCTTTGGATAAAGTTATTGTTTTTACGGGAGCGATGGTCCCTTTTAGCCTTAGCCCGATCGAAGCGACGGCCAATCTTTCCATGGCAATCGGCTATGCCCGAAATGTTGATTCGGGCATTCATATTGTGATGCAAGGTGTTATGGGCAGTTTTAAACAGGTTAAAAAAAATAAGTGTGCAGGGAAGTTCGAACATGTCTAAAGTCAAATGCGATCACTGCCATCTGGAATTTGACGATTCGGTGATGATTCACGACGGAGAGTACCGATTTTGCTGTAACGGATGTCGCGGGATTTTTCATCTTCTGAAAGATGAAGGGTTGGAGAGTTTTTACAGCAAAATGGGAGACACGACCCTCTCTCCGCCGACTGAAACCTACGAAGCAAGTTCCAATTTTGATACTCCCGCTTTTCATGAACGTTTTGTCACTTTGAGCAAAGAGGGACTCAATCAAGTTTCACTGATTATTGAGGGGATACACTGTGCGGCATGCGTATGGCTGAATGAAAAAGCACTCCATAAGATGGAGGGTGTCATCGAAGCCCATATCAATTACACGAACAATAAAGCCCGAATTACATGGGATCCGTTAACGGTTAATCTTTCGTCTATTATCGATATGATTCGTGCCATCGGCTATAACGCTTTTCCTTACGATGCATCGCTTCAAGAGGTACGTGCCAACAAAGAGCGTAAAGAATATTATCTTCGGATGGCGGTCGCGACGTTTGCGACGATGAATATGATGTGGATCGCCGTTGCCCAATATGCCGGATATTTCACCGGAATTACCCAAGAGATCAAAACAATTCTCAATGTTGCCGAATGGGTACTGGCTACGCCGGTACTTTTTTACAGCGGATGGGTTTTTTACAGAGGGGCGTATTACGGCTTGAAAAATAAAGCCGTTACGATGGATTTGCTTGTGGTTACGGGATCAAGTCTTGCCTATCTCTACTCTATTTATATTACCGTATTGGAAAAAGGGGAAGCTTATTTCGATTCGGTAGCGATGATTATCACGTTTGTCCTGTTCGGAAAGTTTCTCGAAGTGCTCAGCCGTAAAAATGCCGCTGATACCCTCGATATTATCGGAAAACATATTCCGCGTGAAGTGAGTATTGTGGAGGGGGAATCGATCCGCTCCGTTGATGTCAATGAGGTCAAAGAGGGCGATGTGATCGTGATCCGCAGCGGAGAACGATCCGCAATTGACGGAGAGGTGATTTCAGGGGAGGGGAGTTTTGACGAGTCCAATCTCACGGGAGAATCCGAACCGATTTTTAAACGCATCGGCGACCGTATCATCAGCGGAACGACGAGTATCGATGCGCTGATCCATTATCGGGCAACCAAAGATTTCGCCCATTCGACCCTTTCCAATCTTGTTAATCTTTTAGAGAACGCGATGGCGCAAAAGCCGTCGATTGAACAGTTGGCTAACCGATTGTCGCAGCATTTCTCTTCCACGATTTTGTTTTTGGCGATCGGAACGTTTTGGGGATGGTATTTTTTGCCGCACAGTTTTGATCGTTCACTCATGGTCGGTATTTCGGTAATCATCATCGCGTGTCCGTGCGCGCTCGCCCTTGCGACTCCCGTAGCGACTTTGGTCGGATTGGCACTCGGAGCCAAGCGGGGAATTCTTTTTAAATCGGCGGCACAGATTGAAACGATGGCAAAGGCTACTATGGTGGTGCTTGATAAAACGGGGACGATTACCCAAGGGCGACCGGAAGTCGTCTATGCAACCATTCATAGCCCCTTTGAAATCGGCGCTTTGCATACGCTTGTTTCTTCGTCCAAACACCCGATCAGTCGAGGCGTTATGGAATATTTGGAACGTACCGAAGAGGGTATCGATTCCTTCAGCATTGAAGAGACGCGCGAAATTCCTGCCCGCGGTATGGTAGGACGGTACAACGGCGGGATGATCGCCGGAGGGAATGCGATGTTGATGCAGGAACTTGGGATTCACGTCGATGCATCAAGCGATAAAAGCCTTTTTTATTATGCGGTCGATAATAGGCTGGTTGCGACTTACGAGCTGCGTGACCTTCCTAAAGAGAGGGCATTTGAGTCGATTGCGGCATTGAAAGGATCGAGTCTTCGTGTTGTAATGCTCACGGGAGATCATGAGGCGGCGGCACTGAGAGTCGCTTCAGAGGTCGGTATTGAGGAAGTGTATGCCCATCTAACCCCTGAGGGAAAAGCGGCATTTATTGAGTCAGCGCACAATGAGGGGCATATTGTCGTTATGGCAGGGGATGGCGTTAATGATCTTTTGGCTCTTGCGTGTGCGGATATTGCTATCGCAATGGGTAACGGAAGCGATATTGCGATTGAAGTGAGTGATGTGGTATTGATGAATGATTCGCTGACGTCATTAGCCGAAGCGTTCGGAATAAGCCGTAAAACATATGGGCTCATTAAGCAGAATCTTGCCATTTCATTAGTGTACAACTCCATTACGATACCGTTGGCTATGATGGGGTATATTATTCCTCTGATTGCGGCAATTTCGATGTCGTTTAGTTCACTGCTCGTAGTCGGTAATTCGATGCGTGTACGATGGCTCTATAAATAATAAGGGAAAAATATGGATTCTTGGGTAATCGCAATGATGCTGGGTGCATCACTTTTTTTAGGCGCTATTGCTTTGAGCGCATTTTTGTGGGGAATCAAAAACGGACAGTTTGACGATGAGACCAAAATGATGAATCAAGTACAGTATGACGATGAGCGTGAGTTGAACGATGCGGCTAATCAGCAGCGTAAAAAAGAAGAGTATAAACCGGAATAAACGAGAGAGTGACTCACCGCGGGTGCGGTGAGCGAGGTATTATTTAATACCCGCTACGTAAGTAGCAACTGCTTTGATATCAGCATCTGACATAGAAGCAACTTGACCTTTCATCAATGCACCCATTCCAGCTTTGTTTTGAGTACCAGCTTTATATGCTTTCAAAGAAGTTTCGATAACAGCAGCTGTTTGACCTTTAACGATTCCTGATTTTCCAAGAGCCGCTTTTTCGAAAGAAGCACCATGACAGGCAGCACATTTAGCAGTTAGGGCTTTACCATCGGCAGCCATCAAAGACACACCGGCGAACAACATTGCAAGAGCAATTTTTTTCATTTGTTTTCTCCAATAAAAATTTTCGCCGCTATTATAGTCCTATCTATCTTAAATCACTCTAACTGTTTAACCTTTAATGTAGAGTTTGTTACAATATGATACTACCTTTATGAAGGACATTTTATGCGTTACAGTGATGTTAATTTGAACCAAAAGACCATTTTGATTACAGGGGGAGCCGGTTTTATCGGTTCTAATCTGGCATTTTATTTTCAAGAGCATTATCCTGACGCCCAGATAGTAGTTCTCGATCTGTTTCGGTCAAATCTGACTCTCTCCAACGGCAATCTCAAAAGTTTCGGCCATTTTAAAAATCTTCTCGGGTTTCGCGGTGAAGTGATCAGCGGCGATATCAACGATCAGGCTTTGTTGGCAAAACTTTCACATGAGTATAAATTCGATTATATTTTTCACGAAGCGGCAATATCCGATACGACGGCACTGGAACAGGATTTAATGATCCGTACAAACGTTAATGCATTTAAAGATCTTCTCGACATGGCCGTAGCGCACGGGGCCAATATGATCTATGCCTCATCCGGTGCCACGTACGGAGATGCCCCTTCTCCTCAGCGTGTCGGAGTGGAAGCTCCCCAAAATGTTTATGGATTTTCAAAATTGATGATGGACCATCTGGCGCATCAATACGCTCAAAAGCATGATCATATCAGCATTGTAGGATTGCGTTATTTCAATGTTTACGGACCGAGAGAGTTTTTCAAGAATAAGACATCTTCGATGGTGGTTCAGTTTGGCCATCAGCTTCTGGCGGGAAAAAATCCGAAGCTCTTTGAAAATTCCGACAAAATCTTGCGGGATTTCATCTATATCGAGGATATTATTCAGGCCAACATCCTCGCGATGCACCCAAAAGAAAACGGTGTATTTAACGTCGGTACCGGGAAAGCACGCTCATTTCAGTCGATGGTCGATATCCTTCAACGTGAGCTGGGAACATCGTACTCGTGCGAATACATTCCCAATCCTTACGTGGGACGGTATCAGTTTCATACCGAAGCCGACATCAGCTCGACGCAGTCTGTGCTTGGCTATGCACCCCGTTTTGAATTTGAAGAGGGGATTGCGGCGTACGTGCCTGAAATCAAACGATTATTCGAACAGGAACGCTCATGAGAGCGCTTCATAACGCCCATCCTCATATCCTCGTTATCGGGGATTTGATGATCGACCATTATTTGTGGGGCGGATGTGAGCGGATCTCCCCTGAAGCTCCGGTACAGGTGGTCGATATTAGCCGCGAGACAACCGTTCTCGGCGGGGCTGGGAACGTTATCAACAATCTGGTGACGTTGGGCGCGCGGGTAAGTATAAGCGGGGTGATGGGTGATGATGAAAACGGGGAAGAACTCCGTAAAATGCTCCGTGCCATCAGCGTAAGCAGTGACGGACTTATTTGCCAGAGCGGACGTAAAACCTCAAAAAAAAGCCGGATTATCGCGTCAAATCAGCAAATTCTCCGTTACGACAAAGAATCAAAAAATGCCATAGATAAATCGAGTGAAGAGGCAATCCTCTCCTATGTGAAAGAGATAGTTTCTGCGTGCGATATTATTATCCTTTCCGATTACGGCAAAGGGGTTCTGACCGATGCGGTTGCAGGGGGGATAATTGCCCTAGCGAAAGAGGCAGGGAAAAAAGTACTCGTCGATCCGAAAGGGAAAGATTACCGCAAATATCGTGGTGCCTATCTCCTGACTCCCAATAAAAAAGAGGCGTCTGAAGCGACGGGGATCGTGATTAGTGATGAATCGAGTCTTGAAAAAGCGCTATTGAGTCTCAAAGAGACGTGTGATCTAGAGTGCTCGATGATAACCCTCTCCGAAGACGGTATCGCTATTTTTGATGACTCGATGCGCCGTTTTCCGACGGTAGCCAAAGAAGTCTTTGACGTAACGGGTGCGGGAGATACGGTGATTGCGTCCCTTTCTTTTGCACTGTCGTGCGGATTGAGCATTGATGAAGCGGCACCGTTTGCCAACCATGCCGCAGCCGTTGTTGTCGGGAAGATCGGATCGGCGACCGTAACGCTGGGGGAGATCGAGGAATATGAATCGAGTTTGCACCAAAGTACTTCGGATATGCATATCAAAGCCAAAGAAGAGATATATACCCTTGCTGAGCGCCTTAAAAATGAGGGGAAAAAGATTGTTTTCACAAACGGCTGTTTTGATATCCTCCATGTCGGCCATGTTAAATATCTTCAAGAGGCAAAAAGTTACGGCGATGTATTGATCGTCGGTCTGAATTCCGATAGCTCAGTGAGAGAGCTTAAAGGGCCTACTCGCCCCGTCAATCCAGAGGGAGATCGTGCTTACATTTTAGCTGCGCTTGAATCGGTCGATTATGTCGTTGTGTTCAGCGAAGAGACACCGCATGAATTGATCAAAAATATTGCTCCCGATATTTTGGTCAAAGGGGGCGATTACGAAGGCAAAAGTGTCGTTGGAGCGGAATTTGCTAGTGAATTGCGACTGGTGCAATTTGTAGAGGGCAAAAGTACGACGGCTACCATAGCACGAATTAACGAAGGAACCACATGCTAAAAAAAATAATTTTGACACTTTTAATGGGAACATCTGTATTTGCGGCGCATCAGGTGAGCCTTAATACAAATGACAAAGAGGTGGGCGGAGAAATACGTCTCGATATGGGGCGTATGGGGAGTGCCATGAGTAATGCCTATATCGGAGCCCGTTTTTTAAACGGGGATAACAATAACAGTAAAACAATTGCCGATCCCGATCCGTTAATGGAAGTCTCATTCATGGTGATGCAGCCGGTACGCGGAGTTCCCGGATTAAAGTTAGGTCTCGGGATGAAAGGGGAATTTACCAAAATTGACGGTGCCGGTTATGCGGCGGTTCCTTTGGGCATTGAAGCGGAGTTGCAGCTGCCGCTACATACCCCGTTTCCATTTTATCTTAACGGCGCTTTTTATTATGCTCCATCAGCACTTTGTTTTAAACAAGGGGACAGCTATACGGAGACTCGTATCGGGTTGGATATTGAACCTATCCAGAATGCACGTATAGGAGTCGGATACCGTACGATCGATACTGACTTGAAAACACGTAATGTTACCTACAACGATGCCTGGTATTTTGGAATGAGATTAGACTTTTAAGTTTTTTACCGCTTCAATTACTTCTTCTGCTTCAATACTTTTCATACACTCGTGATGCCCGAGAGGGCATTCTCGCTTCATACACGGAGCACACTTCATCTCATGTCTTACGATAATACTTTTTTCATTGTGCCATTGGGACGTTTCCGTGAAGCGTGTCGGACCGAAGATGGCGACGGTCGGTACCTGATAGGCTGCTGCAACGTGCATCGGACCGCTGTCGTTTGTGATAAAGAGATTCAGTCCGCCGATAAAACTGCACAGCTCCTGAATCGATGTTTTTCCGGCGAGATTGGTGACATTGACCCCTTTGAGCCGTGATTCAATATCGTTTGCCATCCCCACTTCATTCGGTCCTCCAAAAAGGATGATTTCATAGCGATTACTGTAGGCACGAGCCACTTCGGCAAATTTTTCTGGATACCACCGTTTGGCACTTCCGTAGGTTGCTCCGGGATTGATTCCGAGCATCGGGCGGGAGTAGCGGTGCGGCGGGATATAAAGTTTTAAATTTCCGAGTATGAGCCCTTCAGAGGTGAGACTTTGGGCAATATCGCGATACTGTTCTACCAGATGGGAAGGATGAGTGGGTTTGATACTGTGGGTGAGGAGCATTGATGAATGCCAGCTGCGGCGTCCGGCGCTCACAGGAGTACCGCTCCAATAGAGCAGCAGTGAAGAGTGGAGCTGATTACGAAAGGTAATTGCCATATCATGGCGACCAAGCTTCTTGGCAAATCGGTAGGTATTGGCAAAACGATTTCCCCGTTTTTTCGTCTCATCGACATAATGATGTTTGCATTGAGGGTGATATTTGAGCGCTTCAATGCTGACATAGGAGCCGACCAATGTGAGTTCGGCATCGGGATAGATAGCACAAAGTGCTTCGAGTGCAGGGGTAGCCATTACTGCATCGCCGAGCCAGTTGGGAAGTATGACAAGTATTTTCACGATTAAGCCTTATAGGTATATATCGGTGCAGAGTCGAGATTCCACGTGATGTGCAATTCACCTCTGGAGGTGGAACATATCAGCAGATATTCGTCTGAGCGGTGAGAAAAACGGACAAATCGTGCATCACTCAAGTGGGTGAGCATTGTTTTGTAGGATTCAAATGCGCTTCGTTTACGGATACCTTCACGGTTGTCGATTAATCCGTATCCCGGAGCTATAAGCTGATGCCAGTAGACGCAGTTTACTTTTTGAGAAGCAAAAGCGAGGAGATAATAACGAACCATAAAAGAGGCATACTCCTCTTCGCTTACGCACTCAAACTCACTGGTCGGAGCGTAGGGAGTGGTATTTTGTATCGGCCAGTTGGTTTCGGTAATGATTAGCTCATTCGCAGTTTTCGGACTCAGTCGGATTAGAGAATATAAGAGATTGATTTTGTCCAGGAGGTTCAAGCCCATCTGAGTATTCTCAGGTTCACCTCGACGGTCAACATAGAGGAGGCTTCCTATTGCGTCAAAACGTATACGTGCCAGATTGAAGAGCGTATGAGCTGTGAAGTGAAATTCAAAATCGATGACGTTGGAGCCGATAAATTTCAGATGGGGAAAACGGCTTTTTTTTAGTCCATAGGCAACGGCATAAAAGTCCAGATATTCATTGACACTGAAAAATCCCCACTTGGCGCGGTTGATTGTGGAACCTATGATATAGGTATCGCATAGACCATTCAATGCTTCGAAAATTTGCGTAAAATGGTCTTTGGACAAAGATGGGGATGTGATATGTTCACGATCTTGCAATAACGCGACGGTGATATGTTTTGCGTTCAATGAGCGGATAAAGGTGACATACTCATGCAATCGATCCACTTCCCACAGCGGGATACGGATAAGGAGCTTTTTGATGTTCAGTTCATCGAGCAGATAGGGGGTAGTGTTGGGTTCTTTATCCAGATTGACACCGATACCGAAAAAATCTTCTCCGCTAATAGTACGTCGTCCTATAAACGGCATTAGTAAAAATGCAAGAGGGAGGGTTATAAGGGCGATCAAAAAAGTTTTGATTAGTGAGGGGAGTGCATCGCGGCGCATGGCACGCTTGAGCGCTTTATCTTTGATAATAGCGGGCTGATCGGAATAATGGTCCCAGGCAAACGGTGCTTTCATTCGGCAATTGTACCGTTTTCTTACCTTCAATCAGGTAAAATAGAGGGGTAAGAACGAGGAGACAGTATGAACATATTGGTGGTACGTAACGATAAGCTTGGGGATTTTATTACGGCGCTTCCGGCATTGTATGTCCTTAAGCACCATAATCCCTCCAACCGTATCATCGCTCTTGTCGCCCCTTTGAACGCCAAACTGGCGGAATCATGTGATTTTATCGATGAGGTGATTGTCGATAAGAGTGATGATATCTTCGCATTGGCGTTTAAAATAAAAGAGGCGAAAATCAATGCTTCGATTACTCTGTTCTCCAATACCCGTGTGGCGTTGGCACAATGGATCGCCCGTATCCCCATCCGTATCGCCCCCGCTACCAAAATCGCCCAAATTTTTTACAATCGTCGAATCACGCAGCGCCGCAGTGAGGTTAAAATGGCGGAGTTTGAATACAATCTAGAATTGACAAAAGCACTCTTTTCAGACATCAGCCTAGATTTCCCGAAGCCGCTATTGCGGTATGAAGGGGCTGAGAAGGTGTACCGTGAATTTTGTAGCACATACGGTATTACTAAGCCCGTTGTGGCATTTCATCCGGGTTTCGGCGGATCATCCGATGCCAACTGGACGATCAATGAATACATCGAATTGGTCTGCATTGCCGAGAGTTTTGACAACATCGATGTCGTTATGACGTTCGGTCCCGACGAGGAAAAACTTTATGAAGAGGCTAAAGGGCTGCTGGGGGAGAGCAGGGTGGTAATGTATCGTTCACTTGGAAGCGTCGTCGATTTCGCAAAGCTTTTGAGCAGTTTTAAACTGTTTATAAGTACCTCGACGGGAACCTATCATTTGGCAAGTGCGGTAGGGTGCGAGACCTTTACGTTCTTCGCCGATACCCTATTTGCCTCTGCTTCCCGCTGGAAAAGCATCGGAGAGAAACAGCACCATTTTATGATTCCGCTCAACCCGCAGGGGAGAAGTGCGATGTTGGAGAGCGTTAAGCAGGATCTGAAAAATCGCCTCTCAGCACTTTCTTGAGTCTTTTTTTAAAATTCTTGACTCGTTTATTGGCGTTATTATGACGTTTCATTTCACTAATTGCGACAGTTTCATCCAAGCCGCTTAAACGGGCGTATTCGCGCCCCATAATTTCGATATCTTCATCCCTTGCCCAGAGTTTATTAAAATTTTCGCACCCCTCAAAAGGGGTGATTTCCCGAAATGCCATCCGATTAATATCGACGATGGAAAACCGATACCCTTCTTCCATCCGTTGTACCAGAATATTGCCGGGAGAATAGTCTAAATGCCATACCCCTTTTTGGTGTAAATCATAGGTATAGGCGGCAAACTGACGTAAAACATCGGAATAATCGTCACATTTATGGTGAAGCGCTTCGCGAATCGTAAAATCATAAGGGTTGTAGAGACTTATAAAATAACTGTTTTTCAGTAGATTGGCACTGTAAAACTCTACATAGGAAACCGGTGTCGGCGTTGATATTTCAAGATTCGTTAAATGAAGTGCGTTATGGTACGATTTGTAGGCTTTGCTTTTACGAAAAAATGAATAGACGATGCGATTAAGCAGATGGGGAATTTGAAAGGATTTAACCACCATTTTCTCTTCATCCAACGAAATGATTTTGAGTTCGTTACGTGCTTTATGGATGGTTTGCGTATCGTTTGCAAAGATAGTTTTTATCTCTTCAAAATAGGGGCTTAAATGGGCGTATTGAGGTTGAAATTCGCTTTTTATGATCATGTTTAGTGCGCCCATTTATTTTTCTTTAGCAAACCTGCTTCGGC
Organism: Sulfuricurvum sp.; assembly: GCF_023250475.1. Classification (GTDB taxonomy): domain Bacteria; phylum Campylobacterota; class Campylobacteria; order Campylobacterales; family Sulfurimonadaceae; genus Sulfuricurvum. Next base: position 3,183 of record NZ_JAHFAQ010000051.1, on the reverse strand, counting down.
AGTGTCGACCGCAAAAAGTTCTTTTTGCAGTTTTTGTGTCTCCTGTTGCGTTGCATTGCTTTCGACAACCGTTTTGAAATTGTATTTAATATATCCCTCTTTACCGATATAACCGATCAAATCACCTGAGTAAAAGTAAACAAAGCGATTTTTTACGGATGAATCGAAGAGGGAATTTCCCATTGCGCTAAAGGACTGTTGAAAGCCTAATAAGTCAAGAATTGAAGGGAAAATATCGTTTTGAGAACCAAGGGTTTTAATCTCCTGAGGTTTAAAAATTTTCGGTGCGTAGATTACGAGAGGTATTCTAAAATGCTCAACGGAAGGCAAAGGTTTATCGTTGGGACGAAGTGCTTTACCGATAGGACAAAGCGCATCTCCTGTTCCGTGGTCGGCTGTAAAAATAAAAATCGTATTATCAAACCACGGTTCCTTTTTGACACTTTCCATAAAGCGCTCTATCGCATTGTCCGCATAGATATAGGTATTTAACGATCCGTTGTAATTTCTCAAATCAGGCGGATAACGCTCAAATTTTTTAGAAGGGAGGTGAAAGTCACTATGGTTGGTCGACGTAAAGGTAAATGCGATAAAAGGCTCCTTCTCACCGTTCAGTTTTTGATGCAGGAAGTTAAACATGTTGTAATCGTACGTTCCTGTTTTCGGTGCACGCCCCGCATCGACAGTTTCGACATTCGGCATATCTTCGGCACCGTAATACTCATCAAAGCCTGCCAGCTGGCTAACCGCATCCACTCGGTATGAACGGCGGTTTGAACCTTGCATCGCGATCGTTTTGTAGCCGTTTCCTTTGGCTATTTTTCCAAGATAGCTGAGATTTGATAGTTCTAATCCGCTTCCGAGATAATCAAATCCTCCGGGGAGAGTAACACCGGTGTAAACCGACGTTATACCGTAAATAGAACGGTATCCGTTCGCGTAAAAATTGGTAAATTTAAGACTCTCATTGCTCAGTTTTTTGAAATAAGGGGTTACATTGAGCTCTTTATATCGGGTAAATCCGTCGATATGCTCCGCACCCCATGATTCCAGTAGAACAATCACAATATTGTAGTGAGGTTTCGGTTTGGACTTAAAGGCGCGGGAGAGCGGTATATCTTTACTCTCAAAGCGGGCATTGTCACTTTGCAAAAGACTTTGTGTCACAAGAGTGGATTCGTTTAAGTCGGCGAGTTGGTGATGCCCCCCCTTTTTGGAAGAGGCCGTACGATAAACACAGAAGAAGCCGTTTAAAGCCAGATTCCCCGAACTCACCTTATTGACGGCATAGGCATCGGACAAACCGAACGATTTGTGACTGAATGAGTTGCGAATCCCTATGAACAGGATCAGGATGATGACAATCAGCCCCAGCCAGCTTTTGGCACTTACCTTTTCATGTTGGAGCGGAGCGCTGAAAATTTTGTAAAAGAGAATAGACAAGATGACGAAAAAGATTGAAGCGCCGATCGTATAAAAAAGATACGAACCGAAAGCCATTTCCACGATAATATTGGTATCGTTTGCCAGAGCAAAAAGTTCATTGGAGATATGACGATGGATAAAATCATAATACAGGACATCGCTGAAAGAGATAAGAAGAATGGTACTCAGCAGTGTACTCCAAAGCAGCCCCATCCCGATACGAAAACGGCGTTTATGAACCCATCGGACGGGGAATACAAGCAAAAGGATAATAAGGGATAAGAAGGTAAAGAGAGTAATGATATCTACTCTGAAACCCATGATAAAAGAGCCGATTAATTCAAAAAAAGTTAAATCCGAAAAGTCTTCGGAATACATCTTCCACAAAGCGATTCTAGGAATCATCATAGCGATAAGGCTGATTGCAAGGGCAGTGGTTATTTGAGTATAGCGGGAGTAAAATTTCAATAAATATCCTTGATTATTCTATAACGAGATGGAACTAAGCTAATAAAGGAAATATTGTATCATTTTCTCATCAAACCTTTGATAAAGAGGGTCTCTATTTCGGAGGGTTAGTAACGAAATCCTATATGCACTTTCGCTTCGCTGTCGTTTAGCGATAGCGCTATATTTGTTGTGGCATCAAGCATAAATAGATCATGGAGAAAGAGTCCCATGAAATTTCCTATCGAGGCACTTACCAACTGATCAGCAAAAGAGTGCCCTCCATCTTGGACTCGGCTGAGGGCACTTGCGGAAGCAGACGTGTAGCTGATCGTATTTAAGGTATATTTGCCCCACTCCTGTATGTCCATTTGTTCAACATTGCGTCTGTTCATTGCCGAACTGGCAAAATGATCCAGAGCATGGTGTGAGCCTATAGAGCCGTTATTCGTTCCGTCAGGAGATTTTTTATGGATGTTTTTTTCAAGAAAGGTTGAGGTTTGTTTCGTCGCTTCTAAACCTGTAAATTCGACTAGAGCACGTTTCCCCTTTTGTTCATAATCCGGATCATCGATCAAAAATGCCGTTGATAACGTTTCGTAGTGGTTAATGGCTCTGTAAAACTCATCATCCTCTTCGCCGCCGATCCAATGGTGATCTCTGAAATAGTTTGTAATATCTTTGTCATAATCGGTTGCATAAAGGGCAACGGATACTGCGGCGGGAACCCACGTGACGTAATCGGTTGCGGCATTGTACGAAGCTTCTTTGGTTTTCTCCCATCCGTTATCGAACTGAGCTGTACTGCATCCGGCTAAAATAAGTGCTATTAAGGGTAAAATTATACTTTTCATTTGTTTTACTTTTATTCTAACTAAGTGAATTTATAACAATGATTCGATAAAATGAGACCTTGTTTTTAACCTATAAAAGGAAATTTTTATGAAAATATCAGTCATCGGCACCGGGTACGTCGGATTAGTAAGCGGCACATGTTTTGCACAAATGGGGAACAGTGTCACCTGTGTCGATATTGATCAGGGGAAAATTGATAAACTCATTCAGGGGATTATCCCTATTTATGAACCGGGGTTAGAAGATATGGTATTGGAAAATTATGCCAAAGGGACGCTCAAATTCACGGTTGATATCCAAAAGGCCATTGCCACTACCGGTATTGCGTTTATTGCCGTCGGTACTCCGATGGGAGAAGATGGAAGCGCCGATTTGCAGTATGTTCTTGCCGTCGCCAAAAGTATCGGACAACATATGCAAAGCTATATGGTCATCGTCGATAAATCAACCGTTCCG
>NZ_JAHFAQ010000149.1 GCF_023250475.1 Sulfuricurvum sp. | reverse complement strand
GAGTCCGAATCCGAGCTCCCGTATCCAAACGACGCCTCCTTCATCTCGACGTATATTAGATAATATTAGATCAAACGCAGGTGTTGAGTTTTCACATCCGACCACTTGACCCTCTTCGATAATAAGGGTGATAGGGGTTTCGGGAGTATTGATTTTATACGTTACGTCACCGAAACAATAGATTTTCACCCGTCCGTGAACGGCTCTGAGATCTTGCGCTTCGGTAAATACTTCTCCCAGAGGAAACTGACCGCCCCAATTTGGCAGACCCGTATAATCTCCGATATTGACTTTGGCAGACTCGAAAGGGGAAGCATAGACTAACAGCTCTCCGCCGCTGTCGAGTACCCCCATTGGTGCGTGATCTATTTTAGACTGGAGGGAGCGGCCGACATGGCGGTAATACTCTTTGTCATACGCCAGCGAATCGATAAAGTACGACGCTTCATCCTCTGACATCCGGCTAAGGTGAGGGTGTTCTATGACTTTTAATTTGAGTTTAAAGAGCTCAACGCGCAGACGAAAAGCATCAAGACGAAAACTGGTGGATTGGATTAAGACTACCAAATCAGATGGCTGAAGTGCCTCTAATATCGCCCGAACCTCTTCAGGCTTATGTTCATCAAAATCGATCAACTGTGCATGTGGCAAACACCGCTTATACCCTTGCATTAAAATAGTAGATATCACAGATCGAGTGTCGTATACCACGACCGCATTCTCTTTATCGGTATGATGAAATGCTTCGCTTAGAAGAGCGCTTAGGTGTTGTTGGGCTCTCAAAATTAATTCTTCAGTATGCAATCATTTTTCCTCACGTTCTTGAATAGGTCTTAATCTGATGTGCGAATTATAGCTTACCCGTTTAAGAAAACACTACACTCGCATAGCCTACAACTTTAGAAGGATCACCGCTTGCGTCGGCACTGGTTCGATAATCAAGTATCGTCCCGTGCAACTTTGTTTTTTTAGCCACATTGAGCATAGCCTCCACCCCGATTATTCCGCACGCTTCACACCCTTGATGGAGCGCTAGTGTATTTTGATCCCGGATCGCTTCCAAACAGATGGAATCGAGTTGTTTAGCCTGATCCAGAGAGTAGTAATGGCTTAGATCTGTACTGATGACGATAGCCGTATCTGTTTGGGATAAACAATACTCTATGATGGGCTCAAGCATTTCAGGGTCGGCATAGCCATAGACGAGTTCGATAACTTGTGCCTTGGGGAAATAGTGTTTAATAAAGGGCATTTGGACTTCGGTACTGTGTTCCTGGTGCGCTTGGGGATAATAGGGCAGGGTAAACTCTTGCTGCAACTGTTTGAGCAACTGAGTATCAATCTTTAAATCTCCCAGCGGTGTCTGATACTGTGTCAAATCGCAACTGCTTATTCCCTCGAAACCGATCCGATGCGATGGCCCGATGACGACTATCGTTTTGGGATTGTTCATGGAAAGAATACGAAAAGCGATATTAGCGGTAAAGCCTGAATAGATCCAACCTGCATGCGGGACAATTACCGCCTTTCCGTGTATAGCCGCAAATGGCGCAAATACATCGGTATAAGAATCAAAAACGGCATTGAAATGGTGGATCATATCGTTTATTTCATTCGGTTTTGCAGGATAAAAACTTCCCGCTACACTCATTGTTCTAGTGCTCATGAGAACTCTCCTCATATTTTTGAACTTGATACGTATAGATTTCGGGATGATAGGAGAGGGGATCATCACCGATCCCTGCTTTGAGTCCCAAATGGGCAAAAAAAGAATCAAAATCGGTAAGTTCTTCCCACACTTGCGGTAAAAAAGTAGCTTGATGATTGCCTAAACGTAAAATGACTCCATCGATAGTGGGGCGAATGATTTGTAAAAGGGCATCTTTGTCACGATACGCGACTTCTTTTGGATGCGTCAAAATAGATACTTCTACCGACACTTCAGAAAACTCTTCTTTGCTCAAAGGGGGAAATCGGGGATCGTGAAATGCAGCTGATACGGCATTTGAGATTAAGTCATCGATAAGACTTTGATGCGCAATGATCGAACCGATACAGCCGCGTAATTGTTTGTGTAATGTCAAAGTAACAAAACACGCTTTTTTTTCGGATAACTCAGGGTAAACCGATAAATACGGATCGCTATCTATCTTGACACCGTCAAAATATCCTTGAATCGCTGTTTTCGCGATTTGAATGTAAACAGTCGCGTTCATTTTTCACCTCTTTAAAGAGTTTTTTGAGAAAATCTCATGTTAAGAACTATTTTACACAATTTTTTGATTAAAATTCTTTCAAAATCAGGTAAGATAATACGATATAGATATATAAGATTCATTGATTAAAGAAAAGTAATGGACAGAAGATCGTTTTTATCATTAGCTGTTGTTTGCAGTACGACTCTTGCATTGGGTTCCAATGAAGAGTTTATCCCCTCATCCGTATCCATGAAAAAAATTACACCTACCGTCAGCAATTTGCTGGATAAGTTGAACGCGGTACAAAATCATGTCGGCTATGTTAAATTCAACATCATAAGTTTTGATGAAATGCTCAAAATTGCGGCAGAATGCAACAAACCGCTTACTCCTTATGAGATTGGCTATATTGAAACCATTTTTTATGGAGACCCGCGCCGTTACGGTTTTTTCGGTGAGAGAACGGTACCCCGTTTAACCGCGGTTACCCCCGAAAAAGATCTTATTTATATTAAGAAAACGGGCCATTTTCTTCTAAAAGGTGCCGCTACCGAAAAATATGCAACCATCAAATCTCTTATCGGTAACGATGTTATACTGACATCGGGTGTTCGTGCTCCCGTAAAACAATTGCATCTTTTTTTGAAGAAGATGGCAAGCGAAGGGGGAAATTTGCGTTTGGCATCAACATCGATCGCTCCACCCGGATTTACGTTTCACAGCGTCGGAGATTTCGATATCGGTAAAGTCGGTTATGGGTATGGCAATTTCAGCGAGAAATTTCAAGAGACCGATGTTTTTAAAAAGCTTTATAACGGCGGATATATTACGATACGCTATACGAACGGAAATCCATTCGGCGTACGATATGAGCCGTGGCATATCAAAGTGACGGGCGGAAATGAAACGGCTTAGCATCGTAATATTGCTGTAATATATCTACATAAAAAATTAAAAATTCTTATTCGTTTACCATTTTGATTCATACTGCTTTTACCCGATGATCCTTACCGATCTGAAGGGATTCATTCTCCAAACTCCTTAAGATAAGCTCTTTCTTTACTCGTCACATTGAAAGAGCACATGTACTAAAATCCATTGTAATTCCAGAGTAATTTTATAGTTCCATAATGAGGTAATTCTTAATGGAGATGACAATGGCGAAAGATTTACGTGAGTACCAACCCGTTCAACAAGACATAGTTCATAAGATGAACCAAATTTCGAGCGAACATCTTATAATCGCATTTAAAGCAAAAATGACTCACTATGAAATATCAATGTGCAAAGTGATTAGTGATATTCAAAGTATTCCCATTGATCAAATCTTTAGCAAAATGGCTCTTTTCAAACAATCAAGCGAACATATCTTGTATAAAAAAGATTTTAGTTGGAATAGCAATTCCTATTAGAGTTTGAAAATTTTAATTAGCAATGTGAAGTATTATGAGGATGTTAGTCGGTAAGTTTAGGGATTTATTGGTTGCGGAAGCAGGATTTGAACCTACGACCTTCGGGTTATGAGCCCGACGAGCTACCGGACTGCTCTATTCCGCGGTATGAAAAGTTTAATTTATATCGTCTATCTTTAATAGGGTAGAAGTTTAAGTCTAGATTGGTTGCGGAAGCAGGATTTGAACCTACGACCTTCGGGTTATGAGCCCGACGAGCTACCGGACTGCTCTATTCCGCGGTGTTAAAAGTTGACAGTAGTGGATGGGGAGGAGGGATTCGAACCCCCGAATGACTGGACCAAAACCAGTTGCCTTACCGCTTGGCGACACCCCAATGTTCTCGTTAAGAGGCCGAAATTATAGACACTTTTATCAAATTTGTCAAGGGTTTCGGAAACTACGCAATTAAAAAAGACCATTTTATAGTTTGTGATTGATTTTTAATCCTTTTACCCTATAATTGCCTAACTATATTAATAACAAAAGAGTATTGAATGTCAGCAGTGCAACGGGTATTGGATGCGATTGAAGAGTTTAAAAAAGGACGGATGGTCATCATGGTGGATGATGAAGACCGTGAAAATGAAGGGGACTTGGTTTATGCCTCGGTGTTTTCTACCCCTGAACATGTAAATTTTATGGCAACCCACGCCAAAGGGCTTATTTGTGTTGCTATCAATCCTATGATTGCTAAGCGCCTAAATTTAGAGCCGATGGTGAAATCCAATACATCCATGCATGAAACGGCATTTACCGTTTCAGTTGACGCTACAGCGGCAACTACGGGCATTTCCACGGCAGAGCGGGATATGACGATCAAAATCCTTGCTAATCCTCTCTCTCAGCCTACCGAACTGGTTGCTCCCGGGCATATTTTTCCTCTGATCGCTAAAGAGGGGGGAACGTTGGTGCGTATCGGCCATACGGAAGGCTCCGTCGATTTATGCCG
>NZ_JAHFAQ010000050.1:656-14618 GCF_023250475.1 Sulfuricurvum sp. | reverse complement strand
ACCAAGTGTCCGCCGGTACCGCCTCCGGTAAAAATAAGATTCATCTCTCTTTCTCCTCTAATACACTCGGACTATGATGCAGTCCTGTATTCTCGTGAACAGGTGTTCTCCCCTGCGCAGCGTAGTGTCCTTGTTTTGGTACATGCTTTTTAGGATCGATTTTGTGATGAATTTTTTTCGAAATCATTAAAACCATCCCGATCCCCACAGAGGAAGCCATCATCGCCGACCCTCCGTAACTCAAAAACGGAACCGAAATCCCTTTAATAGGGGTTAGTCCGCTGATTCCGTACGCATTGATAATAAAGGCAAAGGTGATTAAAAGCCCTACTCCAAGACTAAAGAGATAGGCCGCATCGTTATGGGAACGGTTAGCAATTTTAAAAAGGCGCTGGAGGAGCATTATAAAAATCATGGTCACGACAAAAACGCCGATAAACCCGAACTCTTCGGCAATTCCGGCCAAAACGAAGTCGGTATGCACCTCACTCAAAAATCCCAGTTTAAAGGTTCCGCCCCCCAACCCCGTACCGAAAATCCCTCCGTTATGAATGGCATTAAGCGAATGTCCGATCTGATACGCCTCTTCGGCATTGTCGATTCGCAAATGTTTGGCAATCGATTCGGGAAAAAAAGCTAAAATCGTATTTTGAGCCGATGCCCACCACGATAAAATACGGTTGATCCGATGCTCAGAGGTGACAATCAGAAAAATAAACGATCCCAGCGCACCCAAAATCAGTGTCATGAAAAATCTAAAACTGCTTCCGGCGAAAAAAAGCATAAACGCCAATGTCAGCGCGAGAACGATAACCTGCCCCAAATCATTTTGCAAAAATGCGATTAAAAACATGACCAAGACAAAGATCGCCGCATACGGCGCTACCCGTTTAAACTCTTCCATCACCCCCATATTGGCATGATGACCCAGTTTGCGTGAAAAGCTCCACGCCAAAAAGTAAACAAATCCTACTTTAAAAAATTCTACCGGAGCAAGAGAGAAGCCAAACAGTTTGATCCACCGCTTCGCCCCCCCGACTTCGCTGACAAGCGAAGCGGGGAGAAAAGGCATCGCCAGCATTAAAACAACACCTCCGAAAAAAAGCGAAAGCCCTAAACGGTGGAGCCAAATATCGGGATCAAGCTGAGCAAGCGTCCACATCAGTAAAATGGAAATCACCGCAACCACTAGTTCACGGAGAACGAAATGGAAATCATTGTATTCAAATAATACTACCGTATAGGCCGTAAGAGTGTACGAACAAATCACCCCTATCGTAATCAGTGCTGTCGTTAATAGAAATAATTTTTTATCAGGCATTTTAGGACTTATTTAATGTATAATTTACGTAAGTATATCGCTCTTTATAAAAGAGTTCGATAAAAGCATTTTGTGAGAATATGGAATGTTTTTTGCTTTAGTATTCCAAACAAATTGAGAGAAAGGGGAAAAAGGGATGGGAATCAAAGTTTCACGGGCGCATGATCTGATGCAAAACGCTATGGATTACCGTGCTGCACGGCAAGATATCATCTCCGGAAACATCGCGAATGCCGATACCCCTTTTTATCGTCCTAAAGATATCAGTTTTGAAGATACACTGGCGCAAAAAAGTGCCCAAATTTTTGCCGATAAATCGCAAACGCTCAAAATGGCCCATACCAACGGTGCCCATCTTGAGGGAGTCGATGCGGTCTCCTCAAAACCGACAACGTTTTTTAGAGACGGACACATGGCACGTAATGACGGAAACAGTGTCGATTTAGACGTTGAGTCGACCGAAATGGCAAAAAACTCCACCATGTTTAATGCTCTCACTGCCGCACTAAAAAAAGATTCTGCTTTGTTCAAAAGTGTCATAGACGCTTCGAGCAAAACAGCGTAAGGATTAAACAATGGCATTTTTAAATAGCTTTGACATCAGCGGTTACGGACTTTCAGCACAACGCGTCCGTGTCAACACGATCAGTGCCAATATCGCCAATGCCCAAACTACCCGTACCGACGAAGGGGGACCTTACCGACGTCAAGAAGTTATTTTTAAAGCCGTTGATTTTAATAAAGTGTATAACAAAGCATTGGAAAACGGAACCTCAGCACTGGAATACAGTGACCCGTTAAAAGAAGGATTAGCAGGGCTCAAACCGAATCCGGCCATTATGAGCGTTGTCGTTGATAAAATCAGCCGCGATGACAAAGCGCCGAAGATGAAATACGACCCTTCGCACCCCGATGCGGATGCAAACGGATACGTTGCCTACCCAAATATTAATCCTGTCGTCGAAATGGCCGATTTAGTCGAAGCAACACGTTCGTATCAAGCGAACGTTGCCGCATTCGAAAGTGCCAAAAATATGGCCGGTAGTGCTATCAGTATTTTGCAGAACTAAGTAAGGACAAACCATTATGACTAACATTCACTCGCTTAAATCGCTTTCAACCGCCGATTTACTGGCTAATAAAAGCGGTAATGCGGTCGAAAGTAGCAGTACCGATTTTGCCCAAGAGCTCAAAAATGCTCTCGGAAATGTTAACCAGATGCAAGTTGACAGCGAGAGAGCCATGAGTGATATTGCGACCGGAAGCGTCAAAGATCTCCACCAAGCGGCCATTGCAATCGACAAAGCCGAAATTAGCATGAAATTAATGCTTGAAGTACGAAACAAGGCGTTAAATGCCTATAAAGAAATTACTCGAACGCAAATGTGATTTAATTTTCTCATATGCGCCATTCCAATAAATCAAAAAAAATACTTGCCCTTTTTCTTCTCCTTATGTTCGGTTTCGTCATTTTTTTGGCGGTCATGCTCTATACCGCTTTACATAAACGGGACATCCCCTCTATCTATTCGGAGGACACTGCTAAAGCTCAGCGCGGATCGATCATCAGTGCAGACGGATTTCATATTGCTACCACCCAAAAGCTCTATAAGGCCGTCGTAAACACCCGCAATATCGATCCCGACAAAGAGGAACTTTTTATTCAGCTGTTCAGTATCTACAGCGGAATCGAAGTCAGTGAGATCAGAGAACGCCTCCATACCCGAAAAGGGACGGTAACTCTGAGCTATCACATTAGTCCAAAAGAGGCGATGTATCTGAAAACACTCGCATTCGAATTACGCCGACTCGGGGTATTTATCGAATATGAAACCCCCTCGGGTGATCGAATTTTGCAAGGACTGAGTATTTTAGAGAGCGGTGAAGCGCGTCAATACCCTTACGGCAATCTTCTCACTCCTCTTTTAGGCTATCCCCGTAAAATAGAAGAAGACGGCTATACGCGTGTTTACGGTATCAAAGGGCTGGAGAAATTTTTTGACGAAGAGCTTAATCCTCAACAAAACAGAACCCAAAAAGCACTGCGCGACGTCAACGGCTATCTGATTTTAAACAAACAAAGTGATATAAAACGTCAAATCAACGGTCTGACGGTCAAACTCAATATCCCCATTTTGTTTCAATCCAGAGTTGAAATCATTACCGATCAGATCAAACAAAAACTTCAGGCCGATGAAATTATTGCGACCGTCATGGAGTCAAAAACCGGAAAAATTATCGCGCTTGCAAGTTCGAACCGGTTTGACCCCAGCCATATTAGAACGGAAGATTATCCCTCGTTAAATGCCAATGCAATCGAATACAGCTATGAGCCCGGATCGGTTATCAAACCGATTATTTTTTCCCTTATGCTCGATCGGGGACTTATCAACCCTTACGATATGGTCAACGGACACAACGGACGTTTTACCATGGGGACGAAAACGATTGTAGACGAACATGCGTTTAGTATGCTTAGCGCCGAAGATGTTCTCGTCTACTCATCCAATATCGGAATTGCCCAGCTGGCCCAAAAACTCAACGGTGTTGAATTTACCGAAGGGCTAAAACGGTTCGGATTCACCCATTTTAGCGGCATTGATCTGCCATATGAAAAACGGGGATCAATCCCGAGTTCTGCTCAACTGAACAACTACCTCTACAAAGCGATTACGTCATACGGCTACGGAATGCGCGCCAACCCTATGCAGTTGGTGAAAGCTTTTAATGTTTTTAATAACGGAGGAAAGCTCATCAATCCGATGGTTGTCGAAGCGCTCTATGACGATAACGGCCGTACCATTCCGATGCAGGTGCAAGCGCCGACTCAAGTTATCGCTCCCGCTACCGCAGAGCGGATGAAACAAATCCTGATTAAAACCGTCAATGTCGGAACGGGAACTATTGCTAAAACACCGGGATTGGAAGTGGGGGGAAAAACGGGAACGGCGCATATCGCAAAAAACGGTGCTTATGTCAACAGCTACCACACCTCATTTATCGGTTTCGCAAATGACGGCAAACACAACTATACAATCGGCATTACCGTCATTGAACCGCGTACCGTCTATTTTGCCTCCATTACCGCTGTTCCGGTTTTTAAAGGGATCGTCGATCTCATGGTTGAAGAAAAATTTCTTACCCCCGATCCTGTAGCCGCAGCGGCGGCACAACCCTCACAACCGGAAGCTATACACCCTTAAGGGCTTTTTGAACGACAGAGGTAACCTCTTTTTTGAACGTATGGTGTTTTTCTATCCCCCACACTTCAATAACCGCTTCCCCTTTGACAAACAGCTTATGCTTCGATTGCAAAATACCGAGAATTCGGTTATCGGTGAGCCGTTTCGGGTCAATGCGAAATTCCAAAGGGACAATTTTTTGGGTGCCGGAGGGAACTAAAATAGATTTTGAAGCCCCAGTGTTTGCTTCCCCCCGCGCAATAACCTCTTTGTCATCCTCTAACGTGTAGGTAAGGGATACAATCTTGATATCGCTGTGCCATTTGTTCAGAAGCTTTAAATCGCTGCCGAGCCTGATATCCCCTTGCTTGGTCGGAACTCCCAATAACGACAATACTCCCAGTATCATCTCCGTTTGGGAATTTTCCCATCGTACATTCCCTTGCGGTTCGATAAGGATGTCTTGCCCGATTTTTGGCGCACATCCACCGATTAAAAATGCTGACAGAGCTAATAAAAAAATAGGTTTCATTTTACATCCATACGTTATCGATTAAGCGGGTTACTCCGACACGCGCCGCAACCAATATGATGGTATCGCCGATAGCAACATTCTCAATCGATTCAAATCCTCGATTGACAATCACGACATACTCAACATTCAGCGGAGCGAGAATCGTTTCCATATTCGCCTTGATATCGGCACTGTTAATATTTCCCTGCATAACCATTTTCGTAGCGCTTTTCAGTGCGGCAGAGAGTTTTAACGCCTCTTGACGCTCGGCAGGACTCAAATAGACATTGCGAGAGGAGAGGGCTAATCCGTCATTTTCACGTACGGTATCCATCGGAACGATCTCGATTTTCATAAAAAAGTTATTGACCATCTGCATTATCAAAGCAAGCTGCTGAGCATCTTTCTTCCCGAAATAGGCACGTGTCGGAGAAACGATATTGAAAAGTTTCATAACCACCGTCAATACGCCGTCAAAATGTCCGGGGCGGGAAGCACCCTCGAGGATAAACCCTCTCACGTCGGGAGCACACATACGAACTTCATCCTCTCCGTACATCCCGCCCGCATCGGGATAAAAAAGGATGTCGACGCCGCTGAGTTCACAGATTTTAAAATCTGCCTCTTCACGGCGCGGATATTTACTCAAATCTTCGCCGGGCAAAAACTGCGTCGGATTAACAAAAATCGAAACAACCACGGTATCGTTCTCTTTGCGTGCCGCATCTATAAGAGTCCGATGACCGATATGAAGCGCCCCCATCGTCGGTACAAACCCGATTGATCCGGTTTTAAGTGCAAGCGCATCTTTAAGTTCTTGCGCGGAACGTGCGATAATCATTGTTTTAGCCTCTATAGAATATAATTGGCATTATAATATATCAGAAGGTATTCCTACTTATGGATCATTACGAATATACCGAATTACTCAAAACATTGACAATCAAAATGCAAAATGTCACCGATGTTGTCCGTCCGCAAGATATCAACGCCCGTCTGAGCGAAATCGAAGCACTGGAAAACTCGGACGGATTTTGGAACGATGCAGCTCACGCAGGGATTATCCAAAAAGAGAAAACACAGCTTGAACGTCGTTTAGCCAAATATTCCAAAACTTTTCATACGCTCGGTGATGCCGTCGATTTGTACGATATGGCAAAAGAAGAGGGGGATGAAGAGACGATCGAATCCCTTTTTGCCGATGCGGGTGCATTGGAAAATAATGTCAAATCGATGGAAGTCGAAGTACTCCTCTCGGGTGAACACGATAGCCATAATGCCATTGTCACCATCCACCCGGGAGCTGGGGGGACCGAATCCCAAGACTGGGCTTCGATGCTGTTGCGTATGTACACCCGCTGGGCGGAGCGACATGATTTTACCGTCGAGATACTCGACTATCAAGCCGGCGAAGAAGCAGGGATCAAAGATGCTGCCCTTCTGATCAAAGGGGTTAATGTCTACGGTTATCTCAAAAATGAAAACGGTATTCACCGTCTGGTCCGTATCAGTCCGTATGATTCGGCGGCTAAACGCCACACCAGTTTTACCTCCGTTATGGTATCGCCTGAGCTGGATGATGATATCGAAATCGAAATCGAAGACCGCGATATCCGTATCGATACCTATCGTGCATCCGGTGCCGGTGGGCAGCACGTTAACAAAACCGAGTCGGCTATCCGTATCACCCATATCCCCTCAGGAATCGTCGTACAGTGTCAAAATGACCGTTCGCAGCACAAAAATAAAGCGACTGCCTTTAAAATGCTCAAATCCCGACTTTATGAGATGGAACTTGATAAACAAAAAGCTGCCGTTGACGGTGTGGAGAAAAGTGAAAACGGCTGGGGACATCAAATCCGCTCATATGTCCTTGCTCCATATCAGCAAGTCAAAGATACCCGCTCAGGAATCCCCTATTCGAACATCAGCACGATTTTGGATGGAGACATTGATGAAATGATCGAAGGTGTTCTTATCTCTCTTAGCCGCAAAGATGACGACGAATAACCGCAATTCCATATTAAAAGAGTGTGCGCTCCATGAGCCTTGCTCTTATCTATCGGGAAAGTCCCAAAGTATCCACTATAAAATATTCCATGAGTGTACGAAAGAACAGTGCGAATCGCTTATTTTACGAGGATGGAGACGATTCGGATCGATGTATTTTCGCCCGATCTGCCAGGATTGCCGCGCATGCGAAAGCCTTAAAATCGATGTTGAACGCTATGCGTTTCGAAAATCCGACCGCCGTATTCTGCGCAAGAATAATCATATCACGACCGTTATACGCCAGCCTACCCTGACCCGAGAACATCTGAACCTTTTCGATCGCTATCATCGCTATAAACATCATACACGCAATTGGGATGCCCCCAAAAGTGATCCAAAAAACTATTATGCCTCATTTGTTCAGGGGCACGGTGATTTCGGTTTTGAAGTGCTCTATTTCGAAGGTGAAAAACTTATTGCCGTCGACCTCATAGATATCTTGGAAGAGGGGATCAGCGCAGTCTATTGCTATTACGATCCCGACTATTACAGCCAATCGCTCGGACGTTATACCCTACTCCAGCAGATTGAATTTGCCCGCCGTCTTGGGCTTAAATGGATCTATTTGGGATACTATGTAGAAAACTGCCAAAGTCTCGCCTACAAAGCGGACTATGCCCCCTCTTTAGAACTCTCCGGAAGACCCGAAGAGGATGAGATACCGATTTGGAAAGAGATACATAATGAAAACAATCCGGTTTAACTCCTCGGATATTTCCCCCTCAAAAATTGTCTGTATCGGACGCAACTACGTCGAACATATCCATGAGCTGAACAACGAGATCCCCTCTTCTATGGTCGTATTCAATAAACCCAACTCCGCTATCACCGATACTCTTCGTTTTATCAGCCCCGACACCCGCTATGAAGGTGAAATCTGCTTTTTAATCATGGGCGGTACGATTGCAGGGATCGGGTTCGGACTCGATCTCACCAAGGCGGACATTCAAAACCATCTCAAAGTGAAAGGTCTTCCGTGGGAGCGTGCCAAAGGATTTGACGGTTCGGCGGTTTTAGGTGATTTTGTCCCTCTCACCGCACCGCTAGAGTCATTACGGATGACACTCCATATTAACGGAATCCTGACACAAGAAGCGACGTATGAGTTGATGATCTACAAACCGCTAGAGATGATAGAAGAGATTAAAACTTTTATGAGCTTTGAGGATGGCGATATTATCATGAGCGGAACCCCCAAAGGGGTTAATACCTACAATATCGGCGATACATTTTTAGGACGTATCTATAGCGAAACCCAATTGTTATTAGAAAGTCAATGGATCACTAAATCCTGATTCACATAAATATTAACTCAATTCTAAACGTTGATTCATCATGTGTTATTACATAATTGAATCCAATTTCATGACTTAGCCGTTTCAATATTTTTTCTCCTATCTTGGAGCTGAATAAGTACTTCTCATGTCCTATTTGATTACCTATCCAAAGTTTTCTTTCCCATGGGTTACACCCGATTTCTACCGTACTGTTCTCTTTTGCATACGTAATAGCATTTTCGAGCAAGGCACTTAACACTTTAAAAAGTAATTTTTCTGAGGCTTCAACGCTAAATGTTTCTTTCGAAAGCTCTACTGTCAGCCCTTTGCGTTGAATCAAAATCGCCATCTTTGTTTCAAGTATTTTAAATATTTGAATAATTTCGATATTACTTGCTTGATCAAAATCTGAACTTTCAAGAAAAAGAACATTTTTAAGTTCTCGTGTTAATCTTTCGATGTCATGTCCAAGATCAATAATAAATTTGTGTTTATTATAATTATCACTATTCTCATATACATCTAACCGTGATCTCATTAGTGCCAAAGGAGTTTTAAGTTCATGTGCGGCTTCTTTAAATAATTCAGCCTCTTTTTCACGATACCCTTCCAATCGTCTGACCAAAGTATCAAAAGCAGTCGAAACCTCTTTTATTTCGGAAGAAGCATCATCCAGCACCAACTCTAAAGGGCTCTCACGTTTCCAAGTTCTCGTTTTGATTGCCAATAATTCCAACGGTTTCATATAAAAATCAAGTGCAAAAATGATAATGAATAAAATGATTACCAAAGAGACAATATAACGCACAAGCAACCGCTGTGTGTATTTGTAA
The DNA here is from genome assembly GCF_023250475.1 of Sulfuricurvum sp. Classification (GTDB taxonomy): domain Bacteria; phylum Campylobacterota; class Campylobacteria; order Campylobacterales; family Sulfurimonadaceae; genus Sulfuricurvum. Next base: position 5,439 of record NZ_JAHFAQ010000050.1, on the reverse strand, counting down.
GTAGCTACATCGATTTTTTGGTGATTGCTAATAGCATTAAGATAATAATTATTAGAGAGTTTTATAGAAGAAACAATTAGCTTATCATTTGTTCTATAGGGATTGGTTGAAATAACAAAATGTAGCATATTCACTTCTGAATCACTTAAAATCATTACATTGTGCGGAACCTTATAGAGAAATTTTATATCGCTTGAGGGAATCAACGAAGTAGTGATATATTCATCACGACTTTCAACGAGAAGATGTGTCAGTACTTTTTCTACCTCTTCTTCTTTTTGTGTGTGGATCGTCTTTACTGCGACTAATAAGTTTACACTAAATGCGATTGCAAGGCCTATTGCAAAAATAAGGGCAATTTTAAATTTTAACGATGTTGCCCATTTATATCGCAATTACATATCCTCGTGTTTTTATTGTCTTAATAATAGCAGGATGAAGCTTGCGACGTATACGCCCGATAAGTTCATCAATCGCGTTTGAGGTAATGTTTTGAGGATTGTCATAAAGAGCATCCATTATCTCATCACGAGAAACAATATCTCCCCGCTCCAAAAGATAAAAAAACAATTTTTGTTCACTACTGCTCAGAAGAATTTCATTCCCCGCTTTTTTGATTTTTTTAGAATGTGTATCGATTTCAAGGTTATCAAATATTTTTACTTTTCGCACATACCGACGTGACAAAGCAATCAATCGCGCTCGTAATTCTTTTATGTCGAACGGCTTTTCCAGATAATCGTCAGCCCCAAATTCTAGACCTTGAACTTTCTCATCGATGCTTCCCAATGCACTGAGAACCAAAATCCCCATCGAAGAGTTCTTATGTTTGCCGTAGGTAATTAGCTCTTGAACACGATCTTTTCCATGAAATGTCCGATCTACAAGAAAAATCTGATAAGAATATGCATCTAAATAACCTTTTGCATCTTCGGGATCACTGACAGTATCAATAACCCACTCTTCATTTTGCAAAGAAAGTTTTAATAATTCAAGGAGTTCAGGTTCGTCATCAGCAATGAGGATACGCATTTATAACTCTTTTAACCCGTTCATGAATATTTTGATCGTTTTATCTTTTAACTCTCTTTTGATAGCGGCAGAAAGAACTAAAGCTTCCGCTTCATGTAAAAAAAGACGAAATAATCCGAAATCCCGTCTTGCACTGACCTGTTCTTCGGCACTTATTAAAAAGGCCCCGGCACTGTAGCGTTTACACGGGAAAAAGTAGAAGTCATCATATCCTTCTTCCAATAACAAATCAACCAATGTATCCTTATTCGAAATTTCAAAGTAAATATCCATTCCGGTTAGACGCATTATTTCCCCCTTTTGTAAATCATTTTAAATGCAGGCGGAAGAATTAAGAGGGTTAAAATAGTAGATGTCACGAGTCCTCCCAATACAACAATTGCCAACGGCTTTTGGATCTCACTTCCGACACCCGAAGCAAAAAGTAGCGGCAACAACCCTAAAGCCGCAATAAAGGCGGTCATAAGAACCGGTCGCAGCCGTCTGCGGGCCCCCTCAACAACTGCATCATCAATCGAATAGCCATTTCCCAAAAGCGTATTGAAATAGCTGACCATCACAACCCCGTTAAGGACTGCAATTCCGAAAAGTGCTATAAATCCGACGGAAGCCGGAACAGAGAGATACTCTCCGCTAAAAAACAATGAAATGATACCGCCCGTTACCGCAAAGGGGATATTGAGCAAAATGAGGGTCGTCGAACTCACCGAACGGAAGGTAAAGAAGAGAATCAGGAAAATGACTCCGATACTGATCGGGATAACGGTCATTAACTTAGCAGCCGCTCGCTGCTGATTCTCAAATTGTCCGCCATACACAATGGTGTATCCTTTCGGCAGTTTCACATTGGCATCAATTTTTTGTTTGCCCTCTTCTACAAAACCTACCAAATCACGCTCTTCAACATTAGCGCGTACCGTACTGTATCGTTTTCCATTTTCACGATCTACTTTCAATGCCCCTTCGCTGGTTTCAATTTGGGCAACACTTGAAATAGGAACTGAAGAGCCTTCACTCAGCGGAATTTCAAGAGATTTGAAAAGTTCCATATCTTGAGAGACTTCACTATCAAGTCGCATCAAGACAGGAATTCTTGTATTATCGACCGAAAGTTCATCAATAGTAACCCCTTCCAGGGCTGTTTTTAAGAAAAGTTCGAGTTCAGCCGTATCAACACCTGTCTTTGCCGATTCAATTCGATTCGGTTTAACGCTTAGATAATTGACCCCTTCATTCAGTGTTGTAAACACTTCGGATGACCCTTTTATCTCACCGAGCGTATCGGCAATATTTTGACTAAGTTTATTTAATGTGTCAATGTCACTTCCATAAATTTTGACTGCCAAATCACCACGTGAACCTGTCAACATCTCTGATATACGCATTTCAATCGGCTGAGTAAAGCTAAAACTGATACCTGGAAAGTTTTTGAGTGCTGCTTTGATTTTACTTTTAATTTCCTCTTTATTGTTAACTTTCCATTCTTCTTGAGGTTTTAACGTAATAAAAGTATCTGTTTGATTTAGTCCCATGGGATCAAGTCCGAGTTCGTCTGAGCCGGTTCTTGCAACAATCGTTTTAATTTCTGGAACATGTTCAATGAGTGTACGCTGTATAGCTAAATTGAGTTCTTTGGATTTTTCAAGCGAAATGGAAGGAGGGGTTTCAATTCCTAAAATAATATCCCCCTCATCCAAAGTCGGCATAAAGCTTTTTCCGACAAATGCAAACAAGGTAAAGCTGATAATCAAGAATACAACAGCCCCCGTAAAAAGAGTTTTCGTGCGTGTCATTGCAAAATCCAGCATCGGTTCATAGAGACGGGTAAAAAAATTCCCTATAAACGTCTCCTTATGCGGCGCGCTTTTTAAGATGAGTGAACTTACGACAGGAATAAGCGTTAACGAAAGAATAAGTGAACCAAAAAGAGCAAAGACGATAGTCATTGCCACCGGAGCAAAAAGTTTCCCCTCTAATCCTTCCAATGTCAATAACGGTAAAAACACAACTGCAATAATCAAAATACCGCTGAAGACCGCCGTACTCACCTCTTTTGTTGCACGATAAACCTGATGCAGTTTGGGAAGAGAGGTATCATTCTCGCTCAGTTTGGAAAAAGCGTTTTCAACAACTACAACGGCTGAATCAACCAGCATCCCAATAGCTATCGCCAACCCTCCCAAACTCATCAAATTTGCACTCAATCCGAAATATTTCATCAGCAAAAAAGCGATCGCAATTGAAAACGGTAAAATCACACTCACTGCAATAGCAGCACGTACATCTCCCAAAAAGACCATCAGAAGAATAATGACCAATACAATAGCTTCCATCAATGCTTTAGAAACAGTCCCTACTGCTTTCTCAATCAAATTGCTTCGGTCATAAAAAGGAACAATAGTGACGCCTGATGGAAGCATTGGCTTCAGTTGATCAAGTCTTTCTTTTATTTGAGCAATCGTCTCTTGGGCATTTGCCCCTTTAAGAGTCAAAACAAGCCCCTCTGTGGCTTCACCGACACCATCTTTTGTCACATATCCTAGGCGCGTTCGAGAGTCATCCCGCACTTCACAAAAATCGCCTACACGAATTGGTCCGTTATGTGAGTGAATCGTAATATTGGCAATTTCACTCGCATCTTTGACGCCACTTTGAACCTTTACCAAAAAGCTCTCTTCATTGGCATCGACTCGTCCGGCACCGTCATTTTTAAGATTTTTTTCCAGAGTCTCTTGAAGTATGCTGAGCGGTATGCCCAAATCACGCATAGCCGTATAATTGGGCTGTACTACGATGGCACGTGCTTCACCTCCGAGGGCATTAACATCTGCCACCCCTTTTGCGCCTCTTAAAACCGGACGGATAACAAAATCAAGAAGCTCGCGTTTCTCTTTTTGACTCAGATTCCCTTCAATCGTAAACATAAAAGCTTCACCCAGCGGCGTAGTAATAGGAGCCATCCCTCCATTAACCCCTTTAGGGAGTGTTGGCAAAAGCGATGCCAACTTTTCAGAAACTTGGGCACGTGCGCGATAAATATCAGTACCGTCATTGAAATCAATTGTGATATCAGCAATGGCATATTTTGAAGTACTTTTTAGGAGCTTTTGATTTTCAAGTCCTAATAACTCGGCTTCAAGCGGCTTAACGACTCGGTTTTCAACCTCTTCAGGTGTCATCCCCGGTGCTTTTAAAATAATTTTCACCTGAGTGGATGAAATATCGGGAAATGCGTCAATCGGAATTTTATAAAAAGAGTATATTCCGTACCCGAATAGGGCTAATGAAAGCAAAATGACGATTAGCCGCTGCTTGAGAGAGAATTCAATAATAGAGTTAAGCATTATTCAAATCCCAATCCGTTCAATGCACCTTTGAGGGTAATGATTCCGTCGCTTGCGACTTTGGATGTTACATTTAACCCTTCTGGTTTAACCGCTACGTGATCTTTATAGGTTTTTTGGATCTCGATAATCTGCGGTTTAAATCCGTTTGCATTTTTGACGAAACAGATATCATTTTTCTTATATTTCGTTACAGAAGAGCGTGGGAGCAATATCCATTTATCGGTTTGCACTGAAGCGATATAAAATTCTCCCGACGTTCCCGCTCGATAGTTGTTGGCTGAATTTAACACAGCGATAGCGGTCGCGGAATTGCTCATCGTATCGACCCCGGCCGATATCGCAGTGATTTTTCCGGCTTTTTTACCTGTTTTATCCATCACCGCTGCCCCTTTTTGGATACTTCC
>NZ_JAHFAQ010000050.1:0-646 GCF_023250475.1 Sulfuricurvum sp. | reverse complement strand
TCATTTTAGGGGGGATTTTTATATACGCACTCAAAGCATTGGCGCGGGCAATTTTCAAATAAGGGATAAACGGTTCAATTTTTTCTCCGGCTTTTAAAGGAGCATGCGCCAGTATTCCGCTTTGACGCGCCCGTATGGTGAACATCATCCCGTTTTTGGGATGCATATCAGCACCTGAAAAGACAAAACGGTTTTCAATTTCTCCGATTTTGGATTTTAAACTCATGACCTCCAACGTACTTTTTTGGGATTCGCGTAAGGAAAGTACGCCGTCTTTGTAAAGGGCATGGTCTTTTTGAGCATATTCTTGCGCCAATTTTAGGCGATTGCGAAGGTCGTTGAGTTCATAGCTGCTTGCAAGCAGCTCCGATGATGCGATGGTACAAATGACTTCACCTTGCTTCACCGTATCTCCGGTTTGTTTCATTAATTCAGCGACCGTTGCTTCTGCACTAAGCGTATAATTTCTGGCCCCCTTATCGTTATAATCGAATGTTCCGATAAAAGGCCCCATCGCTTCGGATTGTATCTCTCTCACCGATTCGACCACAACGCCCATTTTTTTCATTTGTGCTTCGCTCATTTTGATTTCCGCCATCATCGCCGTTGCGATCATGAGCAGCAAGAACCTTTTTTTCATTACCAA
>NZ_JAHFAQ010000049.1:5496-14776 GCF_023250475.1 Sulfuricurvum sp. | reverse complement strand
CGACAACTCTCACAACAAGCGATAACCGCTCTATCATTATCCCCAACGGTGCATTGATCGCAGGCAATATCATCAATTATACGGATAATCAGACACGGAGAATCGATATGACGTTTGACATCGATTATAAAGATGATTTGAAGCTTGCCAAATCGATTATTTTGGAGATTTTACTGACCCATCCCAAGGTGCTCCCTTCCCCGGAACCTCTCGTGGCAGTGGGTGCATTGGCGCAAAATTCGGTGCAGCTGGTTGCCCGTCCGTGGGTCAATGTTGATGATTACTGGGATACCATGTTTGAGGTGATCGAATTGACTAAACTGGCGTTTGACCAAAATCATATTACCGTGCCGTTTCCTCAGATGGTAACGCATGTGAAACAAGAAGAGTAGTCAGTAGCGAGATCTTTTACCCATTTTAAAAGCGAGTGCGGCTCCTAACGCCGTAACCGCTCCTCCGATAAACAAGAATGACGGGGTGTACTGATAGAGTGCCCCTGCACCGATAGCCCCTACAAACCCTCCAAGACCGTACGAAATACCGAAGAAGAACTGTTGGGCGAGACGTCTGGCCCTGTAGAGCTCAAAAAGGATCGTAATAGCGGTTGTATGAAAAAGGGCAAAACTAAAAGCATGAAGGCTTTGGGATGCAAATAATAACGGTGTCGAATCGGGAAAGAGGGCAACAATCATCCAGCGCAATGCCGTAATAAAGGCGGTAATCTGTAAAAGGCGTACTAAATTTCCCCGTAACAGCGGTCCTTGGAAATAAAACATCAAAATCTCGGCGATGACACCGAAACTCCAAAGCCATACGGTGGTATCCAATGAGATGCCGTGAGCGGTGGTATAGATCGTAAAAAAGTTATAAAAAGGGCCGAAACTTACCTGCATCAGGAAAAATCCAATCCACAGCGGTATATGGTTGCGAATCGAGAAGAGACAAATATCATCGGTGGAGCCGCAGTCGCTAGGGGAACTCGAACGGTGACGTGATCCGACCAACGCTCCGAATACGAGGGTGGCAACAGCCATGGCGATTAAAAAGTCGATGCCGATGTAGGGTGTGGTAAGAAAGCGGACCAGTATGAGGGAAACAGCGATGAATCCGAGCGAACCGAACATTCGTATCCGTCCATACCGTTCCCGACCGATTTGCTCCAGCGCAATCACTTCAATGTAGGGGAGAATCAGGGCGATGCCGATCCCAAAGAGGATATTGACGATGAGCAGCGGCCAGAAGTGCTCCAATGCGCTGTAAAATCCGATGGCGCTAAGGGCCATCAGGGTCAGTGCCGTAAAGAAGGTTTTGGGACTAAGCTGCAACCCTTTTAAAAATAAAAAAGGGATTGCAAATCGAACAAGCGGAGCTGAGGCAAAAATTATTCCGATCTCAATAGGGGAATATCCCACCTCGGAGAGTATTTTCGGGACAAAAATAATATGCACCCCGATAAGGGCAAAATAGAAAAAGTAAAAAGAAGCGATTAAAACAGCCACGTTAGGGGACGCGAATGACGGCTGTGCCGCTGATGAGATCGTGTAATGCCCGTTTGTCTTTTCGAACCAAAGGGATAAAAAAACCGATGACGCTTATAAGAGAGAGAAAATAACCGATAAAACGAAGGGTTAGTTTCCATATCGGTGCATTTTGGAGGGTATGCACATCAACAACACGGATACGGGAAAGTTTTTTCCCCGGTGTTTGGCCGCTTTTGTGCCACAGCCAAACGTACGTGATTAGAAAAAGGGTTATTTGGGTGATTGACGCTATTGGATTAGGGGGATTGGTCTGCGCTTTGGGATCATGAACCAACACATCCAATCCGCTCGCACTGTGCATTTGATCATAGCCGAATATCACCATAGTGATGAGGGATATAGGAATTCCAATCATAAAAAGGTCAGTTGCAAAGCCTGCCGCTCGGGAGAGAAAAGGGGCAAATAATGTCTTTGGTTTGGAAGGTCTGGGTTTTTGTTTTGTTTTTAGGGTTCGCCATCTCATGGGTGAAAGTATAACGTTATTACTGTTGGTTTACCAAGTTGATTCATAATGCTGATATCCCAAACGACAGCAGCAAGTCTTGGGTCAACGTTTTCTTATTCATCATTCACTCCTTAAGTTTCAAAGTTCCGGCGTTCATCCTTATCGCCGGAGTCCTTTTCCCCTAAAAAATCAATCAATAAAAAATAGACGTAATGTATCAATAAAGTGGTTAACGCAGATATGCGTTAACGTTTAATTCCTAGAAGGGTTTCGAGAAGAGTATCGGAGGTCGTAATGGTTTTACCGTTGGCTTGATAACCGCGTTGAATAATAATGAGATTTGTCAGTGATTTTGACAAATCGACGTTAGAGGCTTCAAGTGCGGCTGATTGCATAAATCCGCGTCCTGCCGTTGCCGCCGTACCGATGATCGGATCACCTGAGTTGGCCGATTGGAGATAGACGTTTCCGCCATCGCTTACCAACCCCTCATTATTCGAAAACTTTGCCATCCCGATCTGTGCAAGACCGAAAGAACGCCCGTTAGAGAAAGATCCTACTAACGTACCGCTTTGGTCAATTCGGATACCGACGAGATCCCCTCCGGGATACCCGTCTTGGCTGATACCGCTGGTTCCGGATGGATTATCGAAACTGGTCATTCCGTCAAATGAGTTGATCGTACCGAAATTCAGATCGATTGTTTGGTTCGGTGCCGAACCGTTATTGGCAGTATAGGTGAGACTCGGAATCGTTGCGAGGGCAAGCGCTCCGGTATTGGTAAAGCTGATACGACCGGCATCTAGGTTTTTAAGCTCATTTTTATTGATCGTTCCGCCGATATCTCCGGGAGAGGGGACACTGACTTCATAAACCCACTCGGTTCCACCGCTGGAGTTAAGCGCCGTTTTACGGAAATCGAGACGGAGGGTATGTTTGGTTCCCAGAGAGTCAAAGACATCGATACTCGCCGAGTGAGTTGCGGCATTAAACGATTGGCTCAGCCGTGAGATACTTGAACCGGTAGTCAATGTACCGGAAAGCGTTTGAAAGTTTTGGGTAAATCGGGTATTTTCAGTGACCCCGGCCGACGTTAATCCCGTGACGGAAACGCGCAGATCGTACTCATCAGTACCGGCACTTCCGGGATTTTTGATTTCAAATTGCCCTTTAGAGTTGATTTCAACCGTAATGGCACTGTCAAAAATATCATTATCAATACTGACAGGGAGGGTTGTTGTTGTATCAGATATCGGTGCAGCAAAACCAGTTGTAGAAAGGGTCCCGTTAAACGCGGTACCTAATGTATCGGATGTAATAGTAAGGTTAGCACCGGCAGCTGCAGCGGTATAGAGAGGTGCTAAAGTTGGATTAGCATTTATGGCCACTGCCATAGCTGCTGCTACTGCAGTTTCATTGGCGCCCGCTGCAATGTCTGCAGGAACATTCAATGTTACGGAATTGGTTCCGTCCGTCCATGTAATAGTATCACCTGCAGCTGTTACGTCGGGTGCGAATACAACGGTATCGACCTGAGCAACGGTACCGACTCTATTGTGGTCATCCCCGACAAGACGGGCATCCCATTGCATTTGAGCCCGCAAATCTTCCGTTGAAGTGAATTGACGAATAGTGCCGCTTGCATCGGTTTCAGCGACAGGGGTAGCTCCGGCACTGACAAAAGAATATTGAAATGCGGTAATATCGCTTCCGCTGGATAGACTGGTTCCTGCGGCATCTGAAGTGACGACGAGACTAATATTTTTACTAGCAGCCGTTGTTCCCCGCGTATTATCATTGGTCAAAATCAAAACATTTGGATTTGCGGGATCCGGTGCGGCACTCACCCCGGTCGTTGCGGTGTTGGCATTGATTTTAGCGGCGATCATATTGGTTGCTTGAGAGGCTGTTTCTGTACCGGCAAATACCATTGACATAGAAACCCCGTTAACGTCAAAAGCTAAAGCACCAGCAGCAGGTGCGGAAATTATATCGCGATAGGTTGAGGGCTGGTAACTGGTCCACATCCCTTGACCGCTTTGAAGATTCAATGCATTTCCGCTCGCATCAAACAAGACATTGAAAAACTCAGGACGATCATCATCGGAGGTGTTGGCTAGACCGTCGACACCGCTGGTGTTGAGACTATTGGTATCGAGGTTATAGATCGGTTTGAATTGGTCAACTTTATCCCCCGAACTGAGGTTGGCTTTGATGACCACTTCGGATGTCGCTTCTGCAGGAGTCGTTAGTCCCGGCGGGATTTGGATATTGGCGATCGGTGCGGTTGCATCGACAAGGCCTGTTTTTTCATCTCGTACCCATCCCTGAACGATAAACCCGTTATTATCGACAAAGTTTCCGGCAGCATCGAATTTAAAGTCTCCTGAACGGCTGTATTTATAGGTATTTCCCCCATCGGAGCTGACGATAAACATACCGTCTCCTTGGATGGCGACGTCGGTATTTTTATCGGTGTTTTGGATCGAGCCTTGCGAATGGATACGGGTGACGGAACTAACCGTTGTTCCCAACCCGATTTGAACGGCATTTTTTCCTCCGATTTGCCCTTGCGGAGCGGTCGCGATTTGATTGGTCTGGGCTAGCAAATCAGAGAAATTGGCACGCGAATATTTATATCCGATCGTGTTTACGTTAGCAATATTATTGGATTCAACGTCCATTGCAACCTGATGCGATTGCAAACCGGTAACACCTGCGAAGAGTGATCGTAACATAATATGTCCTTTTTATGACAAAGTAAAATTTAAAAGCAAAAATTATTCCAATTAGCGATGCATCTGCAATGCTTTTTGGACTAATTCATCTCCGGTTGTAATACTTTTGGCATTGGCCTGATAAGCACGCTGGTTGATTATCATATCCGTAAGTCCTACATCCATTCTGACATTCGAGTTTTCGAGTTTTCCGCTATAAACCAATGCCCCAGTGGCGGCTGCCCCGGTTGCATCCGTCCAAAAAATAGGTTTTCCGCTATCGGTACTCTCTTGAAAATCGGTACTTCCGGCACGATTTAGCCCTTGGTCGTTTTGAAAATGGTATACCGCTATGCGGCCGATAGCACTTTGTCTGCCGTTGGAGAAATCAGCGACAATAACTCCATTGGGATTAATTCCGTATTTGGTGAGGGTTCCGCCGGAAACACCGTTGGAACGGGATGATCCACTGGCGGCAACACCGTCTGTAGAGATAACACCGTTATAATTGTTTCCTAAATCAACGGCGACAGAGGTGCCGTCGTTATTCACCGAGGTGATGGTACAGCTGCTTAGCCCCCCTGTTCCGTTGAAAATAGCTTGACCGCTTTTCGTATCGTAAACCTTGGTTCCGTCATTTGAGGTGACGGTGGCGACGACATCCCAGGCAACTCCCCCATCCGTAGGCTGAACGGAACTCAGGGTAAAGGCCAGTTTCAGGCGATTGCGCTCATTATTACCGCTGACAACATCCGCACTGATGGTACGTGTAACGTTATCCGTTCCGAGATTACCGAAGAATTCTGCTTTGGTCGTCGGTTCGACGGGATACGCAAGCCGAGTGGGAAACTCCAATAAACCCTGAGAATCTACCTTGCCAAGGTCAACTTCGTTGGTGGGGTCATTGACAACATAAGCACCGGTAGCACCGTTTGAGGTTAAGTCGCCGTAATCAAACGCGCCGTTATAGGAAAAATTGGTAAGCATCGTCCCCGTTACGAATTTTCCGTCCGTAGTGGTGAGTCTTGCAACCGATGAATTAACGTCGCCGGCAGTTTTTTGGACTTCGTCAAACACAAAATTTCCGGCTCGCGTATAATAGTCGTCTTTACCCGATACCACACCGAACCAACCGTTTCCGCTGATGGCAAGATCGTTAAAGCGTTCGCTGTCAAGAAGGGATCCGTTTAGCATTTGAGTGGTTGTTGCCTGAAGCTTTGTCCCAATACCGATATCGTTAGCTGTAGGAGTTTTTCCTGCGCTCACGAGTGCATTGGTAAAAAGATCAGAGAATTCGGCGGTGGAGCCTTTATACCCTATTGTATTGACATTGGCAAGGTTGTCCGCGACGACGTCCATTCCGTATTGGAATGACATAACACCCGATATACCAGTATAATAAGCTTGATTCACGATGGATTCCTTATTTTGCCGTTACTTCTGAGATCGTACTGAAATCGACATAGTTTGAACCTAGTTTGGCATAGGTTTTACCTTGATCGAATTTGATGGATTCAATCGGATAGCGTCCGACTCGTGTGGTAGCTGAGGTATTATCCGCTTTGGTATAAGTCGATTCGACATAGTAGATTCCCGCATCGAGGGTGGTTCCGGCATCATCTTTGCCATCCCAGGTATATTTTGCTACACCCGCATCGGTAGCGCCGATCGTCATTGTTTTTAAGATTTTTCCGTTTTTGTCTAAGACATTCACTTTTCCGGTGGTTACGTCATCCGGGAAATAAAGCTCGAAATCAACACTTTTATCTTTTTCAAGGACGATTCCGTTGCTTCCCGTATCGGCAATTTTGCCGATTGCCGAAATCCCTGAATATTGCATTGATGCGGTCAGTGACGTTGCCAGTGTTTCAAGGGCTTTATTCGTATTCTCCGCCGATTCGAGTGTTGCAAGTTGTGATGTTTGAGACAAAATCTTCTCACTGTCCATCGGAGCTGTCGGATCTTGATACTTTAGCTCTAAAAGTAACAATTTCAAAAAGTCATCTTTTCCCAGAGCACTTTTATCTTTTGTCGCTGTCGTTGTCGTTGCTCCACTGTAAGCGGTGTCTGCCGTGTAAGCTCCATAAGCATTAATAGCCATAATGTCCTCCTTTAATTACGCGTAGTGCGGAATAATAATTTCAAGAGCCGATAATTGCTCTTCGTTAAGTTTGAGTTCTTCAAACGACTCGTAGGAACGGAAGCGTTGCTGCTGCTGTCCTTGCTGCTGCTGTCCTGCTTGTTGATTGCCCTGTCCGTCGCCGCCGGACATAAAGTTCATGGTTGCATTGGTAATGCCCTGAGAAGCGAGTTGCGCTTTTAACTCGGTAGCGTTATGGGCTAAGAACGCGACGCTATTGGTATTGTTGGATTGAATATTGACGTGGACATTGTTCCCTCGTTGTACCAAAGTCACTTCGACTTCACCCAGTTTTTCGGGATTGAGTTTCATTGTGAGACGGGTAAATGGGGGCTTATACTCTTGAACGGCCTCTTTGAGGTCACTCGCAAAATAGCGCATACTTTGCGCAGCCTCTTTGGATTTGACTTCAAGCGAATCAGATTTAAGGGCATGCATCCCTTTCGCGGATTCCCCTTCGACTTTCAAGGTATTCGCCGCTTCCGCATTAGACTCCTTGGTCTCGTTTGAGCCTTGCAATAAGGCGATGAGCATGTCGGATCTGTTTGTCGATGCCGATGAAGATGGGGATATTTTTATCGGATCATTTTTATCGGATACCGCGATCGAAATTGCTTCCCCCTCATGTTTGTCAAGATTTTGAAGAAGTGCTTTTAAAGGCTGTGATTCAGGTTTTTCGGAAGGAGCTTTTTCGGAACGTTCAGTGGTGGTGTCTGTTTTATTGTTTTTTTGTTCTTTTGCTTTGAGTTCGCTGATAAGCTGCGTAATCGCTTCCATCGGAGATTCTTCTTGGACCGATGAGGAAAGAGCGGCAAGCGCTTTGGTTTCTAAAAGCGGTTTAGAGAGGAGCCCCGGGGCAAACGATGCTTTCTCTTCCGGATCGGTAACTAACGTTGAAAGAGTTATGGATTGCGGTTCCAAACCTAATTTTTCGGCTAATTTGACGAGTCCTCCAAGTGTTTTAGGTAACAATTTTGGATCGGCTTGATATTCCGAATTTTTCGTGGTAATTTCGTTTTTAAGATAATCTTTTGCCCGATTGATAAGGGTGCGAACCTGATCATTGGATAAAGTCGAGAGCATGTCGTTAGTGATAAGAGTTGACTCTTTTTTTTCACTTCCGTTTAGCAATGTCTGCAATTCATTGAGCTGAGAGGTATTTTTCGACGAATTATTTTTAGGATCGATAATCGCTTTGAAATCATGACTAGTGTCACTATTTTTGGTCTGCATTCCAAATGAGTTCAAGAGTTTGGAAAAAAGATCATTCGATTTGGCAGTGGATGTATTTTTTGCATTTCCACCCAGCAAATCGGCGAGCGATGCTTGAGTCTTATTTTCTTTGCTTTGAATGATCATAAACGATCCTTGTGCGAGCGTACGATTTATGCGCTCTTATATTAAAGTAATTATGTAAAGCAAAAAATATTCCACTTAAAAAAAGTAACCAAACGGTAACACTCTTTAAACTGCTTAACATTTCCTTAACCTTACCTGCGATATAATCCGCGAAAATCTTTGCCCTATCAAAGGACAGCAATGCAAAAAATTCGTAACATCGCCGTAATCGCACACGTTGACCACGGTAAAACGACTTTAGTTGACGGGTTGCTTAAGCAATCTGGTACATATGGAAGCCACGAGCAAGTGAATGAAAGAGCTATGGACTCTAACGCCCTTGAAAAAGAGCGCGGGATTACCATTCTTTCTAAAAATACAGCGATTCGCTTTGGCGATCATAAAATTAACGTTATCGACACTCCGGGTCACGCCGATTTCGGTGGAGAAGTTGAGCGCGTATTAAAAATGGTTGACGGGGCTTTGATCCTTGTTGATGCGTATGAGGGTGTTATGCCTCAAACGAAATTCGTTGTTAAAAAAATGTTGGCTCTTGGACTCAAGCCAATCGTTGTTATCAACAAAATCGACAAACCTTCCGCTGATCCTGAGCGCGTAGTAGATGAAGTATTCGACCTCTTCGTAGCAATGGATGCGACGGAAGATCAACTCGATTTCCCGATCGTCTATGCAGCAGCTCGTGATGGTATGGCGAAACTCAATATGTCTGACCCTGATGGTGATTTCACTTGTTTGTTCAACACTATTCTAGAAAAAGTGCCTGAGCCTACTGGTGATCCTGAGAACCCAACACAATTACAAGTTTTCACATTGGACTACGATAATTATGTTGGTAAAATCGGTATCGCTCGTATCTTCAACGGTAAAATTGCAAAAGGGGATAACATTCTCCTTGCAAAAGCCGATGGCGAAATGGTTAAAGGTAAAATTTCAAAATTGATCGGATTCATGGGTCTTAACCGTATGGAGATCCAAGAAGCAGAAGCGGGTGATATCGTCGCGGTTGCCGGTATTGAAACGGTAGACGTTGGGGATACCATCTGTGATCCACAAAATCCTATGCCACTTGATCCGATGC
>NZ_JAHFAQ010000049.1:0-5486 GCF_023250475.1 Sulfuricurvum sp. | reverse complement strand
AGCCTACATTGACCGTTGTTTTCTCGGTTAATGACTCTCCCCTTGCAGGTCAAGAGGGTAAACACGTTACCGCGAACAAAATCCGCGAGCGTCTTGATTCTGAAATGAACACCAACGTAGCAATGCGTTACGAAACCGTCGGAGAAGGTAAATTTATCGTTTCCGGTCGTGGTGAACTTCAAATCACGATTCTTGCAGAAAACATGCGTCGTGAAGGTTTCGAGTTCGGTATCGGACGTCCTGAAGTTATCGTAAAAGAGATCGAAGGGGTCAAATGTGAACCGTTCGAGCACTTGGTCGTTGACCTTCCGGCAGACAATGCAGGTACGATCATCGAGCGTCTTGGCCGTCGTAAAGCGGAAATGAAAGCAATGGTACCGATGGGTGAGGGCTTTACTCGCGTAGAGTTCGAAATCCCTGCACGTGGTTTGATCGGTTTCCGTGGTCAGTTCTTGACTGATACCAAAGGTGAGGGTGTAATGAATCACTCATTCCTTGAATTCCGTCCTTACACCGGTAACGTTGAGAGCCGTCAATACGGAGCGTTGATCTCTATGGAAGACGGTGTTGCGTTAGCGTACTCATTGTTCAACCTCCAAGATCGCGGTGTCCTTTTCACAGCCCCTCAAACGAAAGTGTACAAAGGGATGATCATCGGTGAGCACAGCCGTTCAAACGACCTTGATGTTAACCCGATCAAAGGTAAAGCACAATCAAACGTACGTTCATCAGGTGCCGATGAAGCGATTAAACTTGTTCCGCCACGTGATATGAACCTTGAGCGTGCATTAGAGTGGATCGAAGACGATGAACTTCTCGAAGTTACACCGATCAGTATCCGTATCCGTAAACGTTGGTTAGATCCTAGTGATCGTAAACGTTACGGAGCTAAAAAGTAATTTTTACTTTTTAGCCATCTCCTTGCCGGCGATCATACCGCTGGCCCACGCAAAGTTAAAATTATACCCCCCGCGACGTCCTACAATATCCAGAACTTCACCCGCAAAATAAAGACCTTCAATCAGCGTTGATTCCATCGTTTTGTTATTGATGTGTGCTGTACTGACACCGCCGCCGCTCACTTCGGCATGTTTGAAACCGTGGGTATCGCTCACCTCAAACTTCCATTCACCGATCAGATGGGTCAGTTTTTTGATCTCTTTGGGTGATAGGGACGATACCGTGGAAGAGAGTGATATGGCAGCATCTTCGAGAAGATAGGTTGCTATTTTTGCTGGGATTAGTCCGCATAGAGCGGTATGGACATCATGTTTAGGGACGGATGAAAATAATTTTTCAATCATATTCGTAAGGGTTGCTCTATCATAGCGGGGGAGAAGATTGAGAGCTATACTAACGCGTTGTTTGGTATGGAGAGCATACGAAGCTTTCTGACTTATATCGAGGATAGCCAAACCCGAAATTCCGTACGCAGCAAACAGAATATCTCCTTGGATTTTTTCTTTGGATTTGCCATCGATAATCAGAGTGACTTCAGCAGTCGTTTTGACTCCTGCCATTTTGTGGTGGTTTTTAGAAACTAAATGGAGCTGTACCAAAGAGGGATAGGTGGGAAGAATCTCATGCCCGAATCTCTTTGCAAAAATATACCCATCCGCAGTTGCTCCCAGTTGGGGTGCCGCTTCAGAACCGGTTGCAATAAGTACCTTATCATAAAGCATTTTATTATTATCGGTTTCGACAATAAATTGGGTATCTTTTTTGGAAATAGCGCTCACGATAGTTTCCGTGCAGATACGTACTCCCGCATCACTCACCGCACTTTTAAAAGCGATTAATACCGATTTTGCCTCATTGGAGAGGGGATAGCATCGACCATCCTCTTTGATATCCAATAGGAGCCCGATAGAGTGGCAGAATTTTTCAAAATAGCTAAACCCCAGTTGTTTAAGGGCATACGTAACGAACTGCGGATCCGCTCCCGCATAATCCTCGTAAGAGACGGTCGTATTGATAATATTGCATCGCCCGTTGCCGGAAGCTAATATCTTTTTTCCGACACCGGAGTTATGTTCATACATTGTGACATCGGAACCTGCCCGGGCAGCTGTAAGCGCTGCCATCAAACCGCTCGCGCCGCCGCCGATAATTGCTATTTTTTTCATGGAGGGTATTGTACTATAAATGGGAGATTAGGAGGGAAAAGGGGAGAGAAGAGGATTAATCCTCTTCTTTATCTTTATGATCACCTTCGCCTTTTAATAAATCAGCACGAGGGAAAGTAAAGGTTGACTGGCGTGTTACCGCGACTTTGTCTTTGGCATCGACAGCGTATGCATTGATCGTAATCGGAATCACGGTATCTTTACGCTCATCTTTGACCAAGAGCTCATCGGTGTACAAAACAACAACTTTTTTCTTAACGATTCCCGGTTTGACTTTGAACGCCTCTTCCGGTTCTTCGATTTTAATTTTACCTTCCATCCCCACTGGAGCAACGATGTCAAAGTAGTACTCATGGTCTTCATTCAACGTATTTTGCAATAAGAAAGTGTAAGCATTCTCAACTTTGACTTTCCCATCGTCATTATGTATCGAGTACAAACGATTCTCTTTATTGATGTTGAGGAGCATATACTCTTTTTTACTTCCCATCATTCCCAGAATAACAGTGACAATGATTAAAATGGCGATATATCCAATAATTTTAGGACGCAAATAGTGAGTTTTGCCTTTCATAAATAAGGTCTCTTTTTCACTTGACCACTCGACAAGGCTAGGTTTGCCGAGTTTCCCCATCACTTCAGTACACGCATCGACACACTCTAAACAGTTGATACATTCTAACTGTAGACCTTTACGGATGTCAATATGGGTAGGACATACGGTTACACAGCTTTCGCACGTTGTACATTCTGCCTTAGGATTTAGATTTAAGAGGTCATTTTGTTTCGTAAAAACTTTCTCTTTGTGCTCATTATAGATCTCACCGCCACGGTTTGGATTGTAGATCGCCATAACGGTATCATCATCGTACAAAACCGATTGGATACGAGAATAGGGGCAGACATAGACACAGAAATTCTCTTGTAGGAAAATGACGTCATACACCAAAAAGGCGACGATCCCCAAAATTGAACCGACAAGCACGGTATGTTCCATCGGATTTTGGATATAGGCTAAAAAATCTTCCGGCGGTACAAAAAACCACATCAAGTCTGCGGCTGCGACAAAAGAAAGCCCCGTCCAAAGTAGAATGGCTACGAGACGTTTGATCTTATTTTCCAATTTAGAATAATCAGGCTCTTGTTGCTTGTTTTTGATCCGTTTACGAAGCCCAAGAAGTTTTGTTTCGATCAGATCACGGTAAACGACACGAAAAATAGTCTGCGGACAGATCCATCCGCAAAAAACACGTCCGCCCAATACGGTAATACCGAATATACCGATAAAAAGAATCATCAGCAAAAACGGCATCAAATAGAGCTCTTGCATATCGAATTGAATAAACATCAAATGGAGTTTGAGTTTATCGAAGCTCAACAAGAAGAGGTGATTTCCCTCTATGGTAATCCATGGAATAGAGAGCGATAAAATAGTTACCAATCCATAAAACCAGTACCGTTTAATACGCCAAGGTGTCCATCCGGACAAATATTCTTTCCCTTTAGGGGCTGTTTCCGTGCTCATACATTTTCCCTTATATGTGATTCATCAATCGGACACCGAATTGTCCCGATTACTGTTGCTTCCGCATCCGCATCATTACCGATACCGACAATACCGTTAACAACCTCTTTAAGCTCACGCGATTCTATATAGTCTTTCAGTGAACTTCGGCTCACGTCTAAAACCCGTGCAATTTCGCTTACACTGCGACGTTTCTTCAATAAATCGATAATTTGTTCCAAGTGAATATCGAATTTTGATGATGATTTTGATCCGCGCGGACGTCCAATCCCTTTTTTTGCGTCATCTTGCAACACCTGCCGGAGTTGATCAATAAGACCTAAAACGACCATTGTATCACTTTTGCGATCGATTATTACGCCCGGTTTGACAAAATGGAGTGTATTGTTATTTTTCAGGAGGCAACTAAACATTTGGACAACATCTTCGATACAACTGCTTAATGTCCATGTATCGTAAATGATCAAGGTGTCTCCATCCAGAGAGCGAAAAAATCGAACAACTTCATGCCGTTCGCTGAGCCGTTTGTTTTGGGAAGTTTGATCCACCATCTCTTCTTGGATCGTAATCCCCTTTTGATCGGCATAGCCATTGATTAATTTAAGCTGCTCATAAACGCCATCAAAGTCTTTATCAGGTCGGATATAACTTACCGTCATTGTATGCTTAAATCCTTTATCATTTTTAGTTTCATCGTCATTCTATCGAAGTGTGACGACTAAAGTCAATATAAACAATCATTGTTTCGTCATAATTTTTGATCAATGAGGACGATTTCGCATTGAAGATCAATGTCAAACTGTGCTTTAACGCGCTCTTGTGCAAGATGTATAAGCGTTAAAGCATCTTGATAGACTCCTCCACCGGTATTGACGAGAAAATTAGCATGAACATTGCTAAAGGCCATTGCACCGATATGTTCCCCTTTGAGCCCTACCGCTTCAATAAGGCGCCCTGCATAATCGCCCGGGGGATTTTTAAAACAGCTTCCGGCACTCGGGTCATGAGGCTGATTGGAGCGCATTTGGGCAAACATCTCATACCTCTCAACCGAATATCCGGCTTCAGCATCGAATACGGCTTCAAATATCACTTCGTCGATAGAGGTTTTACGATAGCCGTATTGGATTTTTTCTTTCGGAATCCAACCGCTTATCGTTCGGATAGCAATCAGATGGTTAAAAATTTCAAACTCTTTAAGCCCGGCATTCATCTTAATCATCCCTCCGAGGGTACCGGGGAGCTTAGAAAGATATTCGAAATGGGCGATATTGTTCTTTTTACAAAACGAAACGACCCTTCCCCCCGGAATAGCCGCGCCGATATGGAGACCGTCCTCGTCCAGTCGGATATAATCGTACTCTTTGGAGAGGATCATGAGCGGCGGAGGGGTAGGGGATATAAGGACGTTGTTGGCGGATCCGATAATCAAATGATCCTTCGGCACAATATCGTTTTCGATGAGGGCTACCTCGACTACGGGTCCGATACGAATGGAGCTAAATTTAGAAAAATCGATCGTTTTGGTATTCATTGCATAAAGGTAGGTATCATATTAAACATACGGATTGTGAAATCCTGCATCTCATTCATCATCCACGGCATGGTGAGGATAATTACGATGACAATACCGATGATCTTTGGAATAAAGCTGAGGGTCATTTCATTGATTTGGGTTGTCGCTTGAAAAATACTCACCGCAAGTCCTAAAAACATCCCGACCAACAACGCGGGTAACGATAAAATCAAGGCGATTTTAAACGTTTCGATCCACAAGCCGATTAATTCGGATTGCATCATCTTGATTTCCTTACGCCATCGAAACTCGTCCCGAT
>NZ_JAHFAQ010000048.1 GCF_023250475.1 Sulfuricurvum sp. | reverse complement strand
AAGGCCGTTCCAAATTTTTTGGCAAGCGAACAGATCGCATCTAAACGCTCTTCGCCGTCTTCGAGGTTGACCGAGTTAATAATCGGTTTTCCGCCGATGCATTTGAGCGCCTCTTCCATTGTATTGACCCGTGTCGCATCGGGCATGAGAGGGATGGGGATTTTTTGGTTGTAGAGTCTCATGACGTGTGCCATATCGACCGCACCGTCACGCCCCGCAAATTCGACGTTGACATCGAGACAATGGGCGCCGTCACGCACTTGAGCCTGAGCGACACTCAGAGTTCCCTCATAATCGCTCGCAATGATCAGTTCGCGAAACGCTTTCGACCCGGTCGAGTTGGAGCGTTCTCCGATCAGCAAGGGTGAGGGTGTTTGGATAAGTTCGACGCTATTAAACAGCGATGCGATAGAGGGGGGTGTTTCTCCGCTTGGTTTTTTCGGCGTGATGGTGGAAACTTTGTTCACCAGTGCACGGATATGCTGAGGGGTAGTTCCGCAGCATCCGCCGAGGAAACTGACTCCATCATACGCCAAAAAATCAGATTGAAGCTGTGCAAATTCATCCGGTCCCATCGGGTAGTACGAATAGCCTCCGCGATTTTGCGGAAGTCCCGCATTGGCATGAACGGAGATCGGTTTTCCCCATACGTCGGAGAGGGTTCTAATGTGTTTGCCGTATTGTTCCGGTCCCGTGCCGCAGTTGAATCCGAGACTGATAATGTCGAACGGCTCCATAATCGTAGCAATCGTTTGCGCATCGGTTCCTATGAGCATACTTCCGGCAAGCTCTATGGTGACCGAAACCATAATCGGCAAAGCCGCAGAACGCTCTTTATTCGCCGCTTCACAGGCATGGAGAGCCGCTTTAATCTGTAACGGATCTTGACAGGTTTCTAAAAGAAATATATCGCATCCACCGTCGATAAGTCCCAGACAGCACTCCAGATACCCCTCAAACATCTCATCGTAGTGAATATGTCCGAGAGAGGGGAGCTTGGTTCCCGGTCCGATCGAGCCGAGTACAAAGCGGGGATGCTCGGGAGTAGAGAACTTGTCGCACTCTGCTTTACAAACTTCTGCCCCCGCGCGGGAGAGTTCATAAGCGCGGTGTCCAATCCCGTACTCTTCCAAAACCCAGCTGAACGAGCCGAAAGTGTTCGTAGTAATCAGATCGGCTCCGGCGGTCAGGTAGGCGTGAAAAATATCGCTCATGACTTCAGGAGCGGTGACATTGAGGAGCTCATTACACCCCTCAAGATTCTCCCAAGCACTTTCGGGAATACGGTCGGCACGCTCTTGAAGCTGGGTTCCCATAGCACCGTCAATGATGAGGGGACGACGGGAGATAGTTTCAAGAAGAGTGTTTTTGACCGACATAGCAGAGACCTTGTGCAATAAAAATAAAAAAGAATTTTATCGAACTCTAGCCTAAAGGGTTCTAAGTATGAAAACATAATTCTTTGGATACACTCTTAGTATGAAAAAGATGCTCCTTTTATCCATTTTTTTGATCTCGCTTGCATGGTCGAACGAGTCGGTGACGCTCCAGTTGCCGTGGCTTCATCAATTCCAGTTTGCGGGGTATTATGTAGCGAAGCAAAAAGGGTATTACTCGGATGCGGGCTTGGATGTCACCATCTTGGATGCGGATAAGAAAGAGGCATCGCTAAAAAGCGTTTTGGATGGAAAGGCGCAGTACGGAGTCGGTCACTCCTCTTTAATTGTGAATTATATTAACGGTGCTCCCATTGTTTTAATGGCGGCTGTTTATCAATCCTCCCCTATGGTTTTGCTGACGTGTCAAGATAGCAATATTAACAGTGCCAAAGATTTAAAGAATCGACGTGTCATGCTAACCGATGATATGGTTCAATGGGCTGAGGTTCAAGCTATGCTCAGAAGTGTCGGCTTGAAAACAAACGATTTGAAAGTACAGCCCCACTCCTTTGATCCGATGTCGTTGGCTCGCGGTGAAACCGACGCCATGGTTGCCTATATTTCGAATGAGCCTTTTATTTTGAAACAATCAGGGATAGAAACCCATTCGATTGATCCGAAGGAGTACGGATTTAATTACTACAGCGATATTCTATTTACAAGCAAAGAAGAGACCCTTCACCATCCTGAACGATCAGAGGCTTTTTACGATGCATCGATGAGGGGATGGCTCTGGGCGTTTGATCATATTGAAGAGACAGCTGCCATGATCTATCGAAACTACAATCCGCAGCATAAATCTCTCGAAGCGTTAATTTATGAGGGGAAGGTCCTTAAAGCGCTTGCCTTCCGAGCAAATACCCCTTTTGGAACGATTGATCCGATTCGTCTGGAGATGATTGCGCAGGGGTATCGACTGATGGGGGTAATTAAAGCAATCCCCAGCTTTGAACCTTTGCTCTATAAGCATGACAAACTCCATTTAACCGAGCAGGAAAAAGAGTGGCTTAAGACCCACCCTGTGATTCGTGTCGGAATAGACCACAATTGGCCTCCTATTGAATCCGTTGATGAAAAAGGGAGGCATACGGGAATTAGTGCATCGTATCTGCATCTTCTTGAAAAACGGTTGGGAGTCCGTTTTGAGGTTGATTATAGCCGACCGCTTTGGAGCGATTCGATTCGTGCGGTTAACAATAGAGAACTGGATATGCTCTCCGCGGCGGCAATTACCGATAACCGAAATGAGAGTATGGCCTTTAGCCGCCCGTATTTAAAACAAACAATGGTTATCGTCACCAATTCAAAAGTCGGATACGTTAATGATTTAAACGATTTGAACGGAAAAAAAGTCGCCGTTGTCCGCTCTTATGCCAGTGAGGAATATCTCCGTATCTATTATCCTAAGGTCATTCCGGTTTTGGCGGATAACTCTCTCGAAGCCCTTAAAAAAGTGGCTTCCGGTGAAGCGTATGCCTGTATTGAAGGTTTGAGTATTGTAAGCTATTTGATAGAACAGCACAATCTAAAAAATATCAAAGTGGTCGGAGAGACACCGTTTCGGTATGACCTTGCATTTGCTTTTCGGAAGGATTGGGGGATAATGGCCACTATCTCCGATAAGGTTTTGGCTTCTATTACCCCCGCAGAATACGATGAGATACATGGACATTGGCTTGCAATGGAACATGATGAGCCCATTAATTACCGCTTAGTGTGGGGAATAGCCGGATTTATGGCGCTATTATTTATTTTAGTGACCTATAAAAATCATCGATTGGATGTATTGGTACGTCAACGAACCGGTGAACTCGAAACCTTTAATCAACGGCTTCAAGATGAGATCGATAAGGCCGTTGAAAAAAATCGGAAGCAGGAAAAACTGTTGATGCAGCAAGCGAAAATGGCTGAAATCGGTTCGATGCTCGAATCGATCGCCCATCAATGGCGCCAACCGCTGAATATTTTGGGGCTCTCGATGACACGGTTAAATCTCAGTTGTGCATTGGGCGGGAAGGGCGAATCCGGAAAAGTGATTGAAATCGCCGAAGCCCAAATCGAATACATGTCACAGACAATTGATGATTTTCGAAATTTCTTCAAACAAGACCGCAGTCAAATCGCAGTCAATATTAATGCCCTTATCAATGATGTCGAAGCTTTGTTGGGGCCTTTGTTGGTACGCAAGAAAATAACGGTGGAGCGGGAAATCGATCCTTCCATAGAAGTTTTAGTTTACCCTAACGAGCTCAAGCAGGTGTTGATTAATTTGGTCAATAATGCCCGTGAAGCGATTGAACAGCGTCGAGGAAATGAACGCCTTATCCGCATCCGGTGTGTGACAGACGAGCGTTACTGTACGATTAGCATCGAAGATACGGGGGGCGGGATTGATGCGTCGATTATCGACAAGATATTTGATCCTTACTTTACCACCAAATTTGAATCTCAAGGGACGGGAATCGGGCTATACATGGCAAAAACGATTATTGAGAAACATTTTTTAGGAAAGCTGAGTGTTTATAATACGAGCAAAGGGGCTTGTTTTGAGATTCGGCTTAATCGGGAGCCAAGAAAAATAGCCTAGAATATTTGAAGAGAGGAAGCAGATACGGCTCACTGTGAGCTCTATCGTACGGTATTAATCAACCATCCAGCTGGCGCGTTTGGATCGGCGTAGTTTTTTGACAAGTGTTTTTTCTAACGGTGTCATTTTTTCCATTGGGGTCTCCTTTTTTAGATTTTATAAACGTCAGTGTATCGGTGAAGTGTTACGGCACGGTAACTTAAAGGCTCAAAGCAATCCTCTTTATTCAACACCCTTACAGTGGAATGGGTAGATAATCACTCTAAAAAAGAGAAAGAGCGTAAATCATGGAAAAAGCTTTAGTGGGCGGTGGATGTTTTTGGTGTATCGAAGCGGTCTATAATCGTCTTAATGGGGTTCAGAGCGCACTCAGCGGATACGCTGGAGGGGCGCGTAAAAATCCTAGTTATGAGCAAGTGTGCAGCGGAGCTACAGGGCATGCGGAGGTGGTTGAGATCACGTATGATTCTGACGTCATTTCGTATGCGGATATTTTGGAGATATTTTGGGCGATTCATGATCCGACCACCCTTAATGCCCAAGGAGCTGACCGCGGGACGCAATACCGCTCCGTCATTTACTATTACGATGAAGCTCAAAAAGAGATTGCCGAACGCTCTCTCGCAGATGCGCAAAAAAGTTGGAGTGATCCTATCGTAACGGAACTCTCCTCTGCTCCGGAATTTTTTGCGGCTGAAGGGTATCATCAAGATTATTACACAGAGCATTCGACGCAGGGATACTGTCATGTCGTGATTGCACCAAAGCTAGAGAAGTTTATGAAAAAATTCGGGGATAAAGTAAAAAGAGGTTAAGAAAAGGGGCTCTCCCAGATACCTGCGGCACAAAACATGGAAGGGTGTGCTGCTGTATTCCTACCCTGACACGCTGTCCATCCACGCCCTTGCACAGGTCTAGAAGAGTTGGCGAATTATAGCCGTTTAAACCTGCAAATGCAAGATGGTGCTATAATAAATTTATGATTTACTTCATTACTGCACTCGACGCCGAAGCCAGACCTATATGTGAGCATTATTGCCTCAAACGGGATAGGTCGCTCCCGTTTACCCTCTATCGAAATGATGCGATGGTATTACTGGTATGCGGGATGGGGAAAACCAATGCTCTGATGGCGGTAAGTGCCTTGATGGGATGGCGGATTCCCAAAGAAGAAGATATCTTGATCAATATCGGAATCTGCGGAGCACCTTCGGATTATCTAATCGGTGAAGCGCTTTTGATTCATCAAATCATTGATGAAGATCGGCACTATTACCCTGATATTCTTTTCACCCATTCCCTTCGTGAAACGTCGATCCGTTGTGTCGGTACACCCCAATCAACCCTCTGTGACTATCCGGTCGATATGGAGAGCAGCGGGGTTTTTCAAGCCGCATCACGCTTTTGTAAGCTTCATCAAATGGCGTATGTCAAAATCGTTTCCGATCATTGTACCCCCGAGAGTGTGACGAAAGAGGGGGTTATAGCCCTTTTGCATGCTCATGTAAATATGTTGGATAGTCTCATTTCAAGCCTCAAAGCAATACCGAAACCAACCCTTTTATTTTCCGCAGGTGAACGAGATGAGATCGAGATACTTAAAGACCATTTTACTAAAAGTCAAAGCGATGCCCTCGAAGATGCCCTCACGTACTTTCGACTCAAGCACAAAGATAAACCGCTCTCTTTGAATCTGCACATTCCTAACTCCAAACGCGAAAGGAGTCTATTGCTTGAAAAGCTCATCTCCTCCCTCACCGCCTAAGCTTTTTTCCCACCTCTACATTGAGCGCGGTGTGCTGGAACACCCTCAAACGCAAAGGATACGGGCCAAGTTTGCCGACTCGCAGGTTATCCTGATCGATCATTACAAAGAGGTATTTAACCGGCCTGCACAGAGTTTCGCGGCGCAAAGCGGCTCCAAAAAATTGATTCTAGCCCGTAAAGAGGGGAAGTTTCTGCATGAGGGGAGCCAGTACAGCGACGGTTTCGGTACAGAGCAGTTCTTTTATGCTTCCAGTGTTATGGGGTGTTTGTATGATTGCGATTATTGCTATTTACAAGGACTTTATCCATCGGCTAACACGGTGCTGTTTGTCAATCTCGAAGATGCCTTTGAGCAACTGCGCCCCTATTTAGGGAAAGATACCCTCGTCGCGACGTCGTATGATACCGATACAATGGCCATAGAATCACTAACACATCAAACACTCAGATGGCTTGAATTTGCCGTAGAGCATGAGCATCTTCATCTTGAAATCCGAACAAAGAGCGCCAATTTCAAAGCCCTTAAAAACACTACCCCCAGTCCGAGGGTAACGCTGGCATGGACCCTCTCTCCCCAAGAGATTATCAACACTTACGAACACGCTACCCCAAGCATCGAAAAACGGCTCAATGCGGCAGAAGAAGCGATTGCTGCAGGGTGGAATGTGAGACTGTGTATCGATCCGGTCATCTATACGGAAAACTTTGATATACTTTATCCAAAGCTTATAGAGACAATTTTCGCTACGATTGATCCTAATGCAATCGAACATCTCACATTAGGGAGCTTCCGTATGAGTCAAAACCACCTTCGAGCCCTGAAAAAACTTCGCCGAAGCGATGTCGCTTTTTACCCGTATTCGGTGAGCGATGAGATGGCGACTTATCCGGAAGCCATTGAAACCTATATTTTAGAGACGCTGATGGCAAAAGCACACCAGTATTTACCGAAAGAGAGGATCAGAACATGGCAACGGCAATTGTAACAGGAACGAGTTCCGGGATCGGTGAAGCGATAGCGCAGGTGCTACTTAAAAACGGATACAACGTTATAGGGCTGAGCCGTCGAAGAGGAGATATCCATCATCCCCTTTTTGAACATTTGCCCTGTGACTTGAGCGATTTGGCGGTGGTCGATATCCTTCAAAAAAAATTGATAGAGCTTGAAGATTTGGAAATACTCGTAAATGCCGCAGGATTCGGAAAATTTGAGCCCCATGAGGAACTCAGTTCTAAAACGATCACCGATATGATCGCCCTTAATCTGACAACCCCTATTTTACTCGCAAATGCGTTGATGCGCCCCTTGAAAAAGTCCAAAGGGATAATAGTAAATATCACCAGTATCGAAGCAACCCGACATTCCAAGTTTTCTGCCCTCTACAGCGCAACCAAAGCCGGGCTTCGGGCATTCGGACTTACCCTTTTTGAAGAGACGCGCAACAGCGGAGTCAAAGTGGTCACAATCAATCCCGATATGACGGAAACGCCCTTTTTTGACGGGTTTAGATTCGGTGTCGGAAAAGAAGATGATACCAAACTTCTTACCTCCGATATCGCACAAGCGGTTCAATATCTGCTTGACACTCGAGAGGGGATATGTGTTACTGAAATGACCATTCGCTCACAACGGTTCGGAATAACAAAAAAACAGTAACGGGAACTTTTTTTGCTTAGGGGTGTTTATTAAATATTTGGCCGTTTCGGTCGATATAGATTGCACTAAATATAGAGTAAAAAGGATTTGTGATGGCAGGGACTGTTAGCTCACTCGGTATCGGTTCAAGTGTTTTGACGGCGGATGTTATTGATAAGCTTAAAGCTAACGATACCGCCAATATGATTACCCCCATTGACAAAAAAATTACGACTCAAGCGCAAAAAGCGAGCGCATTAGACCTCTTGAGCAGTTTGTTGAGCTCTTTTAAGTCAAATGCCAGCACCCTGGCGGATGATACACTGTACCAAAAAAGAAATGTTTCGGGGAATAATGATGCCGTGAGTGTTACTGCACTCTCCGGTAGTGACATTCAGAGCTTTTCGGTTACCGATACGGTAATGGCTAAAAAAGGGATCTTGGAGTCAGGTTCATTTTCATCCGAAACGGCAAAAATATCGAGCGGATCAGGGACGATGAGTTTGTCGGTTGACGGTTCAAATTTTAATATCAGCTATACCAACACTACCAGTTTGCTTGATCTTAGAGATTCGATTAACACTGCGGCAGGAGCAAAAGTCACAGCGTCGATTCTGCAGACAGGGGCGAGTGAATATCATCTTGTGCTAACGTCCAAAGAGACGGGGGCAAATCAGAATGTTACCCTTTCGGATTCTGTCGGCGGAACAATGAATAATGAATTAAAAGCGTATGATGCATCAACTAATCCTACCGGAATACAAAGTATTCAAACCGGTAGTGATGCTACGTTTAAATACAATGGAATTACGATTACGAGAGCTTCCAATTCAGTAGATGATCTGGTTGTCGGGGTTACCATCAATCTGCTACAAAGTGGAGGGAGTGCTAATATCGGTATTTCCCAAAATACGGCTGCTATTAGTAATGAAGTAAAAAATTTAGCCACCAGTTACAATACCCTTATTAAACAGCTCGACGATATGACCCTTAGTGATCTGACGAACGGCAAAGTGGGAATTTTCAACGGTGACAATACCATTAAAGCCATCAAGCGTGAAGTTACAAAGATGATGACATCAATGGACTCAAAAGGGCAATCATTGGCCCAATACGGGGTTGGGTTGACACAAGCTGGGGTTATGACGTTTACCCAAAGTGAGTTTGATGCGAAAATGAGTGCAGATCCCACTGCTCTCGAAGCATTTTTTAGCGGTTCGACGAGTGCATCCGGTACGTATACGGAAGGTGTTTTCGGGAATCTTAATGCATTGATGGATTCGTATACCGGTTCGGGCGGGCTTATGAGTACCCTCACGGAAGCGTCTAAAAATGAGACAACAGCACTGAATACCGAGAGAGCTCGATCAAGCGCCCTTCTTACCGCACGTTACGACACGATGACGGCTCGTTTTGCGGCGTATGATTCGATTATAAGTAAGCTCAATAACCAGTTTTCCTCTTTGCAGCAACAAATCAGCGCAATGTCAAATAGTAGTAATTAACAAATATTTGAATACTTTTTCTTTTGGCATTAAAATTGCTTTATAGTGTTAACTGTGAAGAGGAGTTAATGGCATGCTCAACGGAAAAAATATTCTCATCACCGGTGGAACCGGAAGTTTCGGCAAACAATTTGTTAAAACTATTTTAAAACTTTACCGACCCAATAAAATCATTATATATTCCCGCGATGAACTTAAACAATACGAGATGGAACAACGGTTCAATGATCCGTGCATGCGCTATTTTATCGGGGATGTGAGAGATCTTCAACGGCTGGAAAGTGCGATGAACGGCGTTGATTATGTCGTCCATGCCGCAGCGCTTAAGCATGTTCCTATTGCCGAATATAATCCGATGGAATGCATCAAAACCAATATTAACGGTGCCCAAAATGTGATCGATGCCGCATTGCATTGCGGTGTACGAAGGGTGATAGCTCTCTCCACCGATAAAGCTGCCAGTCCCATCAACCTTTACGGTGCTACCAAGTTGGCCTCTGATAAACTTTTTGTTGCGGCTAACAATATCCGAGGCGGAAAAGATATCCGGTTTGCGGTAGTCCGTTACGGCAATGTTTTAGGCTCACGCGGCTCGGTCGTCCCTTTTTTCCAAAAACTGATTTCACAAGGTGCCACAGAGCTTCCCATTACCGATGATCGGATGACACGGTTTTGGATTACCCTTCAAGAAGGGGTAGATTTTGTACTGAAGAATTTTGAACGTATGCATGGCGGAGAAACCTTTATCCCTAAAATTCCTTCAATGAAAGTGGTGGATGTAGCCCGTGCTATTGCCCCCAACCTTCCCCATAAACAAGTTGGTATCCGTCCGGGTGAAAAAATGCATGAAGTGATGTGTCCGCGTGATGATTCGCATCTTACGGTTGAATTTCATGACCATTATGTGATCAAACCGACCATCCAATTCACCGAAGCCGCTGACTTTAGCCGTAATAATTGCGGCGAGGAAGGGAAACCTGTTGATTATGGGTTTAAATACAGCTCTGAAACCAATACGCAGTGGCTAACTCCGGAGGAGCTCCTTGAAAAAATTGCTCTGACCCAAGATGAGGAGAAGTAGTAATGCTTCCGTATTCGACCCAGTTGATTGAAGAGGATGACATCGCTGCCGTAGTTGAGGTACTCAAAAGTTCTCATCTGACTCAAGGTGCTAAAGTCGAAGAGTTTGAGGAAGCGCTAGCCCGTTACGTCGGTGCACGATATTGCATTACTTTTAATTCTGCTACTTCAGCATTACATGCTGCGTACGCAAGTGCCGGAATCGGCAAAAACGATGAGATTATTACCACTCCGATCAGCTTTGTCGCTACCTCTAATATGGCAATCGCAGTGGGGGCTGTACCGATTTTTTGCGATGTAAAAATGGACGGCAATATCGACGAGACGCTGATTGAAACTTTGATCACTCCGCGAACCAAGGCTATTGTTCCCGTCGATTTTGCCGGAAAACCCGTTGCCGTTGGGGCGATCAATGCTATCGCCAAAAAGCATGGGCTGCTTGTTATCGAAGATGCCTCCCATGCATTGGGGAGCGATATTAACGGACAAAAAATCGGTTCATTCGCCGATATGACAATCTTTAGCTTTCACGCCATCAAACCGATTACGACCGGAGAAGGGGGAGCTGTTGTTACCGACAATGAGGAATTGGCACAAAAACTTCGATTGTTCCGTTCACACGGTATAGTCAAAAAAGAGCTTTGGACTTCCGACATGGTTTCCTTGGGGTATAACTTTCGTATTACGGAGTTTGCCGCAGCATTGGGCTTGTCACAGCTGAATAAGCTGGATCGTTTTATTAATGTACGTGAGAATATTGCTCGATATTACGACGAGTATTTTGAAAATAACAACCTATTGAGTACGATTCCTATCGATCCGACCTATCAAAGTGCCCGTCATCTTTATCCGTTGCTTCTCACTCCGGAACTTCATTGTGTCAAAGAAGATATTTTCTCTGAATTACATAATAGAGGACTCGGGGTGCAGGTGCACTATAAACCGATTTACCAAAATAGCTTTTATACGGAACGGTTCGGAGCCCTTCGGCTGAACAACGCTGAACTTTTTTACCGCTCGGAACTCTCTATCCCCTGCCATCAGAAAATGAGTTTGTTTGATGCGGAAAATGTGACTAATACGGTACTGGAAGTACTTAATACCTACGCACATCGCGGATCCGGTTTTTAAAAGGATTCTGATGGAGAATCCTGAATCATCATGTAAAAATCTCCTTATCCGTGCGGATTCTTCGAGTCAAATCGGACTGGGGCATATTATGCGTGACATTGTCCTGGCACAGCACTATCCCGATGCTGTTATCACATTCGCCTGTCGAGAGTTAGAGGGTAATATCATGAACCGTATTCCCTATCCGGTTCATATCCTCTCTTCCAATAATCCTGCAGAATTATCCGAGTTAATCGTTGCTCTGAATATTGAAATGGTTATTTTTGATCACTACGGAATAGACGCTCTTTTTGAACAACAGATTAAAGAACAAACAGGCGTTATCGTATTGAGTTTGGATGATACCTATCAGCCCCATTATTGCGATATCCTTCTTAACCACAATATTTCTGCCGATCCTCAACGCTATAGCGGGTTGGTTCCGCCCCACTGTGAACTTCGATGCGGAGCGGAGTATACGCTGATACGGGATGAGTTTAGAAAAGAAAAACAGATGAACAGAGAAAAAATTTATGATCTTTTCGTCTCCATGGGGGGAAGCGACCCGACCAACAGTACCTCCGAGATTTTAAAAATATTGAGCGACTCTTTAGAAATTTGTGTTGTAACGACATCCGCAAATATTCATTTACACGAATTGGAAAGGTATGTGGATGGGAAAAAAAATATTGCGCTGCACGTAGATTCTGATCAGGTAGCAAAACTTCTACACCAAAGTCATCTAGCCATAATCACGCCGAGTGTTATGGTGCACGAAGTCCTTTATATGGATATTCCGTTCATTGCGATTAAAACAGCAAGCAACCAAGACGATATGGTTCAATATTTACACAAGAGCGGCTATCGTATCTTGGAAACGTTCGATCCGGCCATTTTGTCAAAGTACACTTCTAAAATCAAATCGGAGAAAAAGTATGCAGTTTAATAAAGAGTTTTGGGATAAGCAAGCCGATCAGTTCGGTCAATCGGTCAATGCCGTTAATTTCGATACGTTATCGGAAGATCTTGAACTCCAAACCATCCGATCGCTGTTAAATCCCAATGATACCGTATGCGATTTAGGATGTGGCAACGGACGGCTTTTGTCTTTTCTCCGTGACAACGGTCTTGCAGGCAAGCTTGTCGGTTCAGATTTTACCGAGGGGATGATCACCGCCGCCAACACATTAAAAGAGCGTGATCCAAAATATCAAGATATGTCGTTTTATCATTTGGATGCGACACAACCTGATCTGGGCAAAACTCTGGGGGGAAATTTTGATGCGGTCATAACCAAACGTCTCCTGATTAACCTTGAAGCCGATTCAGAGCGTGAAAAAGTGCTTAAAAATATCTATGATCTTTTGACTCCGAACGGCATCTATCTAATGACGGAATGTTTTGAAGAGCCTTTGCAGAGGACGAATGAAGTACGAGAAAAATTGAATCTTGATGCGATAAAAGTTCATGAATTCAATCGGTATTTGACGAGTGATTTTATGGAGAGTGTGACACGCTATTTTGATATCGTTAAAATGGTTGATTTTCAAAGTACCTACTATTTTGTTTCTCGTGTCATGAACGCATATTTATCGGAAGGGACACCTTCCTATACGGCACCAATTAATCAGCTGGCGGTTAAACTGATCAATGAGGAGTGCAATATCATTGAGGGGTATTCCCCGGAAGTTATCTACTGTTTGCGAAAAAAATCCTAATTACGAAAGAGTTCTCCAATGAAATTCGGGAAATTTGATCTTGAGAGCGGAGCGACATTTATTATCGCCGAACTCTCCGCTAACCACAACGGCTCTTTAGACACGGCACTTGAAACAATTACGGCAATGAAAGCTTCAGGTGCCGATGCGATCAAGCTTCAAACCTATACTCCCGATACGATTACCCTCAATTGCGACAGTGACATGTTCACAATTTCTCAGGGGACGCAATGGGACAAACGAAAATTTCATGATCTTTACGCCGAAGCAATGACACCTTGGGAGTGGCACAAGATACTTTTCGATCACGCTAAAAATCTTGGAATGGAAGCATTTTCATCCCCTTTTGATTCCAGCGCCGTCGATTTCCTATCCGATCTGGAGGTGCCTGCCTATAAAATTGCCAGCTTTGAGATTACCGATATCCCTCTGATCGAATATGCAGCGGCGAAAGGGAAACCGATCATTATTTCTACGGGTATTGCAACGTTGAGTGATATCGAAGATACCATCGATGCGTGCCGGCGTGTAGGCAATAACCAGATTACTCTTCTTAAATGTACTTCGGCATATCCTGCCGCATTGGAGGAGATGAATCTCCTTACCATCGCCGATATGGTGGATCGTTTCGGAGTGACGGTAGGGTTGAGTGACCATACGATGAGCTTGAGTGCTCCTGTGGCTGCTGTTGCATTGGGCGCGAGGGTTATTGAGAAACATTTTATTTTGGATAGGAATATGGGGGGTGCCGACAGCTCTTTCAGTCTGGAACCTCATGAGTTCAAGGCGATGGTCGATGCGGTACGTGATACGGAAAAACTGCTCGGACGTGTGACGTATGAGTTAAGTGCGAAAAGCTTACAATCGCGTGAGTTTTCCCGCAGCCTTTTTATTGCCGAAGAGATTGCCGAAGGGGAAGTTTTTAGTAGTGAGAATATCCGCTCTGTGCGACCCGGATTTGGGTTGCCTCCCAAATATTTAAAAGAAATCATCGGGAAAAAAGCAGCGTATCCTCTGAAATTCGGTGATCCCCTAAAATGGGAGGATATCATTTGAAATATGCCTGCAAAATGTCGATATATCGTCTACAATGAAACAGATACAATGGAATGATCATACCCTCTCGGGTTTATGTCTGGGAACCGTACAGTTGGGATTACAATACGGTATCGCAAACACACAAGGGCAGCCTTCATCCGAAGAATCGAATAAAATTCTTGCGGCTGTAACCGAAAAGGGGATCAACTGTTTTGATACGGCGATTGCCTATGGAAACAGCGAACAGGTTCTCGGCGATTTTTTTCGTCATAGTGAGGAGAAATTTTATGTCATTACAAAAATTTCTTCGCAAGAGCTTCTCTCTAACCCTGATATTTTAGAAAACTCACGTCAAAGACTCAATCTGGATAGAATGTTTGCCGTATTGCTCCATGATTCGGTTTTGCTCGATAATGGTCCGGAATTTGCCCTTAAAATGGGTTATATTAAAGAAAAATACACAGATAATGTCGGCGTCTCTATCTATACGGATGAAGAATTTTCAAAAGCGGTTGCCAATCCTTGGGTCGATATTATTCAAATCCCTTTCAATCTGTTTGACCAAAGGGCTATCTCTCTGGGGTGGATTGAGAAGGCTAAAACCAATAACAAACTGCTTTTTATCCGTAGTATTTTTTTACAGGGACTTTTACTGCTTGATTCGAAAACGGCGGAGACAAAAGTTCCGGGTTCGGGTGTTTTGGTGACACAGCTCGATGCGGTTGCGGATGAGCTTGCTCTTACCAGAGGAGAACTTGCCCTCTCGTATGTTGCCAACAGCGCCCCGGAGGCAATTATTATTTTCGGCAGTGAAACTTGTGATCAGGCACTCCAAAATATCGAAAATTTTGAACAGACCCGTACATTGGATTCTGAAAGGCTAAACACCCTTTTCAAAATATTCCAAGCAATGCCGGAATCGATCTATTCCCCTTCCA
>NZ_JAHFAQ010000047.1 GCF_023250475.1 Sulfuricurvum sp. | reverse complement strand
TAACGAATCAAATCAAAACGCTAAAAGTCGGAGAAAGCGGATATTTTTATGTTTTGGACATGAAAGAGGGAGATACAAAAGGTAATTTTCTTATACATCCTACATTACAAGGTCAGACTTCGCTGAAATTAACGGATGCAAACGGTAATCCTATTTTTAAGCAAATGCTAGAGAAAAAAGAGGGCGGATCGATTGAATATCAATCGAATGAAGGGGATAAACGTGTCGATAGATTCGCTGTCTTTACCCCCTATAGCGACTGGAAAATCATGATAGTCGCTACGGGGTTGACCAGTGAAATCACGAGAGACGCTACAACTTTAAAAAATACGGTTGTAATTTTAGGGATCGTTAGTGCCTTTGTGATTGGTATCGCGATGTATTTTGTATCCAATTTGATTTCGCCATTAAGTGAGATCGGCAATAAACTGTTTACTTCAGCCAATCAAAAAGATCTAACCACCCATTTTAATGCAAAAAATAATGATGAGATAGGGATTATGGCTAAAAGCATTAATTCGTTATTCGAGTCTCTTAGAAATACAATGGAGGGGATTAAACATTCCTCCAATGAAAATGCGGCGGTAGCAGAACAGTTAAGCGTAACTTCTTTGGGAATATCCAATAGGGTGGAAGAAGAGACAAAACTGATTGATGAGACCAATACTATGGCTCAGGAATTGAAAGGGGTTATCCTTACCTCATTAGAAGAGAGTTCGAAAACAAAAGAGGAAATTGTTTTTGCTTCTCATAATATAAAAAGCTCAAGAGATATTATTCTCAAAATGGTTTATAGTATCAATGAAGCATCTTCTAGAGAACTCATTTTGGCCGGGAAGTTAGATGAATTATCAAAAAATGCCGATCAGGTAAAAGGGGTTTTGTCGGTCATCAGCGATATTGCGGATCAAACAAACTTATTAGCCCTCAATGCGGCGATAGAAGCCGCACGTGCAGGTGAACACGGCCGAGGTTTTGCTGTAGTGGCAGATGAAGTAAGAAAGCTGGCGGAGCGAACTCAAAAATCTCTGACAGAGACAAACCTGTCAATAAGTGTCATTACCCAATCCATTATTGATGCGAGTGAAGATATAAATATTAATGCCGCAAAAATGCATGAGATATCCATGTCTTCCAATGAGGTTGAAGAGAAGATCAATAAAATGGCAAGTGCTATGAATAACGCTTCTGAATCTGCCGATATAAATTTTAATAGTGTGCAAAATATAACAAAAATGATGGAAACGGTAGGAAAAAAACTTCAAAAAGTGGATGAGATATCTTTTGAAAATGCACGAAGCGTAGAAGAGATTGCCTCAGCCACGGGGAATTTATACAGATTGGCGGAAGTTTTAAGAGGACAGCTCGGAGCATTTAGAACATAACTCTATTGCCTATGAGACACCTTAATGCTAAGGGTAAAGGGTAATCAAAATGGCCGAATCATGCTGATCGGCCAAGCAAGACAATACAATATCGGTAATTTTCTGCTGATGGATGCGATCTTATTCAAAGCATCCAAACGCAATGTTGGTGATATGGTATTCCTTATGACTTCTACTGCGGAATCGAAACAATCTTTTGAGTAAACGTATCATGTTGTACCTTTCTTGCAAAGAGAATTACTCTTTGGTTCTAGTAAGCATTTGCTCATAAATAAAAGTGATCGTTTGAGCGTTCACTTTAACGAAGATTCTTCGGCAGGGAACATCTGACTTCAGGGTTACATGACTGATATTGTTCAGTCTGTTTTGAGTCTGATTTTGGAGAACTTAAGAAGTATGCCGATATTCGTATGAGAGTTTTATAAGCATTTTTTTTCGCTTGATTCTCTTCAGTTTTTTCTTTGCAAAATCCAATCAGAGCACTAAGATGAATAAAAAATGCATTTAAAGCAGAAAAAGGATTTAGTATGTCGGATATAACGGAAATGGATCAGAAAAAAGAGTTGGCAAAGTTGAAACGTTTAGCGATAGAAATCGCCTCTGAAATCCACGATATCGTCGAAGACGCGGTGTGGACGAATCACGTTAAAATGCCTGAACTTGCGCAAAAGCTTTATGAAGCGGTTGAAAAGGCCAATGCCTACAAAGCGGAGCATTCCCTCTAAGGGTTTAGATGATGGCTACCAAAGAAGAAGTCTTGGCACGTGAAATCTGCGAATGCGGCAACAAGAGTGTTGCCGAAGCGATCACCATTTTTCAAGAGACCTCACTTCCGTATAAAAAAGCAAAGAAACTCGTCACAGAGTGTGACAAGAGCTGTTGTCGCGCAGCTCTTATCAGACTTTTTGATATGGCGTATTTCGGAAAATTCGATTATGATGAGATCGAGCGGCTGATACAGCTGCGCCATGACAAATTGGGTGAAATACTAGAACGGATGAAAACCGGACGATGATCGTTCGTTACGCTGCCTATAACGATATTCCCGAAATGGCGAACTTGCTCTGTGAGCTATTTAGTATTGAAGATGACTTTGCCGTCGATGCCGAAAAACAATGTCGCGGATTGAAACTTTTGCTCGATACGCCGAATGCGGTCGTTTTGATTGCCGAATGGGATGGGCGCGTTGTCGGTATGATATCGATGCAGTCTCTTGTCTCTACGGCGATAGGAGAACATGTCGGACTGATCGAAGATATGATCGTCACACACTCATATCGCGAGAAAGGGATCGGATCGTCTCTGCTGGAAGCGTTGATCGCAGAGTCTGCGAAAAAAAAATACGGTCGGCTTGCCCTCGGGGCCGACAACCGCAACAGCGGCGCTATCGCATTCTATCAAAAACACGGATTTACAACCAGCCATATGGGGCTAATGTATCGTCTTCGATTGTCATACTGAAATAACTTCTTCTATAAAACATAATCTACAACCCTTCTAAAACCTACAAAATCGATTGTGTCCGACCCCTGCAAGAGCCATTCCTACAAATTTGTCTGCAAAGTGTCATTTTGTCGCTTTGTTGGATGAAATGTCGCAAAAAACCTTAGAACACCCCTTGCATCAACCTAAGTGAAGTTCACAAAAAGGGGTTAACATGGCTGGAGCAGCTAGCTTGCGACAAATCGCGTTCTACGGAAAAGGTGGGATCGGTAAATCTACCACATCTCAAAATACATTGGCAGCAATGTCACATTACTTCGGTAAAAATATTATGATCGTTGGTTGTGATCCGAAAGCGGATTCAACTCGTTTGATTCTTCACGAGAAAGCACAAGATACTATTCTTTCTCTTGCAGCGGAAATGGGAACAATTGAAGACGTTGAGATGGAACAAGCTCGTCTTTGGGGTAAAGGTCTTTTCGATCGTGAAACTCCGGGCGGTTGGATCAACTGTACAGAGTCTGGCGGACCAGAACCGGGAGTTGGTTGTGCAGGTCGCGGTGTTATTACAGCGATTAACTTCCTCGAAGAAGAGGGTGCATACGATGAAGACGGTTTGGATTTCGTCTCTTATGACGTTCTTGGTGACGTTGTTTGCGGCGGATTTGCTATGCCGATTCGTGAAGGTAAAGCACAAGAAATTTACATCGTTATGTCAGGTGAAATGATGGCGATGTACGCGGCTAACAACATCTCTAAAGGGATTTTGAAATACGCAAACACCGGTGGAGTACGTCTTGCAGGTCTTATCTGTAACGCTCGTATGACTGACAAAGAGTACGATTTGGCACTAGAGCTTGCTCAACGCCTTGGAACTCAATTGATCCACTTCGTACCACGTAACAACATCGTTCAGCATGCTGAGCTTCGCCGTATGACGGTTGTTGAATACAGCCCATACTCTGACCAAGCTCGCGAATATAAAGAGCTTGCTCGCAAAATCGTTTATAACGATATGAAAATTATCCCTACTCCAATCAGTATGGACGAACTCGAAGACTTGCTTCTTGCTTTCGGTCTTGAAGACGAAGTTGACGAATCACAAGTCGGTAAAGCAGCTCACGAAGCGTAATAAGTCACGTTACCCCGAGGGTTCCTCTTTTGAGGAATCTTCAATGGCCGTCATGAAAATGACAAATAACATCTTGTTAATAATGAAAAGAAAAGAACAGAAAAAGGAGATTAGATGTTTGTATTAGGTTTTCACTTCCCAGCTTCAATGGGGAATATTATTCCAGACGAATTAGTTGCAGAAAAAATTGCCGGTGTTGATATCAGTGACGTTAAAGAGATCAAACTTTTGATGGGTACAAAAGATAAAGATAAAGAGTGGTTGAGCTACACGAACAAAGATACTTTCTTGTTCCGTGCTATGGTTCACTACTTCAAAGAAGAGAATCCGGATAAAGCACAAAAATACATGATCTACATGAACCGTTACCAAATGTCTGCTATTTCTAAACGTGTAGATGCAGCGGATGATGAAACAATGAAATTGTGTCACAACTTAGATTCG
This sequence comes from Sulfuricurvum sp., assembly GCF_023250475.1. GTDB lineage: Bacteria > Campylobacterota > Campylobacteria > Campylobacterales > Sulfurimonadaceae > Sulfuricurvum. The sequence continues at coordinate 10,659 of NZ_JAHFAQ010000047.1, read as the reverse complement.
ATGGAACAATTCCGTATCGAAGTCGCGTAAGGAAGGGGTGTATTATGGGTCCAGAAACACTAGAAGCTAAACAAAAAGCGGCCATTGAAGAGATCTTAAAAGCGTATCCTGAGAAAGCGGCGAAAAACCGTGAAAAACATCTCGGTGTCGGATCTCCCAATGATGAAAATCAAAAAACCTGCGGTGATGTCCGCTCAAACAAAAAAACCGTTCCGGGTGTTATGAGCCAACGCGGTTGTGCTTATGCAGGGTCTAAAGGGGTTGTATGGGGTCCGGTCAAAGACATGATCCATATCTCTCACGGTCCTATCGGATGCGGTCAATACAGCCGTGCAGGCAGACGTAACTATTATATCGGGGTAACCGGTGTTGATACTTTCGTTACGATGAACTTCTCTTCGGATTTCCAAGAGAATAACATCGTTTTCGGTGGAGATAAAAAATTGGGCAAGTGTGTCGATGAAATCGAAGTACTTTTCCCACTTAATAACGGTATTACATTCCAATCAGAGTGTCCGATCGGTTTGATCGGTGATGATATCAATGCCGTAGCGAAAACAAAAGCAAAAGAGATTGGTAAAACGATCGTTCCGGTTAACTGTGAAGGTTTCCGTGGGGTATCTCAATCATTGGGTCACCACATCGCCAATGACGCGGTTCGTGACTTTATTTTTGACGGTGATCTTAGCCATATCAATACTAGTGATGTTACACCGACTGAGTACGACGTTGCAATCATCGGTGACTATAACATCGGTGGTGATACATGGTCTAGCCGTATCCTTTTAGAGGAAATGGGTCTCCGTGTTGTTGCACAATGGTCTGGAGATGCGACTCTTAAAGAGATGGCATTGACACCAAAAGTTAAATTGAACTTGCTTCACTGCTACCGTTCAATGAACTACATCAGCCGTCACATGGAAAAAGAGTTCGGGATTCCTTGGATCGAGTATAACTTCTTCGGACCGAGCCAAACGATCAAATCACTTCGCAAAATTGCTGCTTTCTTCGACGAAAGTATCCAAGCAAAATGTGAAGAAGTTATCGCTAAATACCAACCGATGATCGATGCGGTTATCGCAAAATATAAACCGCGTCTTGACGGTAAAACGGTTATGTTGTTCGTCGGCGGTCTCCGTCCTCGTCACGTTATCGGTGCTTACGAAGATTTGGGTATGGAAGTAATCGGAACCGGGTATGAGTTCGCTCATGATGATGACTACAAACGTACAAAAGAAGAGATTTTCCGCTCAACCGTTATCTACGATGATGTCAACGAGTATGAGCTTGAAGCGTTCGTTAAAAAACTTCAACCTGACCTGGTAGCTTCTGGGATCAAAGAGAAGTATGTATTCCAAAAAATGGGTCTCCCATATCGCCAAATGCACTCTTGGGATTACAGCGGACCTTACCACGGATACGACGGATTCGCGATTTTCGCACAAGATATGGATTTAGCAATTAATTCACCTGTATGGGCTCACAGTAAAGCACCATGGGAAAAGGAAGGTTGAGACGATGCAAGAAGTAGAAAAAATCGTAAACGGGAAAGACCTGTTTAAACGCCCAGAGTACGCAGAAGTACTCGCAAACAAAAAACAATTCGAATCTTCTATGCTCGCAATCAACCCTGCGAAAGTAGATGAAATCGCTGAGTGGACTAAATCATGGGATTACCGTGAGAAAAACCTTGCTCGTGAAGCGATCACCGTCAATCCTGCAAAAGCATGTCAACCTCTCGGGGCTGTCATGGTTGCTCTCGGATTCGAAGGTACTATGCCTTACGTTCACGGTTCACACGGTTGTGTAGCCTATTTCCGTTCATACTTTACTAAACACTTCAAAGAGCCGACTCCATGTGTTTCTGACTCTATGACTGAAGATGCTGCGGTATTCGGTGGTTTGGTAAACATGAAAGAGGGTCTTAAAAACTGTGCTGCAGTGTATAAACCTAAAATGATCGCGGTTTCAACTACCTGTATGGCAGAAGTTATCGGTGATGACTTGCAAGCGTTTATCCTTGCTGCAAAAGAAGAAGATAAAGGTGAGTTTTTACCTGAAGAATATCCGATCCCTTATGCACATACTCCTTCATTCGTAGGAAGCCATATCACGGGTTATGATAACATGATGCACGGTATCATGTCACAACTCACTGAAGGTCAAAAAGGTGAAACGAAACAACGTATCAACATCATCCCTGGTTTTGAAACGTATATCGGAAGCCTCCGTTCAGTAAAAAGCATCGTAGAAGCATTCGGCACAGACTATATCATGTTGGGCGACCACTCTGATCAATGGGATATGCCGGCAGGTAACTACGAAATGTTCCAAGGCGGAACAAAAATTGATGATGCAAAAGATTGTATTAACTCTTCTGCAACAATCTCTCTTCAAAAATATGCAACGTCTAAAACGATGAAAATGGTCGAAAAACGTTGGAAACATGCTGGTGGATTCTCTAACCCGATCGGTCTTAAAGGGACGGATGAGTTCGTAATGAAACTCGCAGAATTGACTGGAACTGAAGTTCCACAAAAACTTAAAACTGAGCGTGGTCGCCTTGTCGATGCTATGCAAGACAGCTATCCGTACATGCACGGTAAAAAATTCGCTATCTGGGGTGATCCTGACTTCCTTCTCGGAGCCGTTTCATTCTTGTTAGAGATGGGCGCTGAGCCGACTCACGTTCTTTGCCACAATGCACCAAACGGTTGGGAAGCTGAGATGAGAGCATTGCTCGATACCTCTCCGGCTAAAGACAGTTTGAATGTATGGGCTGGAAAAGATTTGTGGCACATGCGTTCACTCCTCTTCACTGAACCTGTCGATTTCATGATCGGTAACAGCTACGGTAAAGAGTTGATGCGCGACACCGGTACTCCGTTGATCTACATCGGATTCCCGATTTTCGACCGTCATCACCTACACCGTTACTCTATCAGCGGGTATGACGGAGCATTGAATCTTCTTACTTGGATCACGAACAAAGTTCTTGATCAGTTGGATGAAGATACTAAGCATATCGCTACTACTGACTATTTCTTCGACCTCGTTCGCTAAGCGGATATCATTTGAACGCCAATGGAGCAAAGCTCCATTCGGCTACGCTAGCCGCTATGGTACTAAAGCTTGCCTCTTAAGAGGCAGAATTTCCCCGCTCGGGGACAAAACTTCATTGATTCTCGTCACTTTCCCTCTTTTATGAGGGATTTTTTTGATTCAGTTTTTGTCGAAAAATTTAATCAAACAAATAGGATGATTTATGGCAAGCGTTCATGATAAAATTAAAACCGAAGTCATGAGTGAAGTTTATGCGAATATTGACCGAATCTATGATTCGATTGAGCAGCATTTCGAGCTTGATGAAACGCGGCGAAGTAACGTTATTAAAAGTCTCAATACTCTCAAAGATGAACTCTATTTTGTGGTTCAGACGACTCCGCTTTCGTAGTTAATCTGCTTTTGTTTTATGATGGTACATTGCTTTGTCGGCAATTTCTATGACCGTGTTGATATCGGAACCTTGAGTGAATGGAGCCATTCCGTAAGCAAAATTGATTTTAAACTCATTCTGATCGACTTTAAAATGAATGTTATTGCAGTAATCTAATATAGCATCCATTTTTGTTTTGATTTCACTCTGGGAAACTTTGGCATCAAAGATGATCATAAATTCATCTCCTCCGTAGCGGACGACACGTCCTCCGCTCTCTTTGAGTTTGAATGCAATGTGTATAAGAACTTTATCTCCGACAACATGCCCGTAGCTGTCGTTGATCTGTTTGAATTTATTGAGATCAACCATAACAAGGGTACCGCTCTCACGGATCGAAATACGATCAGAATTACAGACGGTATCTTCAAACCATTTTCGGTTATAGCTTTTGGTCAAGCCGTCTTCATATATGATTTTTTGGAGTTCGTGGATCTCGTCTTGGAGAGCTTTGGTCTGCAGGAGTACCATTTTCAATGACTGTTTATCTTCGGTTTCGATGGCATGTATCGCATCATCGGTACATTTCGTGAGGGTGATCAGATGACGTACCATTTTTTCATCGAGCATTTCGGAGTTGATGACTTGATTGGGTTTTAGCTCAATGTGATGGGAACGTGCTTTTTCAGCATAGATGCGATTGTACTCGGCAGGGAAAACAATTTTTAGTTTTTGGATGCTCTCTTTAACTTCATTGGTAATATCTATGTGTTCTTTATACAAATCGCTCATCTTCAACCATACCTAATTAAATCTCGTTATATGTACTATTGTATCTATTTTTTCTCTATATGCAGTTAATTAGATATGATTGTTCTTTTTTAAGAACGATTCTATTGTTTCGACATCCATCGGCTTGTAAAAATAGTATCCTTGGATAGAATCAATATCGTGTTGATGCAAAAACTGAAGTTCTTCCGCCGTCTCTACACCCTCCGCAAGTACTTTCATCCCCAGCCCTTTGGCTAAAGCAATAATCGTTTTAACGATAGTTTGATTTTTCGGCTCATTGGTGATATCTCGAATAAACGATTGATCAATTTTGAGTTTGTCTATGGGGAGATTCTTCAGATAGGAGAGGGATGAATAGCCTGTCCCAAAATCATCGATAGAGATAAAAAAGCCCCGTTTTTTAAGGGTACGGAGCAGTTCGATAATGTATTGCGGATCCTCTAAAATCGAGCTTTCCGTAATTTCAAGTTCAATCGATTTCGGATTGCAATGCGTTTCGGATATGACTCGATCAAGGGTAGTGATAAAATCAGCATTGGAAAGTTGACGCGCCGAAATATTGATAGCGACACGTCCGTTTAAAAGACCGTTTTTCTCCCATCGAGCCGCATCTGAGCACCCCTGTCTCAAAACGAATTCTCCGATCTCCAAAATGAGTCCGCTCTCTTCGGCAATGGGGATGAAGAGAGCGGGTGAGACCGCTCCATCAGGTGTAAACCATCGACATAACGCTTCCGCCCCGATGATTTTTCCGCAGATGTGATCGACTTGAGGCTGGTAGTGCAAAGAAAGTTCACCGCTTTGAATCGCTTTTTTCAGATTGGTGGATAAGATTGTTTTCTGTTTAGAGTCATCGGTAAATTTCGATTCATAAAAACTATAGGTATTTCTGCCGGTTTTTTTCGCATTGTACATTGCCGCATCGGCTTTTTGGAACAAATCTTCGCTGTTGGTTGCATCGTCGGGATACATAGCGATTCCGACACTCGCCGTAATATAGATATCAATATCGCTAATACTGAACGGATGATGCAGCGTATTGACCAGATTCTGCATCATCAGATTAATCTGATTCTCTTCGTCATTATATTCGACAATGATGACGAACTCATCACCGCCTGTCCGCAGGATATGGGAATTCAACGGTGCAATAATTTTTAAGACTTCGGCTACACGAATCAAAAGCTGATCTCCAAATCGGTGTCCGTAAGAGTCGTTGATCTCTTTAAAACCGTCTAAATCGAGAAATAAAAAGGCGAATGGAGTCGTTTGTGAACATTTGATTTTCAGATATTCGATCAAGCTTAGGCGATTCGGCAATCCGGTAAGGGAATCATGGTGTGCCATAAAATCAAATCGGTCTTTTTCATCGGATAAGCGGTTTTGATACGCTTTTTGCTCGGTAATATCGATAAACGTAATGACGGAACCGATCGTTACCGTATTTTGAATAATCGGAGATACCGTGATATAAACAGGAAACGGTGATCCGTTATGGCGGATAAATACATCTTCAAGTTTGATTGCTTGAGCGTCCACTACTGCAGCTTGAATCGGGCAACTACTACCGTCATAGGTACCTCCCTGCGCATATTGATAGTGAAAAAGAAGATGAGGCATATTCCCTAAGACCTCCTTTTCACTCAGTTCCAACATTTTGAGTGCGGCATTGTTGATATAGGTACATTTATTGGTGGTATCAACGGCATAGACACCTTCTGCGATATTATCAAAGATAGTTTGGTGTTTAAGGAATTTGATTTCATTATTTTTACGTTCGGTTATATCACGGGAAGAAGCAAAAATATAGTTCTTTCCGTCAATAATAATCCCTTTGGCATGAATCTCAACGTCAATGACTGAACCATCTTTTTTCGTATGTTTGGTATCAAAAATAGTCATGTTTTGCAAAAGGTCATGCATTCTTTTATGGATATATTCAGGATTAAAATAGTGATCCCAGTCATACACATTCATTGTCTTCATCTCTTCACGAGTGTATCCAAGCATAGCCGCAAATGAATCGCTAAATTGATAGAGGACTCCATTTAAATCATGGATATGTATTCCATCGCTTGCAGTCGATAAGATGGATTCGATTTGTTTATATTGATATCTAATGCGTCGTGATGATATGAAATAGTAGAGGGTGAAAAGGGTACTGCCAATGGATAGAAGTGCAAAAAATGAAATGACAAAAAGGCTGTTTTCCTGAAGAATCTCTTTCAGTGTCGGCGGATTGTTAAAAGGGTAAGTATGAAATTTTTGCATTAATTCACGGATACTTTGATACGAGAGCGGAATACTGAATGTATGGAAATCTTTTGAGGCATCGGTCGTGACATTGTAGAGGGCGATGGTAAACTCTTTTACCGTTTCATTGGAGGGACGAGACGTCGATGCGACTGCCCATTCCGGATACAGCAGTGTTGAATGAGCATACGGAAAGTTTTTATCGGTGCGCGGGGAGATGACCGTGAGTTCATCCTTTTTAAGTTCCCCATTTTCGATCATCTCTTCGATATAGCCGGTTCGTAGAAAGGCTACATCGGCTTTGCCCGCAAGTAATGCTTTGATGACATTTTCTGAGGGTTGACCGACGTAAAGCATTCTACAGTCTCGTAAAATATCAATGCCGGCTTTTGAAAGAGTCTCTTGCTGCATCAGCATGGCAGCCGTCCCCTTTTTATGGGTGGTAACGATTGTTTTTCCTCGGGTATCGGAGAGGGACTTAATGTCATGACGCTTGGAAAGTGTGACAATAACTCCACCGTAGAGGGTAAGATGTTCCCCTCCGGCTTTGATTTGGCGTACCAAAGAAGCTATGTTGGTAATGCCGTATTTATATTCTAATTCGACAAATGCTCCCGGATGGACTATGACAAAGTCAAGGGCATTCTGGGCGATAAGTTTGTCCAAATCCTCTAAAGAAGCAGAGGTGATATTGACTTCGAGCGTCGGATTATAGGCGTGTATTTCATCGGCAAGCGGTTGCCAGATTATTTGATTTTCAGCGATGGATCGAAAGGAGAGGACACCGACATGAATTGTTTTTGCTTGCAGTTCAGAGATGAAGAGGATAATAATAAAGAATAGGGTTATACGCATGCGCACCGCCTTCCTATAAGTGGTTTATTATAGCGTATATTATGATGGTTTAATTAGACATTTTTACAATTGTTTCTAATAATGCAGCTTCATCCATCGGCTTATAATAATAATATCCTTGGATAGAATCGACACCGCATATGCGTAAAAACTCCAGTTCTTCAACACTTTCAACCCCTTCTGCAATGGTCACCATCCCCAACCCTTTTGCCAGAGCAATGATGGTTTTAACGATGGTCTGATTTTTAGGTTCCATTGTGATATCACGGATAAAAGAGATATCGATTTTGAGTTTATCGACAGGAAGATGCTTGAGATAGGATAAGGATGAATAGCCGGTTCCAAAATCATCGATAGAAATTTTAAACCCTTTGCTTTTGATTACACCGAGCAACGCAATAATTTTTTCAGGATATTCGAGGATAGAACTCTCTGTAATCTCTAACTCGATCCATGCAGGATTACACCCTGTCTTATGGAGCAGTTCTTCAATCTGAAGTAAAAAGTTTTGGTGGATAAGCTGTTTCGCGGAGATATTGATAGCAATTCTGCCGCTAAATATCCCTTTGCTCATCCAACGCACCGCGGTTCTAAACCCTTCTTCCAAGACAAAAGATCCTAATTCAATGATCAATCCACGCTCTTCAGCGAGAGGGATAAAGATCGCAGGCGGGATCATTCCCTCATCCGTGTTCCATCGTACAAGAGCTTCTACCCCCGTTATTTTTCCTGAATTTGGATTGATTTGAGGTTGATAATGGAGGATAAGATCATGATTGGAAATGGCTTTTTTGAGATTGGAAGCAAGGGTGGTTCGTCCTAATACTTCTTGGGTCAGACCGTCATTATAAAAGTTATAGGTATTTCGCCCAAAACTTTTAGCTTTGTACATCGCTGCATCGGCTTTTTGGAGGAGTTCTCCATAGTTAGAAGAATCATCCGGGTAGAGGGAAATCCCTATGCTTGCCGTGATATAGACTTCGATTTGATCGATATTAAAAGGATCGTTGAGTGTTTGAATGAGACGGTTCATTTGCGTCTGAATCGAGTGCTGATCTATTTTTGATTCTAATAATAGGACAAATTCATCGCCGCCGGTACGGATGATGATAGTATCCTTCGGGAAAAGATCTTGCAGCAGCTTTGAAAAGAGGATCAGTACCTGATCGCCGAAACGATGACCGAAAGAGTCGTTGATCTCTTTGAATCCGTCCAAATCCAGAAACATCAATACAAATGGGACAATCGGTGTTCTATCGCTTTTTTCTTGGAGAATTTCTATTAAACTGAGGCGGTTAGGGAGGTCTGTAAGCGGATCATGATGTGCTAAATAATCAAAATGTTCTTTCGCCTTCAAAATTTCCTGTTCATTTTCTCTGGCTTTGGTAATATCGCGATAAATTCCATAGATACCGAATAACTCTCCCTTTTCTGTCGTCAGCAGCCCTTTTGTGACCCAATTTGTACGTATTACTCCATTGGGCATCACCATTATTTCTTCATGTTCTGTAAAAGATTTTTTTTCCAGTAGTTCATTATCCATTGTATTGATCAGTTTTGCAGTTTGAGGAGGGAAAATATCATCGGCGGTTTTTCCTATAACCTCATTGATGGAGAGTCCTGAAAGTTGTGCCGCAGCTTCATTGACAATAAAATACTGTTTATTCAGCCCTTTTATAACAATAGCATCGGAAGAGCTGTTGATGAGAGAATTTAAGAGAGCATTTTTTTGTTCTATAAGCGTTTGATCTGCTTTTTGTTTTGCAAGTTGTTCTGAAAATTCAAAAAATTTTTGATATAAAAAACGGTAGCTTAGTAGAAAGAGTAATACAGTCGTAATGACAATGAATAACCAACCTTTATAATTTTGAAGAAGAGTAAGCTCATGGGAATTCCCTGATGATAAGAGTTCGACTGCATTATCGGAAAAATAGATCCATCCTATCCCAAAAATGAGATACAAGGCAGAAAGCTGAACCGCATTTTTAAAGCTTTGTAAATGTTTTAGTGCCATTGCGTTGCCTCGTTATATGTCTTAAAATGATTATAGCATAACCTAATAAAGGTGTTCTGGAACACTCTATGCAGGTTTAGAACTATAAATTTATTGTTTAAGGATTCTTCCATGGAACACCACGTTGTTATTGAAAAGCTATGCAGCTGTGCTAAAAAAGAGGAGATGTCGCAAATCACTACCTTTGATTCCAAAGAGGGTGCTCATGAAGCGGCACAAACACAACTGGCTTATATGCAAGGACATTTTTGCGGTAAACATGAATTTCAACTTGTTGAAGTGAATGAGAATTATGTCATCGGCATGGTTGGCGGCTGCGGCTGTAAAGGATAAGGGATGGAACACCATATTGTCGTTGAAAAGTTGTGCAAATGTGCCATCCGTAAAGGGATGCCCCAAATCAAAACGTTTGATGATAAAGAAAACGCCATGCGGGTTGCACGTGCTTGGGCGCAGGAATTGAACGAGAGTTTTTGCGGGCAGCACTCTTTCGGAGTTGTAGAGGTAGATGAAAACTTTGTTATTACTGTCGGTGAGGGGAGCTATTGAAGTTTCATAAAAGACAATATTAAGTAGAATAAAACAATTTTATTGTACTAAGGCATTGGCAGGGATGAAAAAATACTATTACGGTGCCGTCGCATTTTATCTTTTGGCGTTGGTTTCGTACATAACCTATCAGTATTCTGCCCAGCGTTCAGAATTGATCACCAAGATCGATCAGAAACTGATCCAGTGTGCGAGTGTATCCGATCAGCTTTTATCTTCATCTCTCCATACTCCTGATATGAATGCCGAATCGATCACATCGGAGCAGGATCTTCACAATCGTCTTTCTCTTTCACGATTTGCTGAAACTATGAAGGTCAAATATGTCTATTCCTTTATTATTCAAGAGGGGAATAAAGTTTATTTTACCTCCAGCAGTGCAACACCTGAAGAGCTTAAAAGCGGTGATGATATCAGTTATTATTTCGATGAGTATACGGAAACTACTCCGGGATTGTTCAAAGCGTTTGAAACTCGTAAAATGCAGTTCGAGGAGTCTGTAGACCAGTGGGGGCATTTCCGGTCGGTCTATTTGCCCCATATTTCGCCAAGCGGACGTTTTTACATCACGGGTTCTGATATCGAAATCAGCAATATTGATGCGCAATTACATGCGCTTTTAGTCAAAGCCTTCAGAGATACCCTTTTTTACACATTGATTTTAATTCCGTTTTTTATCGCTTACCGGATGCATAATCTGACGATCCAAAAAGAGCTTTCTCGACAAGTTGATGAACGGACAGAAGATCTGCAAGAACGT
>NZ_JAHFAQ010000046.1 GCF_023250475.1 Sulfuricurvum sp. | reverse complement strand
AGCGATTGAAATGGCTTCTATGGGGATTATCCCCGCAGGTTCGCATGCTAACCGTGACTACAATAAACCGCATGTCTATTTGGCTTCATCGATCGAATTTGAACGGGAAATGATTTTGTTTGATGCACAGACATCGGGTGGATTGTTGGTAAGTGTACCTCAAGAATTTGCGCAACAAATGGTAGTAAAATGTATTGATTCAGGTTTGAGTGCCGCTATCGTCGGTGATGTCACAGCGTATGAGGGATACGATATCGTAGTAACGGATAGCAATTAAGCGTTATGTAAAGTTAAAAAGGTTAAAATATTTTTAACTTAATTTTTGGCGCTATAAGGTCTAAGGCTTAGACAAACAACAGCCGTCACGTTGATCATGCTGTTGTTCCTGCCTCTATCGGAGACTTTATGGAACGGCAAGACCTCTTTTTAATGAACACGTATGTCGCAGAATATACGATACGTTCTTCTTCCCTCACTCAGGCTTGGCTTTTGCGCCTTAATGCACTTCTTCCGACACTTCGGATGGGGGAACTCTTTAAAGTTACCGTTCTCCAGCGCTCTGTCTCTTTTGAATTTGAAGGGTGGGTACAGGTCAATCGATGCTCTTTAGTAGCCACCAGTTCCGATCTTGAGGGTTTCTCGTATCTCGTGAGAAAAGATTTTGAATCGCATACTCTTTCAGAAGAACATGGATTTGACGGTCGGAGCGAACCGACGCTTGATGTCGCGCCGAAACTTTTTGGTTTAATGCCCCGCGGTGCCCATATCGAGAACTCTTCTCCTCTGTATCCTTTTGAACTGAGTGAAAAAGAGTTTCTTTGGGCGAAAAATGTCACACGGCTTTATGAAGAAGCGAAGCAGAATCAATGGAGCGCCGATACCGATATCGATTGGGCAGCGATTCCCGATCTTGATCCTGTGATTGAAACGGCGATATGTCAGGTGATGACCTATTTGGCGGAAAATGAGTTCTCCGCTTTGTATATTCCCGGAAAATTTTTGTCCAAGATTTCCCCGTATTATATGGAATTGGTGATGTTTTTGGGAACGATCATTTATGATGAAGCGCGTCATATCGAAGCGTTTTCACGCCGTGCCAATGCAAAAAAAATCGGACTGCAATACTCGACGACCGCAACACAGCGTTCCCTCTACTCTCTTTTTATCGAAAAAGACTATTTCAAAACTTCGTTTTTACTTCACGTATTGGGAGAGGGGACCTTTTTGGATCTGCTCGATTTTCTGATCAAATATGCACCCGATCCGGTCACGAAAAAAATTGTCACCCTTGCCAAAAAAGATGAACAGCGTCATGTCAATTACGGATTGGTACATGTCAAAGCGCTTGTTCAGGCCAATCCTAAAAGAATAGCGTATCTGAAAGAGGCGGTGGATAGCCGAAAAGTGTATTTGGATGAGATGAATCAGGAAAATGAGCTTTTGCTCTCCTCCTTAGCCATTTTAGCCGGAGGAAGTGATGAAGAGGGGTATGCGCTCGGATATGAGCGGGTGGAGCAACTTAAAAAAAGGATGGGAGAAAACCGAGTACGCCGCATGATCGAATGCGGATTTGATGAAGAAACAGCTAAAGAGATATCTATGTCTCATACTGCAAATTTTATGTAAGGAAGAATAAATGGGATTATTTGAAGAAGTGAGCGCTTTTGCGCAATGTCATGTTGCGCCGTATACGGTGCAAGCCGATAGAGAGGGTGTATTTCCGAAAGAAGCCTATGCGGCTCTTAAAAAAGAGGGATATACAGGATTGCTCGTCCCCAAGGAGTACGGTGGAGGCTCGGGAAGCATTGTCGATCACGTCGAAACATGTATGGCACTGGGAAGTGTCTGTGCAACGACCGCACTGTGTTACATGATGCATAACGTTGCGACAATGTCCATCGTTGCTTTCGGAACATCGGAGCAAAAAGAGTTTTATCTGCCGAAAATCGCTTCAGGCGAGTTGGCTTTGGCCCTTGCCTTCAGTGAAACAGGGACGGGAACCCATTTTTACAATCCCGAGATTAAAGCGGAAAAAACGGAGAACGGATATCTTCTCAACGGTAAAAAAAGCTTTGTGACCTCGGCGCATCATGCCGATTATTATCTTGTTTTAGCCGCAAATCCCGAAGGAGAAGGGCTGAGTGTTTTCGCAACTCCCAATACGATGGAAGGGATGCGTCATGACGATAGTGCTTGGGACGGATTAGGGATGCGAGGAAATGCCAGTGTTCCTGTGTATTATGAGAATGTGCGCGTCTGCGACGATCATCTCATAGGGGCTCACGGAGACGGTGTCGGAATCGTCTTTAATGTGGTTGCTCCGTTCTTTATTCTGGGACTTGCATCGGTCTATGCGGGATTGTCGCTTGCGGCAAGTGCATGCGTAATCGATCATGTGGCGTCACGTGCGTATACGGACGGTTCGACCCTTTCACAAATCGAAACCGTACAGCTCCATATCGCAGCAATATTCTCTTCGGCCAGTGCATCCAAAGCGTTAACGCTCAATGCGGCACAAGCCGCGCTGGAAGGACGCAGCGATGCTCTGGCGTTGATTATATCGGCTCGATTGGAAGCGAGTACCAATGCGGTGGACGTATGCAGCCGTGCGATGAAAGTCGGAGGAGGGCACGCATACAGTAAACGGCTTCCGCTTGAGCGCTATTTGAGAGATGCGTATGCCGCTGCGGTTATGGCTCCCTCAACCGATGTCCTCAGCGTTTGGCTCGGCAAAGCGTTAACCGGACAACAAATACCCTAAATAAAAGGAATTCACATGGCATCATTAATGGTAGGCGTGGTCGCGTATGACCCGAAAGTAGTCCTCATTTGGGAGATCATCCGTGATTATGCCAAAGAGAAAAAGTTTGATCTCGATTATGTACTGTTTTCCAATTATGAGACACAGGTACAGGCGCTATTGGATAAAAAAGTAGACTTGGCGTGGAATACGAATGTCGCGTGGCTTCGGACGAAAAAACGTGCTCCGTTCGCGGAAGCACTCTTGATGCGGGACAGTGATGTCGATTTTACCTCGATGTTTATTGCCCATGAAGATTCCAATATCCAAACATTGGAAGATTTGAAAAATAAACGGGTCTGTTTCGGCAGTGGTGACTCGGCACAGGCGTTTATCCTCCCAGCGTATTATTTAAAAGAGCAAGGGCTAGAGCCAAATCGCGATTATACGATGAATCGTGTGGATAGTGATTTAGGGAAACACGGCGATACCGGACGAAGCGAATACGATATTTTGGAAAAACTTAAAAATAACGAATATGACGCTATCGCCCTTGCCACATCGACATGGATGCGGATGATCGAACTGGGACTGAGCGGTTCGTCGCTTAGACCGTTTTACAAAAGTCGAGGGTATTCGCATTGCAATTTCACCAACATTACCCCGAACGCATCTTATGTCAATGAATTTGTCGAATTTATGCTGGGGATGGATACTCAGCGCAGCGACATCACCAAAATGATGGAGATGGAAGCTTTGTCCAAATGGGTGAAAACGGGAGAGTATGAGCTGCAAGGGTATAATGAGCTTGAGCAGGCAATGGAGTGGTTGAACCTATTCTAAGAGTTGTTTCCTTGTAATGAGGAGTGTGATAAGGGTGAAAATGAGTGATATTGCTAAACAGTACAGAATGGTTATTGACGTCGAAAGATGTATCGGATGTCATGCGTGCGAGGTGGCTTGTAAGCAGGAATTTGAGGCCCCTTTGGGTTTCTTTCGAACGATGACGCTCTACATGGATACCGGAAACTATCCCAAAGTTAAACGCGAGTTTTTACCGATTATGTGCCGTCAATGTGAAGATGCCGCATGTCTCCATGCATGTACCCAAAAAGCAATCGTGGATCGCAACGGAATCGTAATGGTGGATTCTGAGCGCTGTAACGGCTGCGGAGAGTGTATAAAAGCCTGTTCCATAGGTGCTATTTACGTCAATCCGATCTCCCGTATTGCTGAGAAATGTAATTTATGCGCCCACCGTTTAGAAATCGGTATGAAACCGGCATGCGAAGAGACATGTGTCTCCGATGCGATTCAAATTATCGAAGAGAAGGAACTAAAACGCTTTGCAAATGCGAAAGGGTTTAAAAATGCCGCTACGGATAAACCCAGAACGCTGCATATAAATGCCAATGGTATTATGGCGCAAAAGCTGCGCAAAGGGCATCCGTTTTCTCCAATGAATTATGAAATATTTACGTGGGCGGTGCGATCATGATGAATAGACGTGAATTTGTTAAAACAACGGCGGTCTCGATGGCAGCTTTGAAAATCGGGGGGATGATTTCGCTATCTTCCGATACTTATGCTTCAGCTGCCGTAAGGGAGCGAATCTCTTTAGCAGATACTATAGAGAGCATTGAGCAAATCCCGACCGTGTGTTTGAATTGTTCTACGGTTTGCGGAATGATTGCACTGGTCAAAGAGGGTCTCGTACTTGGGGTAACCGGCAATCCGCTGGATCCGAATACGAATGGAAAATTATGCGCTAAAGCCCATGGCGGGGTTAGTGCGATTAATTATCCGGAACGGCTTCTTTACCCTCTTAAACGGGTGGGAAAACGAGGCGATGGTTTGTGGCAGAGGATTACGATGGACGAAGCCCATCAGATGGTTGCCGATAGAATTAAACAAACCATAGAGAGCGGGTATCCTGAGCGGGTTGTATTTCATGCCGGACGTAATCGTATCGATGATATTACAAATCGTTTTATGGATGCGATAGGATCTCCTGTCGTCTTAAACCATCGAGCCCTTTGTTCATCGAATAAACGGGCAGCCAATTATATTTCAATCGGTGATACGGATTGGGAAACGGTAGATGCGGAGTACTGTAGCTATTTCTTAAATTTTGGTGCCAACTTTTTGGAAGCACATCAAGGCGGTTTTCCTATGGCTCGGAGGTTTGTGAAAGCAAAAGCAAACGGGGCTAAAATGGTGACGTTCGATACCCGCCTTTCGAATACTGCAGGTAAGAGTGATGAATGGCTTGCCCCTTTTCCTTCATCCGAGGGGGCAATCGCACTGGCTATGGCACATACCATCATGGATAAAGGTGTCTATGATGAGGCATTTATACGCGAATGGTGTAATGTCTCTGTTGAAGAGTTGAAACTGTTTTTAGCACCCTATACTCCAAAATTTGCCGCAGAAGCAAGCGGCTTGGACGCAAACGATATCGAACGCATTGCCCTTGAATTTGCTTCACATGCCCCTGCCTGTGCCGCTTTTACCAATCGCGGATCACAGGCGCATCAAAACGGACTGAATAACGATAGAGCTGTCATAATGCTGAATGCAATAGTTGGAAGTATCGGGCGTAAAGGGGGATATGCGTTCGGAGGATCAAAAAGTTTGGGGAACGCCTCTTTTCCGATGGTTCAACCGATTCCGCCAAAAGTAAAATTTTCGACTGATTTGGAGGATCCGAAAGAGTACCCTCTGGCCAATAAATGGCAAAAAATGAAAGTCAGCGAGCTGGTATTTGAGAAAATAAAAAATAAAACGCAGCCGGTAGAAGTGTATATGTCGTATACGATTTCTGCCCCTCAAACATGGCCGGAGGGTCCGACGGTAGCCGTCAGCGCACTCAAAGATGAGAGTGTTATCCCGTTTCATGTCTGCTCGGATGTTGTCTATTCGGAAATGGCACATTATGCTGATTTGATTTTGCCGGATGCGACGTATTTTGAACGCCATACGATCGAAGGGCGAAACGCAAATGAGCTGATCCCTTATTTTGTATTACGTCAACCGGTTGTTGCATTAACCCATGATTGCTTGAATTTTGGAGATTCCCTGATCCGAATCGGACAAAAAATCGGCGGTAAAGTGAGTCAATATTTTGCATTTGATTCATATGAAGTGTTCATAAAAGGGCGTTTATCTTCTCTTCCTGAACGCGAGGGGCTAAGCGGATGGGAGTACATGAAAAAGTATGGAGTATGGGTTGATGATAAGGCAAAAAATTATGAACCTTATCGAAAAAAACTCTCTCTCCAAGAGCTTGAAAACAGTTTTGTGGAAAATGAAATTATATATCTTTTGAAAAACGGCAAAAAAGAGGCGATAGGCCGAATGGTAAACGGTACCGCTCTCAGAGGGTTTAAAACACCTTCTCGAAAGTTTGAGATTTACTCAGGAGACGTTCAAGATGCCGCACGTAAAATTGGATTGGAAGATGACGGATTTCCCCATTTTGTTATGCCAAAATCACTCAAAGAAATAGCATCGGATGAACTGGTTCTGACAACCTTTAAATGGAATGTTCACACTCAGGCGCGAACCGCTCCGCAAAAATATTTGAGTGAAATCGTTCACGATAATCCGGTATGGATCAATACGCAGACGGCACGAAAATACGGGATTAAAAACGGTGATATGGTTGAAATCACAACGTATCGCCCCCAATCAGGATTTAAAGCATCGGATAAAAAAATGGTCGTAGGGAGAATGTCCGTTCATGCCTTTGTGACACAGGGGATTCATCCCAGAGTTATAGCGATCAGCAATTCGCTCGGAATGAACTTCGGTGGGAGAATTCCTCGCGCTAAAAATGGAAAGAAGCAAAATATTCCTGCTTTCAGTACTGAAGACCATGATGATTTTAAAAGATATGTGTGGTGGGATAAGCGGCTCGGAGGTGCAGGAAACGGAGTCAATCCCAACAGCATCATCCCCATCAATCCCTCACCTTTGGTAGGTATGCAGGCGTGGAACGATACGGTATGCTCTATTCGAAAAATTAAAGCCTAGATAGTATAGCAATGAAAGGGAGGAGATTGAATCACGTTAAGATTCAATCGAACTTTTTTGCTCCAAAGGTGATGAGGTGTTAACTTTATAAATTTTATTTTTGAGCTTGGTGACAATACCGACCTCGATCAACTGTCTAAACGTTGAAACAACGGTCGGTTTGCTGACGTTGAGCGCCGCCATGATATCTTCATACGAACCGTAAAAGACACTTTCCTCATCAACATGCTCGAAAAGATAGCGGATAATCTCTATTTTTTTCCCTCCGACAAAGGTGCTGATCCCCTCAAGCATCCGGTCTTTGATCCATAATTCGTCTTCTTTGGCTTTGATGGCAATCGATTTTTCGATCAATTCAAGCATTTCATCCGCCATGATCGGTTTAAGGAGGTAGCCGTCCACTCGAAGTTTAATCGCATCAAGTAGATAGTTCGTTTCCGAATGGGCCGTTGTAATAATGACGGCTAAGAGAGGAATATTTCGTTTTTTGATTTCGGTGATGAGAGCTATCCCATTCATATTCGGCATTAAGATATCGGTAATAACAATATCAATTTTGTGGTTTGAAAGCTTCTCTAAAGCGCTAATGCCATCCGTAGCCGTATAGACTTTGGCGACAAAATCTTCCAATATAAATGACATTTGATTTAAAATAGGTACTTCATCGTCGACAACGAGAATAGTGTATTTTGAAAGGGGATTTATCATAGAGTTTCCTCATTGTCGGATAGTGGAATAGTAAGTTTAAAGGAAGCGCAATTATAATAGGTTTCTTTGAAAATCAACCTGATATTTTTGGCTTGAATAGAGCCTTGGAACTGATCTTCGATGATTTTTTTCGTCATATATAAACCGATTCCTGTCCCCGATGACTGATGTTTCGTCGTAAAGTAAGGCTCAAATATCCGTTTTAGAACGGTTTCGGGAACGCCTCCTCCATTATCAATAACCCGAATAATCAATACGGATTGGTGTGATATAACTTTGCGGGTGATATCAATACAAATGTATTTGGAGGTAATCGGAGAAATGATAAGGGCATCTTTGGCATTATTGAGCAGATTAATCATGATCTGAGAAAAATCATTCGGATACCCGGTAATTAAGATCTCCTCTTTGATATTGATTTGAACCTCAATGTTGGAATGGTGCAATATCCCCTCGATCAGTTTGAGTGTTTCATGAATCGCATCCACAACCGAAAAAGTTGTTTTGGCTTTGTTGGGCTTAAAATAGTTTTGAAAACTTTCAATGGTCTCCGACATGGTTTTGGCGATATACAGCCCTTCCGTTACTTGACTATCAATAAATTCGGGTGTCAGTTTGTTGCTTCTGCTCTTAATCCGAAACGTCTGGATTAAGATAGTGAGAGCGTTCAGCGGTTGACGCCATTGATGAGCGATATTGGAAATCATCTCCCCCATAGATGCCAGTTTCGCTTGCTGGTGCAACATTTCATCTTTCAGACGGCTTTGTCGAATTTCATGGACGATACGGAGTTCAAGCGACGTATTAAGGTCGACGAGTTCTTTTGTCTTTTCTCGTACCGTATCTTCTAACGATTGGTGCAAAGTCTTAATATGTTCTAAGATGAAGTATGCCAAAAAGACGGAAAAGGCCAACACAACAAATATCATGACAAAGATAATCCAAGAGGTTGCTCCGAATAAACGGTCCGTTTTTTCTTTTTCAAAGATTGATCTTTGAAGATGGAACGCTATGAGCTGCTCTAAATAGATATTGGTTGTGTCTATAATGGGGTAAAGATCATTTTTGACAAGCTGATCAGCTTCTTTCAGCTTGTTTGTTTGATAAAGGGCTGTCGCTATGTCGATAGTGTTTAACAGCTGATGAATATTGAGATCTGCCTTAGTGTAAATTTCATCTTCACCGATCATGACTGTATTGGGAATGGGCGAAAGGAATGTTGAAAGCAGTGTTTCATCCATCGTATCAAAAAAATTTGTTTTGACATCATACCGTGCCGCAGAGTATTCATTCCATCGTAAATCGAGATTTTTTTTGAGAAGATCAAGCACTTCATAGGTTTTGTATATATCCGTGTGATTATCGGTAATATCCCGATAGGTATTTAAAATATTTAAGGTATGAACATCTTTGATCGTTTGAAGTCGAGCGATGGAGAGTGTTCGGATGTGAAAAGAGTTGTCAAAGCTATTTTTCATGCCGTAAAGGGTCAACGTCGCAATGAAACCGATGATAAGGATACCGAGTGCGGTAACAGCGATCAGAATGCGGGTTTTCATTCCTAAGGAGAGATGGTAAAAGACGTTTAGAAACAGGCATGGTTTATTCATCTATATCGGCTCCCGTCTCGGAGTTAATTTTTAATAAATAGACATTATGCAGCCCCCTATGTTCTGTAGACGTATAACGTATAACTTCTCCGTTGAGCGGTAATGTCAACTCTGAGAGAGCTTTTAAAAAAGAGGCTTGAGAGAGATTTGAACTTTTTTGGAGAGCTTTTATAATCACCTGAGACGCGAGGTAGCCTTCAAACGCGATGGATGTCGGCGCTTTTGTCGGATAATAGCGGCGGTATAAACGCTTAAATTCATTAATTTCCGGCAGATTTTTGGTAAGAGGGGGGACACTTTGCGTCATATACATCGGTATTTTTTCTAAGGATGCGGATTGAAGTGCTTTACTCAGTGCCTCATATCCGACAAAGGAAAAGGTATAAAATTTTAAATCGGGATTGAACTGTGCCGTTTTACGAATAAACTCAACGGTAGGTTTTAATGCACCGCCGATGACAACGGCTTCCGGAGAAGCTTTCGTGATTTCATTAAAGGCATAATTGATAGAAAGCGTATTCCGGTTATAAACCCCTTCTGCAATGATGTGTATCGAAGTTGAACGGACGGCCTTTTGCAGTGCATAGAGCGAAGCAAGACCATAACTGTCATTTTGATAAAAAATAGCGACTTTATGAATATGTTGCGCTTCCATATGTTTTACCATGCGACGAGCTTCGTCGGAGTAGCTTGGCCTGAGGGTAAAAACATTTTTGTACGGATAATTATATAAAAATTCAGCACCGCTCAAGGGCATTAGAAACGGAGTTTTAGATCTCGTCGTAATTTTAAGTGCCTCTTCAGAAGGTGGGGTTCCGACAACACCGAGAATTCCGAATAAATGGGGATTTTTCATTAATGAAGTGATGTTTTTATTAGTAATAAAAGGCTCATACTGATCATTTAAAACACGTAACTTTAAATGATGATTTTTGATTCCTCCGGCATCATTGATCGCGTTGAATCCACATAAGATACCGTTGGTATAATCGATACCGTTTTCTTGCAACGGACCACTCAACGCGGCGCTGCTGCCAAAAACAATGTCGGTTTTGGTATTGCGTTCAAACGGCAATGTCAATACGAAATAGACAATACCGACCAAGAGGAGCAGAAAAGAGAATCTTTGTATAAATTGTTTTGACATCATGACACTTTATAAATAAAAATAAAAAAATAGTTTACTATGAATCCTCTGAGTTTAGAATTCATGGTTGTTTTATAAATCGGCGAGTACCGTCGCACTTTATATCTTCAAATCGATCAAGGTATTCGAGGTATGCTATCAAATACTTTCGGCTTAGCCCGGTTTGAATTTTAACCAGTTCGATGTCGACATAACCATACACGTTCATTAATCCGCGCAGATACTGAATGGTCTGCGATAAATGAGGGGCACTAATAAAAAGATTATGCGCTAACCGGATCACTTTTCCGCAACTGCACAGTCGTTTAAGCGTGTTGTCTCCATGTATACGGTCAAGATCGATACTTTCATAAATGACATACGGAGCTTGCGGAGCCCACCCTTGCGTTTCTAAAATGGTGTAGAGTGAATCTTCCATAAATTGAGAAATATCATGGATGTCACAGTCGATGCTTCGGTATAAGCCATCAGTAAACGTCAGCTCTTTTTTTGATTCGAGTTGATTCAGAACTTCTTGGCAAAGATTCACTGAAGCCCATGTGAAGCGTAGATGAAGTGAGTTTTTGGAAAGGAGGGCACGTTTGTTTTTTGTAAAAATAGAACGAGTGTATTCTTTGAGTATCTCTATTGTGGAAGAAGGGTAGAGTACTTTTTCATCGTGGTCCAGAAAAGAATTGGCAACCCCCATCGCTAATTCAAGGGCTGACGTATGATCCATACCGAAACGCTGATACGCTCCGATCAGACCAAACCCTTTTTTATGAATTTCCATTAACATGGAAAATGCCTCGGAAAGCTTTTTTTGCTGTACTAAAAGTAGAAAGTCATTTTTTTGCTTTCTCTTCATCGGATCGGCAATCGGATTGAGAATTTCACCGCCTCCGATAGTCCCTTGCGCATCACGTAGAATGAATTTTTCCCGATACATGGCATAAATGGCAGTAGTACTTTCAAAAACGGCAATGGCGTAGGATTTATGTTCCGAGATAATTTTTACAATGACATTATGGCGGGCTGAGCCTATGTATAAAGTCGCTTCACTCTGATGTTTCAGGGTAACCCCTTTTAGAGGAGTGATCATGACGTCAACGTGCAAAAAACCGCGCAAAAAATTAGGGGTACAGAGGATATCTCCCCGTTTAAGATCATGGGATTTTACTCCGGAGAGATTGAGGGCTATCCGTTCATTCGGCTGGGCTGAGGGAACATGTTCCAATCCTGAGTGGATCGTTCGTACGGCTGTCGATAGTTTGAGTCGGGGAATATAGACTTTTTCTTTCGTTTTCAATGATCCGCCTAAGACCGTTCCGGTGACAATGGTTCCATAGCCGTCTTTGGAAAAACTTCGATCTATATAATATCGAAAGTAAGGCTCTTCGGGGCGATGCGGTAAGTCAGAGGAGAAGAGTTTTTCTTTTAGTCGTGTATAGGATGAGGGATCATGTCGTCCGACACGTTCTGAAAATACCATAGTGAATCCAATCGTATCGATGAGGTCTAAAATATCCTTTTCGACGATTGAAGCTTCGTCTTGTTCGACCAAATCGCATTTGGTAAGAACGAGAATAACATTTTGTACTCCGGCGAGATGAGCCAGTTCGAGGTGCTCAATGCTTTGTTTGCAAATTCCCTCATTGGCGGCGACGATCAAAAGGAGGATATCGAAACCGAAAACACCCGCCAAATAATGTTTGACAAATTTTTCGTGTCCGGGAACGTCAACTAAAAATATTCGCTTCTCCTGATGATCCATAAGGGTAAAGCTAAGATCCATCGTCAAACCGCGCCGTTTTTCTTCGCTGGTCTGGTCTCCGTCAAATCCGTTTAGCGCCCGAATAAGGGAGGTTTTACCGTGGTCGACATGTCCGGCGAGGCCGACAATGGTGGTTTTCATGGACGCTCCTCCAACACGGTATTTAAAATAGTGGCAACCTCGGAGAGCTCGTCATCGTCGATACTGCGTAAATCGAGAAGCACATGATCTTTTTCGATGCGCGCGATGAGCCCCTGTGCTCTAAGCGCTTTAATCATTCGTTCCGCATTTTTAGGATGATCTTCGATAATGATTGCGAGACTCTCTAACAGATGCTGCGGAAGCGATCCTCCTCCGGCATAGGTGGATGTTTTGCCAACGGAAAGTTTATCCGAATGGATAACACGTGTCAGGATAGAATCGGCTTGTATTTGCATCTCTAAGAGTGTTTTACTGAGCAGTTTATGGGTTTTGATCGCTTGAGGACCCTTTTGGATATAGCGGGTAAGGGTTTTCTCTAAAACAGACATGGTCAGTTTATCCACTCTAAGCATCCGTAATAGTTGATTTTTTTTGATTTTGTCGATGAGCTCTTTTTTACCTGCGATAATTCCCGCCTGTACCGAGCCCAACAGTTTGTCTCCGCTGAAGCTGACGAGGGAAGGGGAGTGTTCAAAGAGTGCTTTGGCACATGTTTCATTCCCCAAATAGGGAGCGTCGAAAAGATTCAGACTTCCTGCATCGTAATAATCGATTAGATTGTTTGATTGTGCCAACGGTATCAATTCTTCAAATGCCACCTCTTGGGTAAAACCGACAACGGAAAAATTAGAACGATGAACTTTCATCACAATGGCCGTTTGCGGAGTGATTGCCGCTGTATAATCGGATGCTTTTGTTTTATTGGTTGTCCCTATCTCTTTGAGTATTGTCCCGCTGGCGCTCATTACATCGGGAATTCTAAAGGAACCGCCGATCTCTACCAATTCGCCCCGCGAGACGATGGTCTCTTTGCCGGTTGCAAAGGTATTCAGGATTAAAAAGACTGCCGCAGCGTTGTTGTTTACGACAATTGCATCTTCGCACCCGAGTAAAAAGGATAGTTTTTTGGTTAAATGGCCGTAACGTTCTCCCCGTTTTCCGGTGTCAATGTCAAATTCGAGGTTACAGTAACTGCCGATACTCTCTTGCATTTCTTCGAGTATTGACTTTTCGATAGGGCTTCGACCGAGATTGGTATGCAAGACTATTCCGGTTGCGTTTATCAGTGAAACTAAGGAGTCTTTACAGAGGAGATTAAGTCTGGATAAGACCGTTTGCGCCAATACCGACTCATTATTATCGGTGCTGGCGTCCGTCTTACCGCTTCGAATCTCTTCGAAGAGTTCACGAGTCAAAAGCGTTAGCGTTTGGCGGTTGAGTCCAATAAACTCATCTCTCTCCAGAAATTTCCCCAGTTGAGGGATGGAAGGTCTGTTTTTAGTTTCCATCGTAGTGCTCCGATATAGGTTAAAAATTTTTTAACCTTTGTTTGGTTAGAATGGTGATGCGAGATGGGAGGTATGTGACCCTGGTGGGCACCATGGACTTCAAACCCATTGTTCGGGCAGGTGGCTGTTCGAAGGAAGGTTCAATTCCTTCACCTTCTCGCCAACTCCTCTTTTCTCTTTTTTATTATATCCCATCAAACCATAAAAGGTAAAAAATATTTTAACCTAATTAACTTATGTTTCCCTTGATTTCTCCTAAGCATAAAATAAATAATTTTAATATTACTCTAAGCTTTAATAAAGAATAATTACAAAACGTAAAAGAAAAGTTTACTTATTGCCCAAAAGATACAGGCTGTATCACTACATGTTGGCAAAAATCTAATCGTACTACACGACAAAGGATTTTTATGACCGATTATAGTGCTATGACATACGCCTGTATGTATTTACTTGAAAACTCCCCCGATACAAATAAAGAGAATTTGATCCGTATCCAACAATCGATCGATGATTCTCTATTTGATAATGCGCTTGATTTCTCTTATCCGTTGAAAAGTAAGCATGATATAGTTGTTTTGAATGACGGTACATATACTCTATTCGGTTCATTGGGTGAAGAATTTAATGTGAAAATTATTGACACGTCTAAAGTAGTCCGTATTGAAGGGCGTGTCGGTGAATATCAGGTTAATGTCCGACACGAAAACGAGATTGTTAAGTATCCTGCATCATCGCTTATTTATTGCGGAAATAATAATACATGGCTGAAATACGATGCGATTGAAGTTCACGGGAATTTAACACGAATAGCCTCTCAACTTAGCGCGAGAACTGCCAAAGATACTTTTGTAAAAACTCTTTTGTTTAATGAAGCCCAATGCGACTATGCCGCCAAAGACGCTCCAGCATGCCGTGCCTGTTTGGACAGTTGCGAATATTCCGCACTCGTCGAGGATACTACGGTAAAGACGATTCATTTGCGTATGAGTGACTGTACGGAGTGCGGGTCGTGCATCTTTGTTTGTCCATCCGGAGCGATTCAAAATTCTCGACTCAGTGTTTCGGGATTGATTTCAGCACTGGAGAGTAGCGAAGGATATGGTGTTCTTGTCGCTACTGATGCTGATTTGATGAAACTCTCTTCCCCCTTGTATACGGAAACAGCCATTCTGAGTGTGCCGAATTACACCCTTTTTAATGAACTTTATCTCTCTCTATTGGCCCTTAAATCAGGAGGTGAAGTTTACTTCCCCGATATGACAACATTGCCGATATCCACCCAAGTGGCGATTGCTAACGTAAATCGTATTTTTGAGCGCTTCGGCGGTGATGTAATCGGAGATATCGTCTCCGCGTCGCGCCATCCCAAACGTTTTGCACCGCTTGCCCGACGATTGGATAATTTACCGCTTCGTATGGCAGTGAGCGAGGGGATGGCATCGCTTAAAGGCTATAGCAATACTATTTATACGTTGCCGAATTCGCTCTTCAGCGATCTGCACGTTGACGATAAATGTACTTTGTGTATGGGATGTGCCTATGTATGTAAAAGCGGTGCGTTTCAGGCACAGCCGGAGAACAAAGCACTAACCCTCAATCCTGCTTTGTGTACCGGATGCGGTCATTGTGAAACTATCTGCCCTGAACA
>NZ_JAHFAQ010000148.1 GCF_023250475.1 Sulfuricurvum sp. | reverse complement strand
AGTTGGCTTGAGAACGAAGTGAATCGGCAATAGCCATCCCCGAAGCATCATCCGCTGCTTTGTTAATACGAAGACCTGAACTGAGTTTAGAGAGTGAATCGTCCAAACTACGGTTATTCATCGTTGCATTTGTATGTGCGTTCATTGCACTGATATTGGTGTTAATTCTGAAACCCATGATAAATCCTTTTATCGCAAGAGCTTTTTGCTCTTAAGTTAGTTCAGCATCCTTGCTGTTACTAACTATATCGGACAATAAATAAAAAGGTTTAGCAATTAGGGAGAAATTTTTGTCCAGTTAGCATCGGTGGCGTTATACATATAAAGAGTCGCATTCGTATCTGAATACCAAAGGGTTCCGTTTATGGGCGATGCGGGTGCTGTGTGGGAAACAATCGCACTGTTATAGCCGCGTGTTTGGGTAGTGACTTCTGAGCCGTTGTAAAGTTTTAAATGGTTGGTTTCCCCGATACCGATTTCAATCATAATATCATCGTTTCTTGCTACTGAATCAGATGCATTAGTATCTAAAATACCGTCTTCTCCACGGCTGATAAGGCGACCTAATACATTTGGATTCGGAGATATTACAGTTTTTGTATTTGCATATACAGTATTATTATTATCTGTACCGTAATCATATGTCGTGTAGTAAATATTATGCCCCCATGCATCTTTTCCCAAGCCGACGACAATCGGAACAGTAGAGTTAGTCTCTTCTTTGAGAAGCTCAAAATAGGAGTCGTTATCGGGATTTGCCGCTAAGTTAAGCAAACGGCTTCGAATCACTTCGAGCATTGTTTTACTATTTTGCTGTTTGAGTGTATTCCCTTGAATGACTGTGTAATATCCCATAGTTGCGAGTACTGCAGCAAGAATTCCTGCCATAATGATTGCAACCATTACCTCAACAAGCATAAATCCTTTTTTCATCATGCATGCCCTGCTTGAGCGATAACTTCTTGTTGGATTAATACTTGAGTCAAAACAATCGTGAAAAATTCTACAAATACGGCAAATGCTAATAGTAAGATGGCCATAACGGTAATAATACGAAAAAATTTGCTTGCACTGGTAAGGGCATTCAGCCTAGCCCCGTCGGCGAATTGCGCCAGCATATCACCCAGTTGTGTGATGGTTCCTGCACCGCTTAGCAAATGCTGCTCAATATCTTCAAAAAAAGGGATAATCCAAAAGTTTTTTTCTCCTCGACTGATTTTTGAGAGAATACTTTCGAACTGCCTTGCTATACTCGGTACAAGGGTACTGTTTGAGGCTGTTTGGAGGGCCGTTTTTAAAGAGACGCCATTTTTTAACATTTCACTGAGTAAGCTAAGCAATATAAATTTTTCAAAGTAGCCAATAATTTTTGAAGAGAGCGGAAGATATGAAGCAGATCGCTTGGCAACTCCTTGTACTGTCCCTGTATAATTAAAAAGGGCAAACATCACAATAAAAAAATAGGCAGAAAAAAGAAGCAGTCCGCCGAACAGTACGTTACTCAATATTTGTGCCGTATTGAGATGATCGGCAATAAGTGTATAAATTTTTGGATCATAAGTTTTTGCTTCCTCTAAGTGAAAAGGGACGGCAAAAAAACGGACAAAAATAATAATAATTGCTGTCAATGTAAAATAGATCATCGGAAGGGCAATTTTATCATTGGATTCTTGATGAAATTTATTTTTGATTTCAAGATAGTTGACAACTGATTTGAGGGTTTTAACGAAAGATCCCCCCTTTTCCGCCATCGAAACAAACTGAATAATATCAGGAGGCGGAGAAACATATTTTTCTACCGCCTTTGAAAAAGAGGCCCCTTCTTGAATTGAGCGGGTAATATTGGCATAAGCAGTACGTTCATCTTTATTTTTGGTTGTATTTTGGAGTAAAGTAAGTGCATTTGTAAGACTTTTTCCGTTTTCTAAGGATAGATGCAACGTTTTTAAAAGAGAAAGAAGATCAGGTTTCATGGACGTATCCTAATGACAACAATTCACTGGAGAGTGTTTCGTAATCACATATCCCCATATCAAACAGATAAGCGGCCGATTGGAAATAGCTAAAGGTGATAAAATGTTCCCAGGCTTTAAAAACGGTACTATTTTTCAGGGCGAGATAAAATTGGTAACGAACTTTCATATCTCCGGGGATAAAAACCATATCCATTAGTAATGCCCGTCCGCTGTAACCCGTAAAATTACACCGAATACATCCCCCTTTTTCATATCCGTAACTTTCGGTTGTAAAAAAAGCTTTTCCATCTTCAACAGTACATGGTTGTTTGCAGGTACAAAGTTTGGGGACAAGTCGCTGCGCAACAACACCGCTGAGGGAATATGCAAGGATAAAGAGATCCCCTCCCTCATCACGGATACGTTCCATGGCCATAAAGCTGTTCGGGGTGTGGAGAGTAGAGAAAACCATGTGTCCACTGTGGGCCGCTTTAAGTCCTGTCAGAATCGATTCCCTATCACGCATCTCCCCGATGACGATAACGTCAGGGTCTTGGCGCATGATCGATTTCATCCCCTCAGCAAACGTAAAACCGCTCGCATCATTGATTTGGTATTGGGTAACAAAGTCGATTTTATATTCAATCGGATCTTCAATGGTATAGATGATCTCATGCAGTCTATCCCGTTGGTTCAAAATCGCATTAAGGGTAGTTGTTTTCCCGCTTCCGGTAGGTCCTACGACAAGGAAGAAACCGCTGGACTGATTGACGAAATGGTGAACGTGTTCCGACATAGGGTGGGTTTTCGGAAACAGAGAGTTGAGTGATTTGATATTATTGGCTTTGTCCAAGATACGTAAAACTATATTTTCGCCGTATTGGGAGGGGGCAATTTCGATACGAAAATCAATCATCCGCGTTTCGTATTCGCGTGAAAAACTTCCCCCCTGAGGGGCATAAATATTGATCATATCAATATTACAACGCTCTTTGATAATAAGAGCAAAACGTCCGGCGAGTTCATGATTCAGTAAATAGCGGGCAATGATTTTTCCGTCGATACGGTACCGGAGCCAATAAAACGACTCATACGCATTGATGTGAATATCACTGGCAGAACGCTGTATCCCATATTCTAGAAGCATTTCAAAGATATCAATAACTTCATCTTCTTCATAATCCATCGAATTGAATTGTTTGATTTTACGTTCAATACTCTCGGGATCAACACGAAGAAGTGCCGTATATTTCTGTTGAAATTCACGTACGGGGATATTTTTTTGCTCAACTTTTTTGTGCACTTTTTGGCTAAGTTCAGCAAGGCGTTTTTCCCCTAAAAGTTCTTTGCGCAAAATTTTGAGTACATCATCGCGCTCTTCGGCAATGACCATCTCATACTCTTTCATGAGTTCAAGATTATAAGTTTTAGAAGTCTCTTTTTTTTGGATAAAGTGATGGGAGAGGGCAATATCGAGAAGATGCTTTTTAATGCCGATTTGCTGATAGTAGTACTGCTCTTTTTGGCATACTTCAAGCTGTTTTGGCGTTAGTATCTTCTTGATGTTCATTAGGTACTTTTTGGTTTAATTATAACACAAAAAGTCAATAATCAGCGTGAGAGGTAAATCTTGAAAGTTGCCGAGGTAGCGTTATGTTCTAAAACAGCTTGTGTAGAGGTGTAGTTAACGATAAGCTTTTGAAGGGCCTCATCTTGAATAGAGTTTTTTTCGGCAGTAGTGACAATATAAAAGGCACTTCCGGATTCCGTTGCTCTATAGGGGGTAAAACCGGTTGGAGGGAGAGGGACGAATCCATTTTTTCCTCCGTCAAATGCATAGGGGGTAGAAGTATTACACTCCAGCTCACTTAAAAGAGTATTCGATGCTTTTGAAGACGTATTGAGTTCTTTCGGAAACTGCTCAGAAAGCCCTTTGCATTGAAAAACCATTGATTCGATTAGATTGACATGAGATTGGACAGCTGTTTTATACTGCGATCTTTTGATGGTTGAGGTATTAAGATAAAAATATCCCAAACTTCCTAGCAAACCTGCTAGAAAGATAGTTATAGCCAATTCGACAAGAGTAAAGGCTTTTCGTGGCATATTTTTTTTATTTAACAATCATAATCCAATGTTTGTAATGTCCGCCAACTAGTTCAGAGTAGCAAAACTCATCTCCGTACAAAGCATAACTAGAATTCATATCGGCAAAAGGTGTATCATTGGTGACATTAAGTTCGATACTGCTGTTTAATTCATGATTAAAAATAGCACAGTACAAATCATCATCTTTCAAATTTTGATAGTTAGTTCCGTTAAGATCAATTGGAAATTTGAATACGGTATGTCCACTTAGATCAGACGTATTAAGTTCCCATCCTGTTGTGGTCATTTCCCGTATATCTCTCGGCAAGCTGCGGAGAATAAGAATATTGGATGCATTGAATTCACTTAGATTTGCAAGACTCGGTGAAACTCCTTGTTGTGCAACAAATACGTCATAGGCTCCCGAGAGTTGATAGGCTTGATCCATCAATGCAGCAACACGAGCTTTTTTGGCTGTTAAGTCGATATTAAAAAGACTTTTATAATACAGCATTGCTATTGTTGATAAAACACCAAACAAGATAACAGCAATCGTCATCTCTACTAAAGAGATACCTTTTCTTTTTCCGTTATATAAATACGACATGTCAAACTCCTTTTAAACACGGTATTGTACAAAATCGACACTTCAAAAAAAAACTTTAGCGGAAGAGTTTAGCAGGAGGTTGAACCTCCTGCTCCCTGTGAGGGAGAAGGAAAGGATTCATGACGAGTAATACAGATAGATTGGTTATGCGTTATGGAAGAAGAACCATAATCCATTTGTCAGTTGCTGTA
>NZ_JAHFAQ010000002.1 GCF_023250475.1 Sulfuricurvum sp. | reverse complement strand
AGAGATCCTGCCGTAAAAATTGCCATGGTTATTTCATCACATACTTGATTACGCGAGGGGTAACGACAATTACCATCTCGCTTTTTGTGCCGGACGCGTGACGCGCTCCTCCTACAACACCTGCTGCGCTGTCTCCAAGACCCGGAAGCCCGCTCCATCCTTTATCGCTTTTATTGCGGAAAAGTCCTGAGATAACGATCGGAACACCCGGTTGAACGCGCATGGTATTGGTGATCGCTTTGGTGACCGTTTGCGGTTGAGAGAATTTATTGCCGTTGACTTCAAATGAGGTATAACCTACGATATCGTTGATTTTGAGGCCGATGTCTGTGATAACGGTACCATCAAGCATATTTGACTTAAGATTGATCTCTAAGCCGCTGAGTGCCGTTGCACTGGTGGTGGAGACTTGAGATGTTCCGTTGCCGACCGAAGTATTTTGTATCCCGCTGATGTAAGGGGCTTCAATACCGTCGGTAAGTTTGACGTTGGTACCAGCCAATCCCAAAAGTTTCGGTCGCTGAACACTTTCTACTTTTCCGAAATTCTCTAAGGCATTGACAAGAGCTTTTCCGTTATATGTATCATTTTTCATGATCATTCCGAACGTAAGCGGGACGGCTGATGCACCGGCTGAACCTAATCCTCCTGCTGCGGAAGCGACAAAACTGAGCCCATCTTTGGCAAGGGTCGGGACAAGACTCCAGTCAATTCCGAGAGCATAATTATCTTTGAGCTCAACATCGTAGATGGAGATTTCATACTCGATGACATAGAGGTTGTTTCGGAGTATCTCAAGATATCTCATAATATCGCCGTACTCTTTTTCCCGTGCCGAGAAACTAACCGAAGAGGTAATGGCATCTGTAGAGACATTACTGGCACCCATAGACGCAATACTTGATTTGAGTATTTCGGGAAGACCGTTAACCGACGGAATTTTCAGCGTTACGGTTCGCATATTTCCTAAATAAAAGGTGTCATCACTATAGAGAATACTGAGCTTATCCCCAACAGTTTTTTGAAGCATTTTTCCAAAAGGGATATTGGATGCGGAAAGATTAATATTGGTTTCTGAAAGCAGATAATCGTTCTTGCCGGTGTATTCATTATTATTGCTTCCGGTAGATGTTAGCGCGGTATTATATTTATTGGAGTTGACCGATTCAGCCTGAAGCTGGAATACAACGTTTTCATTGGTAGCTTCGGTCAGCAAAGCAATAACATCACTTAACTCCGCCCCCATAATTTTAGCCCGTTTAATTATCTCTTTATCGGGAATGATTTGAGGCTCAATATGGAAATTATCAGCATTGACTTCAACAATTTGCATCGCTGGATTAGAGCGTTGAATCTGCGTGACGTTGTTGTCCAACTCTTTGAGATGCATTTCAGGAGTCAGAGTCTCTTGTTTAGTGGCGACACTGCAACCGGTTAACCCCAAAAGTACGGCAGCAAGTATAATCGAACGCATTATTTTGCTCCTGTCGTGAAATAGATGGTTTGTATTCGTCCTGCATCATCTACGGTAATGTAGTTGCTGGTGATATTTCGTACAAAATATTTGGCGTTATTCGCATAAAAGGGATCACCCTCTTTCAGAACAACGGTGTTTGTCCCTATTTTAAGGAGGATGAATTTCCCTTTATCTGTTTCTAAAAAACAGTTATAGGTTAATTGCGAAAGATCAAAAACCGGCTTTATGGCGGGTAATGAAGGTGGAGCTAATAATGGCGGCAGAGGCATGGGACGTACATCTGACGTTGCTGCCGGAGCTTTCTTCGGCTTTACAGGCTCACGAAAAAACGGGTTATAGGCCGCATTTAGCGATAGTGCAAGAAAAAGAAATGACCAAAAATAGTTCATATCGCCACTTTCTTAGGGATTATTTGACGATAAAAAGCAAGAAGTGTGCCAATTTTGTAAAGTTTGTTTTTGGTATATGTTTACAAATTCGTGAGAAGATGGACTGTAAATTGCTTATCTTATCAGTGTATATAATAATAAAAGTTGAGAAAATATTTTGTTTATGCAAACTAAAATCATAGAATCTTCTCTGTTGAATCCTGCGCGGAGAACATTTATAAAAAGTGCCATTGCATTAGCAGCATCAACATCCCTTTATGCCGGTTATAAAGGAGAAGATAAAATTCTTAATGTCATTCGCAACGGTACATCCTATAAAATTCCGTTTCTCCGCGATGGCAAAGTAGAAGAAAACGGCTATAACGATTTATGCCGCGTTTTTGCAGATGTCCGTGCCGGAGTAGCCGTACAAATGGATCCAAATTTGTTTGTGGTTTTAGCCAAAGCTCAGCAATGGTTATCCAGTAATCAAATTAACCGCCCCATTATCCTTACGTCAGGCTATCGTACTCAACATACCAATAACAATATCGAAGGGGCTGCTTTTAATTCGATGCATTTGTACGGCAAAGCGGCTGACATAAAAATAGAGGGTATCCCTGCCGATTATTTAGCAAGGTTACTTCGTATGTGCGGCGGAGCCGGAATCGGTATATATCCAAGTTTTGTCCATGTGGATACATGGAAAGAGCGGGCATGGAGAGGTTAGTCGCATTACTTGAAAAATATAGCTTTATTTTGACCTTTTTTTGTTACACTTTCGCCAATATATTAATTATAGTATGCCAAAGCGGGCAAAGGACTATTGGTTCCGCTTGCTGCTCGGGCTGCTAAAGCTTGCCTCTTGCGAGGCAGAAAATAAACGTTTAGGATTTCCTTTTTGAAACTCATCATTGTCGAGTCTCCGGCCAAAGCCAAGACCATCAAAAACTTTCTCTCTAAAGACTATGAGGTCATTGCCTCTAAAGGGCATATCCGCGATCTCCCTAAAAACCGCTTCGGTATCAAAATTGATGATGAGAAAATCATTGCCGAGTATCGTATCAGTGAAGACAGTACTGCTACCGTCAAACAGATTCAAGAGTTGGCAAAAAAAAGCGATACCATCTATATAGCGACCGACGAAGACCGTGAGGGAGAAGCGATCGGTTGGCACATCGCTCATGCGATTGATAAAGATCCTGAATCACTGCCGCGTATCGTGTTTCATGAGATTACCAAAAATGCGATTATTCATGCTCTCGAAACACCTCGAACTATCGATATGGATCGGGTCAATGCACAGCAGGCTCGCCGTTTGCTGGACCGTATCGTAGGGTATAAACTCTCTCCTCTTTTGGCCTCTAAAATCCAAAAAGGGTTATCTGCCGGACGGGTTCAATCCTCAACCCTTAAAATCGTTATCGACCGGGAACGTGAGATCCGTGCGTTTATTCCTGAAGAATACTGGACAATCGATACTCTTTTCAAAAAAGATATCGAAGCCACCCTTGTCAGTTTTGAGAATGAGAAAATCGACAAACTCACCATTAAAACCGGAGATGAAGCTAAACGGATTGTGGATACTTTAAAAGGTGAACATTTTAAAGTCGGTGAGATTGAAACCAAAGAGCGAAAATCTTCTACGCCGCCGCCGTTTATGACTTCGACCTTACAGCAAACTGCCAGCTCGCAGCTCGGGTTTTCTCCGAAAAAGACGATGATGGTTGCCCAGGCGCTGTATGAGGGGGTTAAAACTCCAGAGGGAACCAGCGGGGTTATTACCTATATGCGTACCGATTCCCTGAACCTTGCAACAGAAGCGGTTGAAGCAGCACGTGAAGCGATCTTGAGTCGTTACGGAAAAGCGTATCTTCCTGAAAATGCTAAAGTCTATACAAAAAAATCCAAAGGGGCGCAAGAGGCGCATGAAGCGATTCGTCCGACAATGCTTGCGTTCACCCCTGAAGTGGCAGCGACTTTTCTCAAGCCCGATGAGATTAAACTTTATCGTTTGATCTATAACCGCTTTTTAGCATGCCAAATGAATGATGCCCGCTTTGAACAGCAAAGTATCACTTTTGAATCTTCCAACGCACAGTTTCGTGCGACCGGGCGCAAACTCTTATTTGACGGATTTTACCGAGTTACGGGGAGTGATGACAAAGACAAGCTCCTGCCATCACTCACGACCGGCGATGCGATTGAAATTCAAACCATTGTTCCTGAGCAGCACTTTACCGAGCCTCCGGCACGATATTCCGAAGCAAGTCTTATCAAAAAACTCGAATCCGAGGGGATCGGTCGTCCATCGACCTACGCACCGACGATCAGTACCCTCCAAGCGCGCAATTACATTGAGATTGAAAAGCGTGCTATCCTCCCAACGGAGATAGCATTTACCGTCACTGAGATGCTGGAAACCCATTTTGAAGAGATCGTTGATGCTTCATTCACCGCCACAATGGAAGAGACACTTGATGAGATTAGTGAGAGCGGAAAATCGTGGCATAAAATTTTGCTTGATTTCTATTATCCGTTTATCGAAAAAATTGATGCGGGCAAAAGTAATATTGTCAGTCTCAAAATGGCAAAACCTCTCGGACGAAACTGTCCGCAATGCGGAAGCGAGTTGTTGCTTCGCTCGGGACGTTTCGGTGAGTTCATCGCGTGCAGCGGTTTTCCTAAGTGTAAATACACCGAACAGACTGAAGAGAATCAAAAAGAGAACCCTGCTTCCCCTGATGAAGTGAGCGAAGAGATATGTGATAAATGCGGTAGCGCCATGGTAGTCAAAAACGGCCGTAACGGGAAATTTTTGGCATGCAGCGGCTACCCGAAATGTAAAAATACCAAAACACTCAATCAAGAAACAAAATACTCAGAAGTGCCGTGTCCTGAATGCGGCGGAAAACTACTGTGGCGTCAATCACGACGCGGGGCGTTTTGGGGATGTGAACATTACCCGAAATGTAGATTCATCTCTAAATTTGAGCCTTCGGATAAGAAGTGTGAAATTGAAGGGTGCGGGGGCGCATTAGCACCGCGAACATACCGCAACAAAGAAGTGTATGAGTGTGTCAAATGTAAAGACCGTACACCGCGCGAGGAAAGTGGTGAATGAAAATCGGATTGCTTTCCGACACCCATTCGAAAAAAGGGCGCTCGCAAAAGGTAATTGATCACCTTGTCGCACAGGGGGCGGAGTTTTTGATTCATGCAGGAGATATAGTCAAACCTGAGATTCTCGAGCAACTCAAAAAGAGTGGATTGCGTTATGTTGCCGTGTATGGAAACAACGATGCCAATCTGATCGACTATCATGAGCGCTATACTCTTGTTCAGGAACCCCATTATTTCAAACTCGGCGGTATCAATTTCAAACTGATGCACCTCCCTTTTTATATGAATGCCGATGCGGAAGTGATTATTTTCGGACACACTCACGTATTTGAATGTGATTTTAAAAACCGTACCCTTTTTCTCAATCCGGGTGAAGCCTGTGCGAGAGACAAACCTTTTTCAAGCTGTGCTATGCTGGAAACAACGGACACCGAACTGAAAGTAACTCATTATTCACGTCCAGTGGGGAGTGAACACTTTGAAGAACGCCACTATACTTTTGAAAGACCCTAATTTATGAAAAAGATTTTTCTTTGCTCTATCTGTAATATCAACAGCGGAACCTGCAATGAAGATTGTAAGTTCTGCAGCCAAAGTGTCAAATACAAAGCGGATATCGAGCGGTATAAACAAAAACCGATAGAGCAAATACTGGAAGAAGCCCGCCGTCTTGAGGGTTTGGGTG
This sequence comes from Sulfuricurvum sp., assembly GCF_023250475.1. Lineage (GTDB taxonomy): Bacteria > Campylobacterota > Campylobacteria > Campylobacterales > Sulfurimonadaceae > Sulfuricurvum. The sequence continues at coordinate 38,148 of NZ_JAHFAQ010000002.1, read as the reverse complement.
CATTGGGCTTTTGCCTTGTCACGGCTCAAAAAGGGCTTGATGATAAAACTCTCGATTTTGTTTGCAATGTCGCCTCTACTCTCAAACGGGAAGTTCCGCGTCTTCGTCTGATTGCCTGTAACGGCACTGCGTCGCTTGAACAATTAAAGGAACTTAAACGCTCCGGTGTGAGCGCCTATAATCATAATCTCGAAACGAGCCGGGATTTTTATCCGCAAGTGTGTACAACTCACCCTTGGGATGAACGCTACGAGACTTGTGAAAATGTGAACGCTTCCGGCCTCAAGTTAATCAGCGGAGGAATCTTCGGTATGGGTGAAACACCTGAAGATCGCCTCAGTATGCTGAATTCTCTTAAAGAGCTAAATCCTATCTCCGTACCGCTTAACTTTTACCACCATAATCCGGCATTGCCGTTAAATCCTAATCCTCTGAGTGTTGATGAAGCATTGGAACTCATAAGACTTTCCCGTAAAGTACTCGATAAGGCGGATCGCATTATGATTGCCGGAGGTCGTGAAATTACATTTAAAGAGCGTCAGAGTGAGATCTTTGAAGCAGGAGCAAACAGTATCGTCATTGGAAATTATCTTACGACCGCCGGACGGGAAGCAGACGTCGATTTAAAGATGCTTCAAGAGCTTGGATTTGAAATTGCTACGACACCTGAGGATAAGTAAGTTATAATAACACCAGCAAGATAGTTAAAAGGGGTTAATATATGTCGCAATCCGTATTATTAACCATTGCACGAGCTTCTATTGAAGAGGTATTACAAGGGCAAAATTCTATCAATCGAATCGAGCTCATCGAACAATACCCACTGCTCTCTGAGCCGATAGCGACACAAATAACCCTTTATCTGGGAAATAAAGTGAGAGGAATCTCAAAAAGCAAAAGAGCGGAACGCTCACTGCTTGAAGACATTATCTATAATGCTAAAGCGGCAGCTTTTCAAGATGAAAACTTTGATCCTCTTGTCACTTCCGAATATCTCCATGCAACGATACACCTCACCGTTTATAGCTTGGAAGGGGAATTAAGCCACCAGAGCGAGCCGATACTGAAAGAGTAATTTACAGCGATTTGATGTAATGCGCAATCGCAAAGCCATGGTTCAGACCAAGCGCAATTGAACCGCCCGATTCTTGGGTGATATCTCCCGCAACGAAAAGTCCTGGAACATTGGTTTGATATTTTTCATCATGTACCGGTTTGCCGTCTTCTTCACGGATACCGCTGCTTTGTAAAAATCCGCTCGGTGTTGTACCGCCGATAGCATAAACGAGACGATCAAACAGTTCGGTTGATTCATCCGCAAACAACACTTTAACTTTTCCGCTTTCGCTCTCTAACTCAACAATTTCGGTATTTAGAAGAGCTCTGACCGATCCGCTTGAAACGGCTTTATCGATATCCGATTGATTGGTAGGATTGGCTCGGCGGAATGTCCCGCGACGATAGCAGATGCTCACCTCATTTTTGGTACATAGTTCCACTGCATACTCAATTGCCGAGTCACCGCCCCCGACGACCATAATTTTTTCACCTACTCCGCATCCGTCAAGGGTAAAATGGATTTGATTTTTAATTGAGGGTGGAATTTTGTAGTCAGGCTTATTGGGTTTTCCCATTCGTCCGATCGTTACGACTACGTATTTGGCACGGATACTTCCCCCGGCAATAAAGACTTCAAATCCCTCGTCTATTTTTACAATTTTTTGTACTTCAGTGTGGGTTCTCAGTTCTAGGGATTCATGATCGAGCAGTTGATCGAAAAAATCGAGAGTAGATTCTTTGGTGCCATCCATAAAATAGATGGTACCGTCAAGTTCAACTTTTTGACCTTTCCAATCCTTATCAACCCGTTTATTATCTTTGTAAAACTTCCGAATGGTTGCATTATGGTTTTCATCTTTTTCAAGTAAGATAATGTCACGCATCCCTACGGCATAACTTTCGATCGCCGTCGCTATCCCCGCAGGACCTGCCCCTATAATGGCTAATTCGTATAAATGTTCCATGTATGTCCCTTTTAATCATCCAATACTTTATCACAAAGAGCGATAAAATTCAATTTATGTTATAATTTTCAAATGTACTATGTTATTCAACGACACCATGGCGATCCAAAAAAACATTATCTCGCGTACACTGTACCGCGATATATTAGTTCTGAGAACTCTCAGAATATTATTTTTGAATTTCGCCATAATGACAGTGTTAAACGTAAATGGGCTCCCAAGGAGGAGATCGTTCTGCTCACCGATGATGAACAACTTTTCCAAACAACACTGCAGAAACTCGAACATCTAAAGCGTAACCATCTTGAACGGATAGATGCGGCCGAAGCACAGCTCAATCAAGAAGTCTTTGCAATGCTTAATACGATGCAGACCGAATTTGAAACCATTAAAAAAAACAATTAAATACTTTTAGAAATATTTAGCGTAAATTTTTAAGTTATACTTTTTATACTACATGGTCTAAAGGAGATTTATCAAATGAAAAAATTACTATTTTCCGGCGTGTTCGCGGCAGCACTGCTCGGTGCAAGTGACTTCAATTATGAAGTGACTCCGGTCGCGGGTTATCTGTGGAACAGTACGGCCAACGAGACGACACAAACAAATCTCGGTGCTATGGGCGGTGTAGAAAATCATGCCGTTTATGGTCTTGAGATGCAGATGAACAATGTTAGTGATCTCATTAAACCGGAGTTTTCAGTCCTCTACGGTCGTGATAAAGTGGCTGGAGAAAGCGGTAAAACCGGTATTTTGACTACAATGCTCAACGGCGTCTATGAAATACCGACCGATACAGCCGTTACACCGTTTGCAAAAGCAGGTGTTGGATATGAATGGTATACGAATACCCATCCGAATGATTTTGACGGATTGCTTTTGGATGCAGGGCTTGGATTAAAAGCAGACATAACGAAACGGATTGCCCTTAAACTTGAGGGTCTGTATCTGTACAAAATGAATCGTAACGGTTCTGCTGAGGGAAGTAATGGGGAAGTTCATAACGTAGCGGCCCTTGCGGGGTTGACATTCAGCTTTGATGAAAAAGCTGCGCCGATTGTTGCCGTTCCGGCTGTCGCTGAAACAGTTGCTCCTGAGCCAAAGCCTGAACCAAAACCGGTTGTAGTCCCTGCTTCGGTTTCCAAAGTTGCTCCGATCGACAGTGACGGAGATGGTGTAATCGATTCTCTGGATAAATGTCCGGGTACACCAAAAGGGTTTAAAGTAGACGTTGAGGGGTGTCCGTTAAAAGCGACACTTCATTTGAATTTTGCAACGAACTCGGATAAAGTGGATGCTGAGGGGACGGCAAAAGTAGCCGCATTTGCAGATTTCTTGAAAGAAAGTTCTGCGTATAAAGCAAATATTGTCGGTCATACGGACAGTACCGCATCAGACGTATATAATCAAAAACTTTCTGAAAAACGGGCGGGAAAAGTTAAATCGATGCTCGTTGAACAAGGTGTTGATTCTTCTCGTTTGACTTCAGAGGGAATGGGTGAAAAAATGCCGATCGCATCGAACAAAACAAAAGCGGGACGTGCAGAAAACCGTCGCATTGAAGTAGAGCTTTGTAAATAAGCCAATCCCTCTTCAGAGGGGGAGCAACTAATCTTCTTTTCTATAATTTCCCGCTTTGCATCCGTTTGGAGCGCTTGGCGGATTATCCCGTAAATAACATAGATCTTCATGCGCCTGTTTTAGTACTTTGCTTTCACGTAAGAGGGGGAGCATCTTCTCATCTTTTTCGCTCAAAGATAAGGATTGGTCATACAATAAAGCTTTGACTTCAGCATCAATAGCGGCTAAGGCTGTCTCAATATGGGTAAGTGAAATCATAAAGTCTCTTTTTAAAAGTCATTATAGCGATGAGGTTCTAAAACAAACTTGGTTGAAGCGATTTAAGTTTAAAAGTTTTACGATGGATTTCGCAATGTCCGTATTGGCGGATCGCTTCGATATGGGCTGCACTCCCATACCCTTTGTGCCCTTCAAACCCATACTGCGGATAGAGCGAGGCGAGTTCAATCATTTCACGATCTCTCGTCACTTTTGCCAAAATCGAGGCAGCACTAACTTCTGGGATTATGGCATCGGCTTTGACCATTGTTCGAATTCCACTTACCCCGAATTTTGAGTTTCCGTCATAAAGATAGTCCGCTTCCCCCAATGCACTCATGATCTCGCGCAACCCTGTTGCCAAACAGACCGATAGCCCGAGTTCGTCAATCTGATCTGCACTGAAACGGCAAATATGATAAGCAGAGTTTTGAGTGATGACTTCAAAGAGTGCTTCGCGTTTTTTCTCGGTAAGTTTTTTAGAATCGTTCAATCCGTCAATCGGCACGTGTAAAATAACCCCTGCAATGGTGAGAGGTCCGGCCAAAGGGCCGCGTCCCGCTTCATCGATTCCGCATAGTTTCATATATTCTCCTATTCATCTGATAATGCCCATCTCTCAAACGGGATCATCTCAATCCGTGAGATTGGATGAGAGAGGGTACTTTCTATATTCATAGTGACGGCGATAACTTCACGTACACGATTAGAGACAATAAATCCCTCCAAGGCTTCTACTTTTTTAAAAAGGGCATGTTCATTCGCAAACGGCGATGCCATTATGATTTGACCCCGCTGGGGAAGATAAAAGTCAATCCCCTCATCATAATAACATTCGACATGATGTTTATCCAATTCGGAAAAAATAAGATTTTCAAAAATCCGCCCGAAATGCTTTTGAATTACGAGTGCATGTTTGATAGCAATATCGCAAAGATAGAGTTTTTTGACGGCACTGGGATGATTGAACTTGCCCAGCTGCTTGAGATAACCCCGATCAAGCATCGATTGAAGATGAAGGTAGAGTTTGTCTTTGGAAATTTTGCGTTCTCCCTTGAGCCGCTCGTAGAGGTTAAATGCGGAAACTTTTTGGGTTACCATTTTGGAAGCTTGTGCGAGTATAGAAAATTCAATCGGCTCCAATGCACGATTCAAGATACCTTGCAGATATAAAACACGATCCTCACTCGCAATACGGTGCATTGCCGGAAATCCGCCGAGTTGAAAAAAGTGGTTTAAGGCGGTTCCGTCAAATTTACTTTCAAAGGCTAAAAACTCTTCATAGTCGAGAAGTTCGAGGTGCATCATGTGGTATGGGAGTTCCAATTCGGTTTCGCTTGTGAGAAGGAGCTGATCGAGATCAAAGAGTTGAATATCCTCGTTGTAGTTATCAAGTGCGAGAATTGAAATTTTATGCTCCTTGCAAAATTCAGGGAGCATTTTATTGAGTTCATTGATATCGATACGGCTGTCACGGCAATCGAGATAGAGGTAGGTTGATTTCTTATGGCTCAGGAGATAGCTTTTTATCAGCGAAGTTTTCCCTGATTGTGCTATTCCGTAAATCAGGGTGGTTTTTTCGTCAATTGAGTGCTTGCGCTCAATAAACCCGGGATTGTGCAAATCGTATCGATAGTACTCATCTAATAAAGTATTCATACCTAAAATCATACCCTAAAAAATAGTGCATCCTTATTAAAAGGAAGTAAATTTAACTAGTGATGCAATTTTTACCCCTAAAATCCTTGACCCTGAGGGGGTATGTCGATATAATTTCGCTGCCTTATATAGTCAGACAAGATCTGACGAGTTCTTTTATCTAAGGAAAACATTATGGAAAAAATTCGTTTAAAACTTAGAGCGTACGATCATCGTGTACTTGATCGTTCAGTTGCCTCTATCGTTGAAGCTGTAAAGCGAACGGGTGCGGAAATCCGCGGCCCAATCCCTTTGCCAACCAAGATTCGTAAATATACGGTTCTTAAATCTCCGCACGTCAATAAAGACTCACGCGAGCAATTTGAGATTCGTATGCACGCACGTTTGATCGACATCGTGTCGGCTACGCCAGATACAGTTGATTCGTTGATGAAGCTTGACTTGGCTCCGGAAGTGGACGTAGAAGTTCGCTCTATGGACAAGTAAGGAGTAGGGTGTGGAATACATTGTAGAAAAGATCGGCATGAGCCGAACAATTGGCGTACCAAGTAAAGCGGTAACTCTTTTAAAAGTAAAAGAAGTGAAAGTTTGCGAAGTAGTAGATGGCACAGCTCTCGTAGCATATAGCCAAGGAAAAGCACACAATAAGCCGATTGAGGGTCAGCAAAAGAAATATAATCTTTCTGCTGAATTCAATAAATTCGCTACGTTGGAAGTTGCTAACACTGAAGCCGGTGATTTGGATATGACACCTTTAGCGGATGCTAAAAAAGTTAAAAGTGCATTCAAAACTAAAGGTCGCGGTTTTACCGGCGTTATGAAACGTTGGAATTTTGCCGGCGGACCTGGCGCACACGGTCACCGTTTTCACCGTACAGGTGGATCTATCGGTAACCGCGAATGGCCTGGTAAAGTCCAAAAAGGACGTAAAATGTCAGGTCAATACGGTAACGAATTAGTTACTGTAAAAAATGAAGTAATGTCATACGACGCAGAAAACGGTGTATTAGTTGTAGTGGGCGCTGTCCCAGGTGCAAACGGTGCATTAGGTCGAGTAAAGGTAGTGAAACAATGAGCGCGATTGTACTGAACGAAAAATTCGAAAAAGCCTCTGAATTGGCATTGCCTGAGAGCTTCAGCGGTATCAATACCCATAACCTCTATTTGTACGTTAAATCGTACCAAGCGAGTATCCGTTCTAATACGGCATCTGCAAAAACTCGTTCTGAGATGCGCGGTGGTGGGAAAAAACCATGGGCTCAAAAAGGTAAAGGTGGCGCACGTGCCGGTTCACGTCGTTCACCGATCTTTGTTGGCGGTGCTGTTGCACATGGACCAAACACAGGTCGTAACTACGATCAAAAGATCAATAAAAAGCAAAAGAAACTAGCGCTTAAATGTGCGTTGGATGCTTTGGCAACAGCTGGAAAATTGTTCATCGTTGATTCGATTGAAGTTCCAACTGGTAAAACAAAAGACGCATTGGCGTTGTTCAATGCATTGAATGTTCGTGATGCGTTGTTGGTGAAAAAGATTCTCGATGAGAATACCTATCTTGCATTCCGTAACATTGCTTCTACCTACGTGGTAGAAGAGAATGAACTCAACGCCTTTTTGGCTGCGACATACCGTTCGGTGGTTATCGAAAAAGCGGTATGGGAAAATCTGACTAAAGAGAGCTAAGATGGCAGATATTACTGATATCAAATCAATCCTGTATACAGAGAAGACCCTTGGTCTTCAAGAAGAGGGTGTAATCGTTGTTCAAACGTCTCCACGTATGACAAAGAACGCTCTTAAAGAGGTGTTTAGAGAGTATTTCGGAATCGTTCCGGCTCGCGTAAACTCACTAAACCAAAGCGGAAAAGTTAAACGTTTCCGTGGTCTTGCTGGCAAACAAAATGACTTTAAAAAGTTTTATGTGAAATTGCCAGAAGGCGCACAAATCGATAGTTTGGCGGTGTAATATGGCGATCAAAACGTATAAACCAACAACCCCGAGCCGACGTTTTTATACAAACGTTGACAACTCGGATATCACGGCAAAAGCGTCTGTTCGTTCTTTGTTGATTAAAATCCCTGCTGCTGCGGGACGTAACAACAACGGCCGTATCACATCACGTCATAAAGAAGCGGGAGCTAAAAAGCTTTACCGTATTATCGATTTCAAACGTAACAAATTCGGTGTTCCGGGTACTGTTGCTGCAATCGAATACGATCCGTACCGTAACTGTCGTATCGCTCTTATCAATTATGTAGACGGTGACAAACGTTACATCCTCCAGCCAAAAGGTTTGGTAGTCGGTGATGTTGTTGCTGCTGCTGAGAGCGGTTTGGACATTAAAGCGGGTAACGCGATGAAATTGATGAATATCCCTGTGGGGACAACGATTCATAACATCGAACTTAAACCGGGTAAAGGTGGACAAATCGTCCGTTCAGCCGGAACATCTGCGCAAATCATGGGTCGTGAGGGGAAATATGTTTCTCTTCGTCTTCCATCAAGTGAAATGCGTTATGTATTGGGTGAATGTATGGCGACTGTCGGTACTGTCGGTAACGAAGAGTACATTAACATCGTTCTTGGTAAAGCAGGTCGTACTCGTCATATGGGTATCCGTCCTCAAACACGTGGTTCTGCTATGAATCCTATCGATCACCCGCATGGTGGTGGTGAAGGTAAAACAAACTCAGGACGTCACCCGGTTACTCCATGGGGTAAACCGACTAAAGGTGCTAAAACACGTAAGAAGAAAGCAAGTGATAGACTTATTATTACTCGCCGTAAATCAAATCCGAAGAGGTAGATAATGGCTAGATCAGTAAAAAAAGGACCGTTTGTTGACGGACACCTAATGAAAAAAGTGATTGCTGCCAAAGAGACGAAAAGCAACAAGCCTATCAAAACTTGGTCACGCCGTAGTGTGATCTTGCCAGATATGATCGGTTTAACGTTTACCGTCCACAATGGCCGTCAGTTTGTACCGGTTTTCGTAACGGAAAACCACGTTGGTTACAAACTTGGTGAATTTTCACCAACACGTACGTTTAAGGGCCATAAAGGTTCTGTACAAAAGAAAATCGGGAAATAAGGAAGAGATATGGCAAGAGCACTATTAAAATTCGTTCGCGTATCTCCGACTAAATCTCGTTTGATCGCTCGCGAAGTTCAAGGAATGAATGCAGAGCAAGCAATGGCTGCATTGGAGTTTACTCCAAATAAAGCTGCAAAAATCATCGCTAAAGTGGTTGCGTCAGCAGTAGCTAACAGCGGTATCGATGCGCAAGATTGTGTTATTAAATCATGCCGTGTTGATAACGGTCCGGTACTTAAACGTTTCACTCAACGTGCACGTGGTACCGCTTCTGGTATCCGTAAGCCGACAGCACACATTTTGGTAGAAGTAGAGGGTAAATAATTATGGGTCATAAAGTTAATCCTATCGGACTTCGTCTCGGTATCAACCGCAACTGGGAATCTCGTTGGTTCCCTAACTTTAAAACAGCTGCGGTTTCTTTGGGCGAAGACCATAAAATCCGTACCTATTTGAAAAAAGAACTCTACTATGCAGGTGTGAGTAACATCGTGATCGAGCGTACTGCGAAACGTCTTCGCGTTACGATCATCGCGGCTCGTCCTGGTATCATCATCGGTAAGAAAGGTTCTGACATTGAAAAAATCAAAGAATCTCTTCAAACCCTTATTGGTAAACCGGTAGCCGTTAACATCAAAGAAGAGAAAAAAGCACAAGCATCTGCACAACTCGTTGCAGAAAATGTTGCTACTCAACTTGAAAAACGTGTTGCTTTCCGCCGTGCGATGAAAAAAGTTATGCAAAATGCACAACGTGCAGGGGCAAAAGGTATTAAAGTTTCAGTTGCAGGTCGTCTTGGCGGTGCTGAGATCGCTCGTACTGAGTGGTACCTTGAAGGTCGTGTACCGTTGCATACGCTTCGTGCAAAAATCGATTACGGTTTTGCTGAAGCGCACACCACTTACGGTGTAATCGGTATCAAAGTTTGGATTTTCAAAGGTGAGGTTCTCACTAAAGGAATTCAACCAGAAGCTAAAGAATCTAAAGAAGAGCGTGGTGACGATCAACAACGTCGTCCACGACGAAAGGCTAACTAATCATGTTGATGCCTAAACGTACGAAATATCGTAAAATGATGAAAGGGCGTAACCGAGGTTACGCCACAAATGCTAACAAACTTGATTTCGGTTCTATCGGATTCAAAGCAACGGAAGCGGGACGTATTAACTCTCGTCAAATCGAAGCGGCTCGTATTGCAGCAAACCGTCATATCAAACGTCAAGGTAAAATCTGGATCCGTGTGTTCCCGGCTAAACCATTGACTGCCAAACCACTTGAAGTGCGTATGGGTAAAGGTAAAGGTTCTGTTGACCAATGGGTAATGAACATCAAACCAGGCCGTATCATTTTTGAAATGGGTGGTGTTGAAGAGACTCTTGCACGTGAAGCATTAGCGCTTGCGATGCAAAAACTTCCGTTCAAAACTAAAATTGTAACTGCGGAGATGAGCAATGAAATATACTGATTTGAACGACAAAACAGCTGCTGAACTTCAAGGTATGCTCAAAGAGAAAAAAATTGAGCTTTTCACTTTGAAAATTAAGCAAAAAATGATGCAATTGACTAACACGAGCGAACTTCGCACGGCGAAAAAAGACATTGCACGCATTAACACTGCTATGAACGCAGTGAAGTAAGGGCAGAGCTATGACACATAAACGTGAAATTCAAGGTATCGTAGTTACAAAAGCCGGCGAAAAAACAGCAACTATCGTTGTTGAGCGCCGTGTAATGCACCCACGTTACCACAAAACGGTAAAACGTTTCAAAAAATACATGATTCATGATGAGAACAACCAACTTAACATTGGTGATGAAGTGATCGCGATCGAGTGTCGTCCACTTTCAAAAAGCAAATCGTTCCGTCTTAAAACTCTGGTTAAAGGAGTGAATGCATGATTCAAAGTTTTACTCGTCTAGCAGTAGCCGATAACACAGGGGCTAAAGAGATCATGTGTATCAAGGTTCTTGGCGGTTCAAAACGTCGTTATGCAACAGTAGGTGATGTTATCATCGCTTCTGTTAAAAAAGCGGCTCCAACCGGTAAAGTAAAAAAAGGTCAAGTTGTTACTGCAGTTGTTGTACGTACGAAAAAAGAGGTTCACCGTGAAAACGGTTCACTTATCCGTTTCGACGAAAATGCAGCCGTAATCCTTGATAAAAAACGTGAGCCGATCGGTACACGTATTTTCGGACCTGTAAGCCGTGAAGTTCGTTACGCAGGTTTCATGAAAATCGTATCACTTGCTCCAGAGGTTGTATGATGGCAAAATTTAATTTCAAAAAAGGCGACATCGTTGAAGTGATCGCCGGTGACGATAAAGGGACTAAAGCAGAATTGCTTCAAGTTATGCCTAAGAAAAACAAAGTAATCGTTAAGGGTGTTCGCGTTGCTAAAAAAGCGATCAAACCTAGCGAGCAAAATCCACAAGGCGGATTCTTGAATAAAGAAATGCCTGTTGATGCATCAAATGTCCGTAAAGTTGAGGCGTAATCATGGCACGACTAAAAGATAAATACTTGGCGCTCAAACCTGAGCTCCAAACCGCTCTTGGAATTGCAAACGTAATGCAAGTTCCAGCTCTAGAAAAAGTGATCATCTCTGTCGGTTGTGGTTTTGCCATGAAAGACAACAAATTGATCCAAAGTATCCAAGATACAATCAGCAACATCGCTGGTCAACGTGCATCCGTTGTTGTTGCTCGTAAATCGGTTGCAGGTTTTAAAGTACGTGAAGGGATGCCGGTTGGTGTTAAAGTTACACTACGCGGTGCTCAAATGTACGATTTCATGGATAAATTGATCTCTGTATCTCTTCCACGTGTTAAAGACTTCCGTGGTATTCCACGTAACGGTTTTGACGGTCGCGGAAACTACAACTTCGGTTTGACCGAGCAGTTGATTTTCCCGGAAGTTGATTACGATTCAATTATGCAAATCCACGGGATGAACATCACCGTGGTAACAAGCGCTACAGCCGATAAAGATGCATTTAAACTTCTTGAAATGATCGGTATGCCGTTTGCTAAAGGGAGAGAATAATGGCTAAAAAGTCAATGATCGCTAAGCAACAACGAACTCCAAAGTTTGCTGTTCGCGCGTATACTCGTTGTCAGATCTGCGGACGTCCGCACTCTGTCATCAGTGATTTTGGAATTTGTCGCGTTTGCTTCCGTAAAATGGCAAACGAAGGGTTAATCCCAGGCGTTAGAAAGTCAAGCTGGTAATTCCGGCTCGATACTGCTTACGACTAAGATAAGGAAATATAAATGATTAATGATTTGATCGCGGATTCGTTGACTCGTATCCGTAATGCGGCTATGCGTCGTTTAGATTCTACAACATTGGTTCACTCCAAAGTTGTCGAAGCTGTAGTTGCTATTTTGGCAGACAAAGGCTACATCGAGAGCTTTAATGTTGTTGAAGACGGCGTTAAAAAAACCATCAACGTAGTGTTGAAATACGACGAAAAAGGTCGTACGGTTATCAATGAAGTAAAACGTATCTCTAAACCGGGACGTCGTGTTTACAAAGGTAAAGATGAACTTAAACGTTTCAAAAACGGTTACGGTACCATCATTGTCAGCAGTTCAAAAGGGGTTCTTCCTAACGATAAAGCATTCGAGCTTGGCGTTGGCGGTGAAGTCCTTTGTACAATTTGGTAAGGAGATAAGATGTCACGTATTGGAAAACTTCCTATTTCTATCCCAGCTGAAATTAAAGCGACACTTGATGGAACGGTATTAACGTTTTCGAAAGGTGCAACAACACAAACCTTGGATACCCTCGGTAACTGTGGCGTGGTACTTGAAGATAACACGTTAACGTTTAGTACAAACTCTGATAACCGTGCTGATCGCGCATTCTGGGGTACATACCGTGCACTGGCAGCAAACATCATTACAGGTTTGACTACAGGTTTTGAGAAAAAATTAGAGATCAACGGTGTTGGTTATCGTGCAGCGGTACAAGGTAGCGTATTGAATCTTCAACTCGGTTTCAGCCACGATATCAATTTTGATATCCCTGCCGGCGTTGATATTTCAGTAGAGAAAAACGTTATCACCATCAAAGGTGTCGATAAACAACAAATTGGACAAATTGCAGCTGTAATCCGTTCATTCCGTCCACCTGAGCCGTATAAAGGCAAAGGTGTTAAATACTCTGATGAGACTATCCTGCGTAAAGCCGGTAAGACATCTAAGAAATAAGGAGCGATGATATGACAGGTAAAACACTTAAAAATAAATCGGCAAAACGCCTTCAGCGTAAACGCCGTATTCGCTCTAAAATTTCAGGATGCGCGTCATTGCCACGTGTCTCTATTTTCCGTTCAAACCGTTACATCAGCGCGCAAGCGATTAATGATGAAGCGGCAGTAACGTTAGCAGCAGTACACTCAAAAACTTTGGGTCTTAAAGCGAATAAAGCGGACGCTGAAAAAGCGGCGGCAGTATTTGCAAAAACCCTCAAAGATGCCGGTATCAATGAAGTTACGTTCGATCGTAACGGATTTTTGTATCACGGTGTTGTAAAAGCGTTTGCCGAAGCACTTCGTGCAAATGAAATCAAGTTTTAAGGCACGATGATGAATCCAATTAACAGAGAAGAATTTTCAGAAGCGATTGTAAACATCGGTCGTGTAACCAAAGTTGTAAAGGGTGGTAGACGTTTTCGTTTTACCGCTCTCGTAGTTGTAGGAAATAAAAAAGGAACCGTAGGTTACGGAGTCGGTAAAGCCAAAGAGGTTCCCGATGCTATCCGTAAAGCGGTTGACGAAGCGTTCAAAAACTTGACAGAAGTGAAGATCAAAGGTACTACCATCGCTCACGATATCGAAGTTAAATACAACGCAAGTCGTATCTTGCTAAAACCTGCATCTGAAGGTACAGGGGTTATCGCCGGTGGCGCTACCCGTCCGGTACTTGAGCTTGCGGGAATCCAAGACATCTTGACGAAGTCTTTGGGTTCTAACAATCCAAACACTGTGGTACGTGCAACAATTGATGCACTATCACGTATCAAAGGATAAGTTATGGCATTAGAAAACCTTACTCCTGCTGAGGGTTCAACCCACAGCAAAAAACGTCTTGGCCGTGGCCAAGCAAGCGGAACTGGTAAAACAGCCGGTAAAGGTCACAAAGGTCAAAAAGCGCGTAAAGGTTACAATGAAAAACGTAACTTTGAGGGTGGACAACAACCTCTTGCTCGCCGTTTGCCAAAAATCGGATTTACGTCACGTGTCGTAAAACCGACGATTATCAATGTCGAAAAAACAAAAGTAATTGCTGAACTTTCAGAAATTACAATGGAAACAATCCGCAGCGTTCACCGTTTGAATAAATCGGTCACTCACGTAAAACTCGTTGGTGCAAGCGCTAAAGATTTAGCATCTAAAATCAAAGATGAAAACGTTACAACAACTGGTAACTAATGAACCAACAACTTGTAAACAAGATCTTAATTACGATCGGTTTTCTCTTTATCTACCGTCTACTGGCATACGTGCCGGTACCGGGTGTTGACACAGCCGTCATCGCTTCATTTTTTAACTCTCATCAAGCTGACGCGTTAGGTCTGTTTAATATGTTTAGCGGTAAAGCCGTCGAACGATTTTCCATTATCTCTCTCGGTATTATGCCTTACATCACCGCATCCATCATTATGGAACTATTAGCAGCCACTTTCCCTAACTTAGCGCAAATGAAAAAAGAGCGTGACGGTATGGTTAAATACATGCAAATTATCCGTTATGCAACCATTGCGATTACCATTGTACAAGCGGTCGGAGTCAGTGTCGGACTGCAAAGTATGACGGGTAAAGACGGAGCAAGCGCTATTTTGGTCGATCACAGTACGTTTGTGACGTTGGCGGTTGTTTCGATGCTTGCGGGGACGATGTTGTTGATGTGGATCGGTGAGCAGATTACCCAAAGCGGTATCGGTAACGGTGTCTCTTTGATTATTTTCGCCGGTATCGTTTCAGCGATTCCGAGTGCTATTTCTCATGCAATAACGATGGTGAATACCGGAGCGATGGGATTCTTGTCCCTGCTGGGAATTATTGCCCTTGTGGTTGCGACGATTTTGGTCATCATCTATGTTGAGCTGGGTGAACGCCGAATTCCGGTTACCTATGCGAAAAAGACGATGATGCAAAATCAAAACAAACGGGTTATGAACTATATCCCGGTCAAAGTAAATCTATCGGGGGTAATTCCGGTTATTTTTGCTTCGGCTATTTTGATGTTTCCGATGACCGTAATGTCATCAAGCACCAATCCGACGGTTCAAGCAATAGCGGATGTTTTGAATCCGAATCACTATTTCTTTAACGTTTTGCAATTCACGTTTGTTGTATTCTTTGCATTCTTTTACGCGTCTATCGTATTTAATGCCAAAGATATTGCCGACAATCTAAAACGTCAAGGCGGGTTTATTCCGGGTGTTCGCCCAGGAGAATCAACCAAAGAGTTTTTGAACGATACGGCAGGGCGTTTGACCATTACAGGGGCAATTTATCTTGGATTGATTGCAACACTGCCGTGGGTTATCGTCAAAGCGATGGGTGTGCCGTTCTTCTTTGGAGGGACAGCCGTTTTAATCGTGGTTCAAGTAGCCTTGGATACGATGCGCCGTATTGAAGCACAGGTTTATATGTCTAAATATCAAACCCTTAGCGCGGTTGGCCTGTAACAATGGCGATTGCGCTACGCAAAAACAGTGAAATAGAACTTCTTCGTTCCGCCAATAAAATTGTGGCAGGGACATTGAACCTTTTGGCAGAACACACCAAACCTGGAATTACCTTGAAAGAGCTTGACGCATTGGGCGAGGAGTATATCCGATCTCAAGGTGCCATCCCCTCTTTTAAAGGGCTTTACGGATTTCCGAATGCCGTTTGTACCTCTCTCAACGACGTGATTATTCACGGGATACCGAGTGATTACCCTTTGCAAGAAGGGGACATCATCGGATTTGATGTTGGTACAAAAAAAGGGGGCTATTTCGGGGATGCGGCAATCTCTGTCGGTGTCGGTAAAATTTCTCCTGAAGACGAGGCATTGATCGCATGTGCGAAAGATGCTCTCTACTTCGCCATTGATATTATTCAAGACGGGATGCGCTTTAAAGAGTTATCCTATGAGATTGAACAGTTTATCAAAGGTCGTGGATTCGTCCCATTAAGAGGATTTTGCGGTCACGGCATCGGTAAAAAGCCGCATGAAGAGCCTGAAATTCCAAATTATTTGGACGGGAACAATACCAAAGCGGGCCCTAAGATTAAAAACGGAATGGTTTTTTGTCTGGAACCGATGATTTGCCAAAAAGAGGGAACATCCAAAATTTTGGCAAACGGTTGGGATGTAGTGAGCACGGATGGGCTGAGAGGCTCTCATTACGAGCATACGGTTGCAATTATCAACGGTAGAGCTGAAATATTATCAATCGCGTAAAGGAATAATATGGCAAAAGATGATGTCATTGAAGTAGACGGAAAGATTATTGAGGCACTACCCAATGCAACGTTTCGTGTTGAGTTGCCGAATGGTCATGTTATTTTGTGTCATATCGCAGGAAAAATGCGTATGCACTACATTAAAATTCTCCCCGGTGATACAGTAAAACTCGAACTTACTCCATACAGTCTGGATAAAGGGCGAATTACTTATCGCTATAAATAAATCTTCCCCTTTTCGGGAAGCCTATAACTATTTTTTGATAAGGGAATTTCATTTATGAAAAAATACTTATATCTCCTCTTGTTTCTTTTTTCTCCACTCTTTTCCTCGGAAGTACAACAATCATTCTGGGAAACCTATACGGCTGCCCTAAGGGGCGATAAAGAGGCTCAGTTTCAAGTCGGCGTTATATATGAGCGCGGTATAGGGATAGACGAGAATCAGACGCAAGCCGCACAATGGTTTGAAAAATCGGCACATCAGGGGCATGTAGATGCCCAATACAACATTGCGATTATGTACGCTACAGGACGAGGTGTAGCGGCGGATGAAGGGCTTGCTATGATGTGGCTAGCGCGTGCGGCTAAACAAAAAGATCGTGAAGCCCGAAAGTTGTTATTGAAAATAATTGACGGTGAACTTGATGGCGGTCAACAACAAAAGAATATTCAAGAGGCTGATACATCGAATGTTGTAGATATAGCTCCTACGACACTGATTACGAAAGCGGGATCGATGCTGTGTGATGAAAAAGGCAAATGTATTGAGTATAAAGCAAACAGTGCACTAACATCAACGAGCAAGAGAGGGCAGTATTACAAAATAAGCGGAACGGTGAGTAAAAAAGGGTGGCAATCTTACCCAAAAGAGGGTTGGATTGACGAAAGCAGCGTCGAGATTCGACGCTAATATAAAATTATTTTACGAAGCTGCAGCAGTAATCGCTGATCGTTTTGACTTTTAAATGAAATGCACTGCTGGCAGGGACATCGAAACTCTGAGGTCCTGTAATAGAAATCCATGCTTCTGAACCCGGAAGTTGAACCTCCATCTCACCGCTCATGATTTCCATGATCTCAGCATCGCCCGTATTAAACGTATATTCGCCCGGCAACATGATTCCAAGAGTTTTGATACTACCGTCAGCGAAATGAAGGGTACGGCTGGTAACTTTTCCGTCAAAATAGATATTGGCTTTTTTATCAGCCGTGACATTTGCAAATTGTGACATTCGAATCCTTTGAAAAATAATGGCCGCATTATAGCGGATTGAGTTCCTGCTTGATCTTTTTAGGGAGGTGGGCAAACGGAAAATCGGTGACGATCTTCGTCTCTTTACCATCATTAATATGAACTTCCAAGAGCATAGTATCGCGATTAAAACTGATGAGGGTATAGGTATGATCGTCTTCACTGTAAACGAGATTACGCGCTTTTAGGTGACTAAAAGGGCTCTTTTTTGGTCTATATCCCATATATTCCGTTCTCCTGAACTGTTATTTTTTTACTATCGACGAGTTGTGTCAAGGCACTTTTAAAATTCTTTTTACTGAGTCCAAATGTTTTTTGAATCAAATCAGGGTCGCTTTTGTAGTTGTACGGCAACATCCCGCCGTTGCTTTTAATCATCGAGAAGATTTTATCGGCGGCACTGGAAGCTTTCGCTTTTCCGACCATTTGGAGGGATAAATCAAGTTTACCATCAGCTCTGAGTATTTTCACAAAGCCGTTTTTGATTTGCCCGACACGGACATCTTCAAAAATCTCATTCGCATAGATCATCCCCTCATATTTATGATCGACGATAACTTTGTAACCCATAGGGGTTTTGGCGATAATCATAAATTTAACGGGAGTGTTCGGATAAAAACTCTTCGGCGGAGTTTCTAACGCTCCGCTGATTTTTTCGGTTCCCACAAGTCGGTTGGTTTGCTCATCGAGTATGACTCGAACGAGCCGTTTTTCTCCAACGGCAAATGGCCGTTTTTGAAGTGCTCTGGGGACGAATAGATCTTTCGGCAATCCCCAGTCCACAAACGCACCGATGCTACTGGTATCGAGGACTTCAACGAAGGCAATTTCATTGACCATCGCTTTGGGCATTACTGTGGTTGCGACGGGACGGTATTCGCTGTCGGTATAGACAAATACATCAAGAGTGTCGCCGATATGCATCGACTCCGTAACGTATTGATTCGGTAGCAAAATATCGCTCTCATCCAATGCGCGTAAAAAAAGTCCGGGTGTCGTATCCCGATCGATAACGAGGATATTAATCTCCCCGATTTTTAGTGTTTCATTCATGGGTATAATTATATCGACTATTTGCTTGCGGGAGAAAAAGGATGAGGATTATAATCACAGGTGCAAGCAGCGGTTTAGGTGAAGCGTTGGCTCTCTATTATGCATCGAATAAAAATCAGCTTGTATTGATTGCCAGAAGAGAAGATCGATTGACCGATGTAGCAGCACGATGCCAAAAGAAGGGTGCTAGCGTTGAAACGATCATCGCGGATGTCAATGATTTTGAGGGGATGAGAAAGATCGGAGAGTACTTGAGCGAACAACCGATTGATCGGATCATCCTCAACGCGGGAGTATCGGTCGGTCACGGTGGGGGAATTACCCCGTTTGAGGATTTTGAACGGCTCTTTAAAACCAATTTTTTGAGCGTTCACGCCCTATTGGAACCCATTATCCCCAAATTGATCGAACAAAAATTCGGTGAGATCGTCTGTATCTCTTCGCTCGCGTCACTTTTTACAATGCCCACTTCGATAGCATACAGCAGCTCCAAACGGGCACTCAATGCGTATGCGGAGGGGTTGCATTATCAGCTTAAACCGCATGGAATAACGGTGATGACGATTATGCCGGGATTTATCGATTCGGAGATGACGCAAAAAAACCGGTTCAAAATGCCGTTTTTAATGAGTACAGAAGAGGGGGTTATGCGGATTACCCATGCGATTCGACAAAAAAGAATCCGCTACGCTTTTCCTTTTAGATTTTACTTAATAATTCGAATTGTCTTGCTGCTTCCGCAGTCCTTAAGAGACAAAATTGTAAACTTCACTAATTTTAAAAAAGGGCAATAGAGCCTTTCTTCCAAGGAAATAATGGATGACTATCGACAGCGTTTGTACCTATTGCGGTGTGGGATGCGATATTTCCGCTGAAGTAGAGGATAATAAAATCCAAAAAATCTTTGCAAAAGAAGAGGGGACCGTTTCGCAGGGACGGTTATGTATCAAAGGAAAGCAGGGCTGGGATTTTCTGACTCACCCTAAACGGCTTCGAAATGCTCGTGTTCGAAAATCATTTTTAGCCAAAAATGCCGCATTGTTTACCGATTTGGATATGGACTACCTCGAACCGGTCGATCATGATTTCTATGAGATCAGCTATGAGAGTGCCTATGAACTGGTTGCCCGTAAACTTCGTTCAATTACCGATGAATATGGTTCGCACAGCTTTGCGGCGATCGGCGGTGCTCGTACCAGCTGCGAAGGGTCTTATCTTTTCCAGCACTTTACCCGTCATGTCGTAGGTTCTCCGCACGTTGATAATTGCGCCCGTGTCTGCCACTCCCCTTCGCTTAAAGGGACGCGAACGACAATCGGCGAGGGGGCGATGACCAACCCGTTCGATGATATTTACGAAACAGAGTACATGGTGGTGATGGGATCCAACACGACCGAGGGACATCCTATCGTCGCTAACCGAATGCTCGATGTAATCAAGCAAAAAGAGATCGAACTTGCCGTATTGGATGTCCGTCGTATACAGCTCTCCAAGTCGGCTACGAACCACCTGAGTATACCGTACGAAGCGAATTTGATGATTCTCAATATGATGGCGTTTGTTATCCTTTCTGAGAATTTGGTTAACAGTGAATTTGTCGATGGCCGTACTAAAGGGTATGAGGAATATAAAAATTCTATTCTCAACGATCCGTATGCCAACCCCGAGTTTCTTCTTCAAATCCCGGGGTATGAATCATTGGCGGAGGAAGTTCGAACGGTTGCCCGTAAATACGCTACACGTAAAAGCCTATTTTTCTGGGGTCTTGGGATCACGGAACATTTAGACGGTTCGTATGCCGTAATGGCCATCACCCATTTGGCGATGTTGACCGGAAATATCGGTAAACGGGGTGCGGGATTGATGCCTCTGCGGGGTCAGAATAACGTGCAGGGAACCTGTGATGTCGGAATGTTGCCGTATTACGCTCCCGATTATCAGCCGCCCAAAGAGGTTGGGATGATGACTCCCGATCTGATTAATGCTATGGTTGAGGGCAAAATTAAAGCACTCTATAATATCAGTGAAGATATTGCCCATATCCATCCGAACCAAAATAAAATACACGCAGCCCTGAGTAATCTTGATCTGATTGTTGTGAATGAACTTTTTGATAACGAGATTACCAAATTTGCCGACATTATCTTTGGGGTGAAAAGTGCGTATGAGAAAACAGGCGTTTATGTCAATGCAGAGCGTCGTCTGCATCTCTCTCAGCCGCTGATTAACGTTATGATGCCCGATGACTGGGAAGTAATTGCGGAAATATCCAAACGCTACGGAACCGATTTAGGATTTAAATCTCCCCGTGATGTGTGGGAGGCGGTTCAGATTGATGCTCCAATCCGTTTCGGCGGAGCAAGTTATGAAAAACTTGAAACCAACCGTCTGCGCGGATTGCAGTGGCCGGTACAGGAAGAAGATCTGCCGGTATTGCACATTGGTACGTTCCGAACCAAAGACGGATTGGGTTCATTTCATTACCATCAATATGTTCCTCGCGGTCAGGTTGCAGAGCTTCTAAAAGAGCAAAAGCATGAGGGGTATTACCTTACAACCGGACGTATTTTGGTTCATTATAATAACAGTGCCCAAACGAATGCCTGTGACAAACTCAGCCGCAGCCATAGTGAAGATACCTTGCTGGTGAGTGTCGAAGATGAGGAGTTTTTTGAGTACAAAGATTTTGTCGTTCTCAAAAGCCAATATGGACAGAGTGCCCCGTTGCGGGTCAAAGTGAGCTCTACCGTCAAAAAAGGGACTCTCTTTACGACCTTTCATCATGCTGCCAGCAATATCAATTTTCTCTTCGGAGATGAGTGTGATGAACTGATTAAAACCGCCCGGTTTAAATCAATAAAGGTCGAGGTAATCAAGCCCGACTATTTGGACTGACCTTCGTGCATACGCGAGCTCGGGGCAACATAGCCGAAGAGCGCGGGTGTGAGTATCTCCGCCAAAGCGGATTTAGAATCATTGATCGAAATGTCTACAACCGTTTCGGAGAGATCGATATTATCGCATTGCGTGATGGTGTGATCCATTTCGTTGAAGTCAAAAGTGCCGTGAGCTATGAGCAGGCAATACACAATATTACCCGCTCAAAACTTCAAAAACTAAACCGCGCTATCCAAGCCTATCTCCAGCAAAAACAGCTCAATCTTGATTATTGCATCGATGCTTTAATTGTTCATGATGAGACTCTGGAACTGATAGAAAATATCACTCTCTGAATACCTTCTCCCTGAGAAAAAATGTGAGAGTTATGTAATAAGTCATTTTAAAGATTGTGGCGTTATAATGACCCAATATAAACATTGAACGCAAGGAAGTCGCATGGCTAAATACACAGAATTGACAGTATCTAATTTTGACGAAATTACCAAAGAGGGTGTCTCATTGGTCGATTTTTGGGCTCCATGGTGTGGACCTTGCCGTATGATCGCTCCGGTTATTGAAGAGTTGGCGGCAGAATTTGAAGGAAAAGCAAATATCTGTAAAGTAAATACGGATGAAGAGCAAGATATCGCCGTTAAATACGGTATCCGTTCTATCCCGACAATCCTTTTCTTCAAAAACGGAGAAGTGGTTGAACAAATGGTCGGTGCCGCTTCTAAACAAGCATTCGCCGATAAACTAAACGCTTTACTGTAAATGATTACATTGTAGTCTTTGCCCATTTTGGGCATGGGCTATACTCCAAAATTCCTCTTATATACCTCTTCTTTTGATTATCTAAAAGTTTTCTAAAACGATTTTTCTCGTAACTCTGTTGTGGTACACTTCAACTACATAGGTGTATTATATGCAAAATAAAAGCGGAGGCTTTGGATGCTGGATTGTGCGATTATCGGAGGCGGACCTGCGGGACTTACTGCAGGATTGTATACCACACGAGGTGGCTTGGACAGTGTCACGATGTTTGAAAAAGGTCTTCCCGGCGGTCAGATCACGATGAGTTCAGAGATTGAAAATTATCCCGGAGCTACTGCTCATAATTTAAGTGGGATAGATTTTATGTCCCCATGGCCGGAACAGTGCCAACGTTTCGGACTCAAGCATGAAATGTCCGAAGTGACCCGTATATCGCGACGCGAAGACGGTATTTTTACGATCCGAAAATCTGACGGAACAGTAGATGAGGCTAAAAGTGTTATAGTTTGTACCGGATCAGCTCCTAAGCGTGCCGGATTTATCGGCGAAGATGTTTTTTTCGGTCGAGGTGTGAGTACGTGTGCCACGTGTGACGGTTTCTTTTATAAGAATAAAGAGGTAGCGGTTATCGGAGGGGGAGATACGGCTTTGGAAGAGGCGCTGTATCTCGCGAAAATCTGTACCAAAGTTTATTTGATCCATCGACGTGATTCTTTCCGCGCTGCTCCCAATACCATAGCACGCGTTAAAGCTGCAGAAAATATTGAGCTGGTTTTAAACGCTGTACCGGAAGAGGTTTTCGGAGACACGACGGGTGTAAACGGAATCCGCGTGAAAGCTGAAGATAGTTCATTGCGTCAGATTGATGTTCCCGGAGTATTCGTATTTGTCGGTAACAATGTCAATAATCAAGTACTGATCCAAGAAGACGGTTCCTTTTTATGTGAGATGACTCCATGGGGTGAAGTTAAAGTTGATTTGAGTATGAAAACTTCGCTTCCTGGGCTGTTTGCAGCGGGAGATATGCGCGAATCGGCATCGAAACAGGTTGTTTGCGCTGCAGGCGACGGTGCGGTAGCGGCGCTACAGGCAATTGCGTATGTGGATGGTCATCATTAACGTTCTTTTAGCTGTTTGTTTACGCCTTTTTAAACACTATGACGCTAAAATGTCATCAGAATAATGCAGTATAGGGATTGTACAAAATGATTAGAGCAGGTGTATTTGGTGCTGGCGGGCGTGTCGGGAAGCTTTTGATCGAAGATTTGCATCATGAAAGTGACATTTCATTAGGGGCGGTCTATGTCCGTAATGAACTCAATTTTTCCATCGATCCTTCCGTCTTGGTCACCAACGATATGGCAACGTTATTGAATGGAAGCGATGTCATTATCGACTTTTCATTGCCGGAAGCGACACAACTTTTGTTGGAACAAGCGATTTCCCATCCAAAGCCGTTAGTTATCGGCACAACAGGGATGGACGCCCATCAGATGAATCTTCTGAAGACGGCAAGCGAATCCATGCCGATTTTGTATGCAACCAATATGTCACTTGGTGTTGCTCTTTTAAACCAGCTTGTTCATATGGCGGCTAAAACGCTGGACGGATTTGATATCGAGATCGTTGAACAGCATCATCGGCATAAAAAAGATGCACCGAGCGGTACGGCGCTTACTCTTGCCCATTCGGCAGCAGCAGGGCGAAATCTTGATCTTGATGCGGTACGTGTCAGCGGACGTAACGGCAATATCGGCGAACGCTCCAAAGATGAGATTGCCGTAATGGCATTGCGCGGCGGAGATATCGTCGGTCGCCATACGGTCGGATTTTACAATGACGGAGAGTTTGTGGAATTGCATCACACGGCCACAAGCCGCAATACCTTCTCAAAAGGTGCCATTCGAGCGGCAAAATGGCTGGTTGGAAAACCAAACGGTCTGTACAGTATTCAAGACTGTTTAGAACTTGCATAAGGAAAAAGAAGTGCGTAGCTTAAATGAAAAATGTGCGGTAGTCGGTATTTTCGATCATCCTGAGGCCTCAAAATTGGCTTATTTCTCACTTCATGCCCTTCAGCATCGGGGTCAGGAAGCTGCCGGAATCAGTACCAGTGACGGAGAAAAGCTCTACACGATCAAAGACCGCGGTTTGGTCACGCAGGTATTCGACACTCAAAAATTGAATACCCTCAAAGGGCACATGGCGATCGGTCATACCCGCTATTCGACGGCAGGAGATGATTCAATCCTTGATGCTCAGCCGGTTTTTGCCCGCTACGATTTGGGAGAGATGTCGATTGTTCACAACGGAAATCTGACCAATGCCAAAGAGGTGCGGGAGGCTCTGATTAAAAAAGGGGCAATTTTCCAAACGTTTATGGATACTGAAAATCTGATCCATCTGATCGCTAAAAGTGACCAGCATCATTTGACCGACCGTATTATCGATGCGGTTAAAAAAATTGAAGGGGCCTATTCCCTCGTATTTTTGAGCCGTTCTAAAATGTTCGCAATGCGTGACCCTCACGGATTCCGTCCTTTGAGCCTCGGACGTGTCGGTGATGGTTACGTCGTTGCCTCGGAAACATGTGCATTCGATTTGATCGGGGCAGAATATATCCGTGATGTTGAACCGGGCGAACTCCTCATTTTTGAAAAAGACAAAGCACCGAAATCGATTAAAGTGTTCGAGCCGACACCGAAACACTGTATTTTTGAATATGTCTATTTTGCCCGTCCGGATTCAAACGTCTATACCCAAAACGTCTATGAAATGCGAAAAGCGATGGGAAAAGCACTGGCGAGCGAACAGCCGATAGAAGCTGATATGGTTGTTCCTGTTCCTGATGGCGGTGTTCCCGCAGCAATCGGATATTCTCAACAAAGCGGAATCCCTTTTGAGATGGCGATTATGCGGAATCACTATATCGGACGTACGTTTATTGAGCCGACCCAAGAGATGCGCGATTTGAAAGTCAAGATGAAACTTTCTCCGATTGAGCGTTTGATCAAAGGAAAACGCCTTATCGTTGTCGATGACTCTATTGTACGGGGAACCACAAGCCGTCAGATCGTAAGAATGCTGAAAGCGGCAGGGGCGGCAGAGGTACATATGCGTATTTCCAGCCCTCCGACGACCGATCCGTGTTATTATGGAGTCGATACTCCCGACAAAGAGAAACTGATCGCGGCGAATATGACCAATGAAGAGATTTGTGCTTTTATCGAAGCAGACTCTTTGGGTTATCTGAGTAACGAAGCATTGCTCAGCAGTGTCAACGGCAAAGAAGAGAATTACTGTACTGCCTGCTTTACCGGCAAATACATTATTTAAGAGAGCTTTATGCGGGAGCAGATTTTCACGTACGGACAATATCTGCGCCGTAAATTCGGGGCTAAAATCTCGAAAGTTCCCGTTTCAATCTCCGGATTCACCTGTCCGAATATCGACGGTACGGTCGCTAAAGGGGGATGTACTTTTTGCGAAAACGATTCATTTAGCCCAAGTTTGGATCGTGCCCGCGAATTGAAAGGTTTTTTCCTCAATCTCCAATCACTCTCCAACCCCCATTTGGAAAAACAGCTCCAGCAATTAGAGTGGCAGTTTAATGCACTCTCTTCACGCTTACGCGATGAAAACACTGCT
Source organism: Sulfuricurvum sp. (assembly GCF_023250475.1). Classification (GTDB taxonomy): domain Bacteria; phylum Campylobacterota; class Campylobacteria; order Campylobacterales; family Sulfurimonadaceae; genus Sulfuricurvum. Next base: position 12,462 of record NZ_JAHFAQ010000002.1, on the reverse strand, counting down.
GAGAAGTTTATGGTCTATTTTCAAAGCTTTACCAATACCTATGCACCGTTTGAGACTCTTAAAGCGCTGTACACCAAAGCTCTTAGTTTTAATAATGTTATCGGAATCAGTATCGGAACCCGATCCGACAGCATTACGGATGAGACGTTAGAATATTTAGCATTGCTTTCACGTCATACGGAAGTATGGATTGAGTTTGGTATACAATCGGTCTACGATACGACATTAGAGCGTATAAATCGCGGACATGACAGTGCGAGTGTCAAAGAGACGATTCTCAAAGCGAAATCGTATGGATTGAATGTCTGCGGGCATCTGATCTTCGGTCTTCCGGGAGAAACAAAAACAATGATGCTGGAGACGGCAAAAGAGGCGTACGCTTTAGGAATCGATTCGGTGAAATACCATCCCCTGTATGTGGTTAAACGGACTGCATTGGCAAACGAATACGCAAGGGGGGAATTTGAGCCGATTACCCAAGAGCTCTATTTGGAAGTACTGAAAGAGGCGCTTCTTCTTAAACCTCACCATGTGAGCGTCCAACGCATCAGTGCCGGAATCGATGATGAAAGTTTGGTCGCACCGCTATGGTGCAAAGATAAAAACAGACAGATCCGATCAATCAATAAAGCCTTAGAAACTGTGGGACTAAAATATTAACCGACTTAGTTGGCCTTTGCCGTAACGTCAAAGGTAGCATGCTGAAAGTATGGGGGATAATCCATCATTATGATAAATGTTTTAGACTTTCCGGGACTTAAATAATCGGCAATAACCTGCTCTTTTGCTATTGTTTGGCGTTTAAAATTTGGATTATCCCCTTCGTAGATCTCGGCAAATGCGGATGGCTGAGTAAAGATGGATTGTTTTCCGGTGACGCCGCCGTGGGAATTAATCAGTTTCACGGTTGCAACAACATTTGCGACCGGATAGTTTCCTACGTTACGGACGGTTCCTTTTAAGAGAATCTGCTCAGATTGGTAATAGCGCTCTTGATCGAGTTGTGAAACTTCAAGAACATAAACCTTCTCATTGATGGATATCCAACTAAAAAAGCCTATTAAAACAAGGATAAGCGATATCGTAGTAAAAATAGAAAACTTTGAATTTGTCCGCAGTGAGACAAGAATTCCAATTAGAAACAGAAGTCCCAGTACGACTAATAAAAGATAATGCCATATCGTTAACGGGCTCATCGGCATTCCGCCTTTATAGTGATATTGAAGTCTTTAGTATAGCTGAACGGTTCAACAAAAAGTTTAAAGGGTTTTGATTTGCCCGGAGGTATACTCTCGATCACTTTCAGAGAACTTTTTTTAAACGGAACATAGGGATAGAGACGATCTAAATAACGGTTGTGAGTGACTTTGTAGACACCTGTAGAAACGGTACATTCCTGAAAAGAGCGTTTCGAAGTGTTGCTGATATCCCCTTTTATTAAAAGCGCCTCGGTAAATTGGAGTGCTTTAACTTCATGGAGAATAATTTTGTTTTTAAACAGGTAGTGATGCAGCTGAAGGTATCCGACAATCGGTCCAGCTGTCAATACGCCAAATGCCAAAACGACAAAAGCAATTGCCAAAGCCATTTTATGTCGCAGAGCAATTGCCAATACCAATAACAAGAGAAAAAGGACAAAAATTCCTCCGAAAAGGAAGTAATCGTAGATAATCAGATGATGGATGAACTCGATTATTTTTGCTTTCATTTTTCCCTAGCGTTTTTCTCCGCAATCCCGCTCATCCCGAATCGTCGGGCAAGCTCTTGTTTGATACGATCGGGAGAGATATTTTTGTGTCCCAGTGCGACCAAGACGTGATACACTAAATCGGCACATTCGTAAATAATTTCATCTTCATTGCCGTCTTTGATTGCAAAACTGAATTCACCTGCCTCTTCGACTACTTTTTTGAGGATCGCATTATCCCCTTTACTTAAAAGTTTGGCGGTCCAAGAGGTTTCAGGATCAGCGTTTTTACGATTGAGGATCGTATGGTAAAGTTCATCGATAATGCCGTAAGTCGTTGTTGTATCGATTTGGGGCTCGCTGATGGATTCACCGGTTTCGATGTCGGTAAAGAAACAGGATTTACGTCCGGTATGGCACGCTACCCCTTCTTGACGGACGATAATGAGGAGCGTGTCATTATCGCAATCGAGGAGAAATTTTTCGATCTGCTGCAGATGACCGCTCGATTCCCCTTTTTTCCAAAGACGCTGTTTGGAACGGGAGAAGTAGTGGGCTATTCGCGTCGAAAGGGAGAGCTCCAATGCTTCACGATTCATATACGCCATCATCAATACTTCCAAAGATGTGGAGTCTTGGACGATAACGGGGAGAAGCTCTGATTTTGCCCAGTCGATTTGATCTAGATTCATCGTTTACTTCCCTGCTGAGCTTATTTTTTGACTGTCGCCGCTTTTGGTATCGAGCCAAATGTTTGGAGTAGAGCCTCCCGGAGTGAGAAAAATTTTGGCGTCTTTGTTCTCTTTAAGTGCCTCATTAAATTTACCCTGCACTTGAATTTGTTCAAGTTTTAACAATCCCGGTGTGAGTGAAGCCCCGATGAGGTGGTTGGCTTTGGCTTGTGCTTGTGCTTGGATAGTGATAGCATTTGCACTACCTTGGGCTTCCGTCTCTTTTTTGAATGCTTCTTGTTTTGCCCGCTCGACATCTTGTTGTGCACGCTCTACTTCTTGTTTTGCGACTTGAACCCGCTCAATTTGGTCTTTTACTTTTTCAGGAAGACCGATTTCGCGGAGTTGAATCGATTCAAGTTGCGCAGGAGCATTTTTCTGCCCTTCTACGGTTTTGCGGATACCGGCTTCGATTTGAGTCGCGATAGCATTACGCATAATCGGGAGGTTTTCGGCTTCATATTGACCGATTACATTTCGGACAACATCGCGGGCAACCGGGTCAATAATTTTATCTTCCCAGCTGAATCCCCAATTTGAGATAGTTTTAGCCGCAAGCTGTGCATTCAGACGGTATTGAACGGTAATATCGATGGAAACAGGCAGTCCCCGTTTATCCAAAACGGCAATCGCCGGTTTGAGGACAATACCGTCTCCGGCAGTGGACGCACGGTCAATTTTATCGGCATAGTTGATAATTCGTACTTTGGTATCAACGATGTAAACTTTTTGGATCAAAGGGATCAGAAAGTGGAGCCCCGGCATTAACGCTTGCTCTTCGTATTTACCGTTGGTTGAGAGGATACCGCGTTCCCCTTCGGTGATAATAATGAACGGTTTGGCTAAAATGAGGAGTAAAACTATTCCGCCGATGATCCATAACATTCCCGCTTTTTGGCCGTTCATATTAAAATCAAATTTTGGCGGCTTGGGAGCATTAAATCCGCCCCCTTTGTTTGCCTCTTCTTTTTTCTTTTTATTAAAGTAGTCGTTCATATCACTTGCCATGCAGGATCCTTAATTGATATAGGTTAAATAGTGGTCGTAATCAGGATTGCGCCCGCATACTATGTCGAAATAAGCCGCTTGAATTTTCTCCGTCAACGGCCCGCGTCCGCCCGCACCGAGTACCCGTGCGTCTACTTCGCGAATCGGGGTGATTTCTGCCGCCGTTCCGGTGAGGAATGCTTCATCGGCCACGTAAATCTCTTCACGGGTGATTTTTCTTCGGGTTACTTTGATCCCCATGTTTTCCGCCATCTCGATAACGGTTTTTTGGGTGATCGATACGAGTGAGTTGTCATTCGGAGGGGTAATAAGTTCACCCTCTTTGATAAGAAAGAACGATGCTCCGCTTGCTTCGGCAACGTATCCCTCATCATCGAGGAGCAACGCTTCATCGTATCCTGCTTCTACCGCTTCAAATTTTGCCATTTGAGAGTTGAGGTAGTTACCGACCGCTTTGGCTTTACCCATGTTCGATTTGTTATTTGGACGGCTGAAGGATGAAATTTTCAAACGGATTCCACGCTTCATCCCCTCTTCTCCGAGGTATGCGCCCCATTCCCATGCTGCAACGGAAACCTCTACCGGTGCTTCTTTGTGGTAGACACCCATAACACCGTAACCGAGGTAAACGATCGGGCGGAGATAGACGTTTTCTCCGGTAAATTCGTTTGCTTTCAAAAGCTCAATTTGTGCTTTGTTAAGTTCTTCAACGGTGTAAGGAACAGTAATAAGGGTCATTTTGGCCGATTCGATCAGACGTTTTGTATGGTCGTTCAGACGAAAAATTGCGTACCCTTTAGGGGTTTTATACGCTTTAGTTCCCTCGATAGCACCGTTACCGTAGTGCAGTGTGTGGGAAAGGACGTGAATTTTTGCTTCACTCCACGGGAGCAGTTTGCCGTTCATCCAAATGTATTTGGCTTCATTCATAGGGAAGATCTCCAAAAGAAAAATTGGGAGATTTTAGCGCAGATGTGATTTAAGGTTTATTAAGAGAAGATCCCCGCCAAGCGGGAAGCCGTTTAATGTGAGGGTGTATTGATCATCCAAATGGAAAATACATCGAGATAGTCCCAAAATGATTGGATATATTCGGGATTTATCCCCTCATCTTCGAGCTTAGGGAGCAATGCGGCGTAAAATTCCAGCCATCGGCGTCGTCCGTGTTCATCGATACGAAACGGTGCATGGCGTCCGACCATACGAGGTTCTCCGCGTGTTTGAGCAAAATAGTCCGGTCCGCCGCAGATTTGGATGAGAAAGTCCGCCGCGTGTTTTTTGGCATTGGCGAAATCTTCATCATCATTGACCGGAAATAAAAATGCAATATCGCTGTTTCGGATCATCTCATAATGATCATCGACGAGGCGGCGAAAACGCTCTTCCCCTACTTGGAAGAAAAACCCGGGATGGGGTTTGGTGACGGGAGGGCGTACCCCTAAAACACCGTCGGTAATTTTAAGTTCAAGCATAATGATCCTCTGCGTATTTTTGAGACATATTCTAAGAGGTTCTTAAAAAGAAAGAGCTTAAATATTTTCTTTCCCCCTTGTTTTAGGTGATGATTTGTATAATTGAAACATAATTTAGGACGGAGACGATTTTATGGACGCACACGTTTGGATGGGATCATGTCAGGTGATTGCACAAAGTTACAATGAGCGTCTCAGTCCGTTCGACGGACGTGTCGTTTCACGCGTTGCTGAGTGCAGTGCCGATGATGCACGTGAAGCTCTCGTAATAGCTAAAAATGCTTCTAAAGTTGCAAAAAAAATCCCGTTGTATCAGCGGTGCGCATGGCTGTTGGACGTCGCATCAAAGCTCAAAGAGCAACGCGAAATATTTGCAAAAATATTGTGTGATGAAGTGGGCAAACCGATCACCTATGCGCGGATTGAAGTGGATCGGTGCATCGAGACGATCACTCTCTCTGCTGAAACGATGCGTACATTGCACGGCGAGACGATTAATACCGATGCAATGGGCAGCGGGCGGAGTGCGCATGCGTATTGGCGCAGAGAAGCGGTCGGAGTCGTTGTTGCGATTACCCCTTTTAACTTTCCGCTGAATCTTGTAGCCCACAAATTAGCACCCGCATTGGTTGCAGGAAATGCCGTTGTTCTTAAACCGACTCCCGAAGCGCCGTTATGCGCATACAAGTTGGCACAGCTTTTTATCGAAAGCCCCTATGCAACGCCCAATGCTCTCAGTGTCGTTTATGGGGATGCGGAAGTGGGAAGTGCATTGGTCGGCAGCGACATTCCTCGCATCATTAGTTTTACCGGATCGGTGGGGGTAGGTAATATCATCACAAGAAGTGCGGGGATCAAAAAAATATCTCTCGAACTGGGAGGGAATGCGGCAACGTATATCGATACGAGTGCCGATCTCGATTATGCCGCATCACGGTGTGCGATAGGGGCATTTGTGAATTCCGGACAAGTGTGTATATCGCTTCAGAGAATTTACGTTGAGAGTACCGTTTATGATGCGTTTGCCGCTAAAATGACCGAGGCTACCTCCAAGCTTGTGGTCGGTTCTCCCTACGAAGAAGATACGTTTTTAGGACCGCTGATCAATGATGAAGCGGCACAGAGGGCTATGAGCTGGGTAGAGAGTGCGATCGAAGAGGGGGCACGTCCTCTGAGCGCTCCGCATCGAGAGGGACGAATTTTTTATCCGTGCGTCATGGCCGATGTGACCGAGTCGATGAAAATCGTCTGCGAAGAGGTATTTGCCCCTATCGTCAGTTTGGTACGTGTGGATGGAATTGATGATGCAATAGTGCGTATGAACGATTCACCGTACGGTTTGCAGTTTTCGGTTTTTACCAACAATCTTGCCCATGCGACTAAGGCTATTGATCAGCTCGATGCCGGTGGTGTAGTGATCAACGATATGCCGACGCTCCGTTTTGATATTCAACCCTACGGCGGTGTTAAACTCAGCGGTGTCGGACGCGAAGGTCCCCGTTTTGCAATAGAAGAATTTACCGAAATCAAATCAATAGTCATTCTTTGAATTTGGGCTTACTGCCGAAGTAAACCTAGTGTTAACGTAGCCAATCGGGATCTATTCCGATGGCGTTAAAATAATAAAAAAGGTATTAAAAATGTTAGAAGTAGGAAGTACTGCCCCCGATTTTTGTTTGAGTAACCAAGACGATGTAGAGATCTGTTCCCGCGATCTGCGCGGAAAATGGATCGTTTTGTATTTTTATCCCAAAGACTCCACTCCGGGGTGCACGACCGAAGCGTGTGAATTTAGCCAGGCGATGGATGAGTATGATGATCTGGGAGCGATTATTCTTGGGGTAAGTGCCGACAGTACTAAATCCCACCGCAATTTTATTGAGAAAAAATCACTTGAAATCACCCTTCTTAGCGATCCGACGACGCAAATGATGCAAAATTACGGCGTATGGGCAATGAAAAAAAATTACGGTAAAGAGTACATGGGGATCGTCCGATCAACCTATATTATCGATCCAAAAGGGATCGTAAAGGCGGCATGGACAAATGTGAAAGTGAAAGATCATGTAGCAAAGGTAAAAGAGGAATTGGCAAAAGTACAAGGGTAGTTCCCGCAGGGGCGGAAACATGAAAGATTAGAATTTATATCGTAGATAAGCGCGGATATCCTGTGCTTTATCGACGATACTACCGCCGTAACCGGCACCGATGGCTTGATCCATGCTCATGGGTGTTCCCGTGACACTTCCAAAAAAGCCGTTGCTTCCGCTGTAATCGTAGTCAATATAGGTATAGCGAAGCTGGAAAGTCAGAATGTTATCGACTAAAGGCTCGGTGACGTAGAGCTCATACGCATCTCCGCGAGCGGCGATTTTCGAACCGATCAAAGTGTCTTCACCATAGGTGATCGGGCGCCAGTAGTTTGAACCGTGATTAAATTCAGCCCCCCATCGACCCTCATCACTGATAAGAGAGGGAAATTGTGTTCCGATCCAGTAACTGTATCCTGTTTCGCTATCAAATGAGCCTAACATACCTTGTTTCCCTGTCCCTTTATAGGGGTCAGTTTTAGACATTGCTCCGCTGATAAAAACCATCGTATCATCCAAAAAGTCACTCCATCCTTCCCCGATACCGTTGACCATAGCAAAAGCAGTAGCGGTATGAAGTCCTCCGACACTCTCCATCGCGCCGCCCGGAGTAGATTGGTCTATTAAGTTATTGGCATAGGTATATTGAAAGCCGGTGCTGTATTGTTTATCGTCATAGGGAACAATGATAATGCCTCCCAGATCAATGTTATTGGTTGTGGTAGAGCCATCGCCGGTATAAGGAGTGGAAGAAAACCTCGGTTCCGCCTCACTCATTCCCCGACCTGCACACAGTTTAAAATACGATCCGCTAAGACCGGTCAACTCTTCCATCCCGAATTTGGCACTGGCACCGTCAAATTCGACATTGATCGCGTGGGCGAGGGGAGAGGAGGCTTTGACATCATCACGAAAATTGATGAGGTGACCTTCGGTAGAGGGACGGCGGCCGATACTGAAAGTCCATGGGATATCAACTCCCGCAAGTTCTTCATTAGTATAGAAAAAATAAGCGGATCGGACGCGGAGCGTATCATCATAGGCCGATTCGCCGCTGATCCAGTCAAAACCTTCCATCCCGGCGCTTGCCGTTGGGACTGCACGTTGACCGAAAATTTTGTTATACGCCAATTGTCCTACAAAACTGAGGTTTTTATTGGCGGCGTAACTCATATTGAGCCACAGCCGATTGGTGAAAAGGGCATCGTTTTCTTTCTTGCTGCCATCGGCCATTGTGTACTGAATGTTATCCAGACTGGTCCGAAAGTCGACACCGAATTTTAGATTGTTCCCGTTGGTCTTTTTATTCAAACCGTCGATTTGATCCTGAATCTCTTCGAGGGTCTCATTGACTTTGGTAGCGGAAGCAACTTCTTGTTTTGCATCTGCGGTGAGAGGTGCAGAGAGTTGAGTACTTAAACGGCTGTTTTCGGCTTTGATAGCGTTCAGTTCAGCTCGGAGTGCCGCCATCTCGCGCTCTAACTTTTCAAATCTCTGCATTAGTGCATCATCCGCCACTGCCGTTGTTGTCAGTACTACGGCAGTGATGGCTGAAATCAAAATCCGTTCTCTCATCATTTCCCCTTCTTCTCATGCCGTTTATTGCTGTAGTCGATGGTAACGAAAATTGTATAAAAGCAATTTTAAAAGGTTGCGATTTGTGTGATAAAAACGTGACGCAGACGCATTATTAAATACAGCTAAATTTAAGAGCCGTTTCAGTATAATCAGCCCGATTTTCTCTCCTCATTTTATGACGTAAGAAAAAAATCGCAAGCGAATCGTGCTGTTCTCGTGCATCCGATGTCTCATCGGCTCTGTTTGCGCTCGCCCAAGTAAACGAATGAACAAAAAATACATTAACACAGGAGCCACTTATGGTAACTATGAAAGACCTTTTGGAATGTGGTGTACACTTTGGTCACCAAACACGTCGTTGGAATCCGAAAATGAAAAAATACATTTTCGGTGTTCGTAAAAACATCTACATCATCGATCTTCAAAAAACATTGCGTTATTTCCGCAATGCGTATCAGCAAGTAGTTGATGCTGCGGCTGAGGGGAAAACCGTCCTTTTCGTAGGGACCAAAAAACAAGCTCGCGTAGCCATCCGTGATGCGGCTGTTGCATGTGGAATGCCATACGTTGACAACCGCTGGTTGGGTGGAATGTTGACAAACTTCCCGACGATCCAAAAATCAATCCGTAAACTTGACATCATCGAAGAGATGCAAGCAAACGGACAAATCAACCTTTTGACTAAAAAAGAAGCGTTGATGATGAATCGTCAAAAAGAAAAATTGATTGCATACCTCGGCGGTATCCGTCATATGAAAACTTTGCCTGATTTGATGTTCGTTATCGATGCGGTAAAAGAACACATTGCGGTTCAAGAAGCGCGTAACCTCGGAATCCAAGTTGTTGCTCCACTTGATACTAACTGTGATCCGGACGTTATCGACATTCCAATCCCTGGAAATGACGATGCGATCCGTTCAATTCAACTTTTCTGTAAAGAAATGGCTGAAGCGATCAACGAAGGTAAAGCACTTCGCAACGGCGGAAACGACGAAGCGGTAGCGGAAGAAGAAGTTGCATCTGAAGTAGCAGTTGAAGCGGCTGTCGAAGAAGTAGCAGTAGTAGCAGAGGAAGCGTAATCATGGCAGAAGTTACAGCAGCGATGGTAAAAGACCTCCGCGCGGCGACTGATGCGCCGATGATGGATTGTAAAAAAGCCCTCACTGAGTGTGATGGCGACATGGAAAAAGCAAAAGAATTTTTGCGCGACCGTGGTATGGCGCAAACCGCTAAAAAAGCGGATCGCGTAGCAGCTGAGGGACTTTTGGGTCTTAAAGTTTCCGATACCTTTACATCAGCGTCTTTGGTAGAAGTTAACTCTGAAACCGATTTCGTTGCGAAAAACGACGGTTTCATCAATCTTGTCGGCAACACAGCGGCACACGTATTTACTACAGGTGTCAGCAGTGTTGAAGAGTTGAACGAAACTGCATACGAAACGGCTACTTTTACAGAGTACTTTACCTCTCAAGTAGCGCGTATCGGTGAAAAAATCGTAGTACGTCGTTTTGCAACTCTCAATGCAGGTGCAAACGGATGTGTTAACGGTTACGTTCACTCAAACGGCCGCGTTGGTGTTCTCGTAGCGGCAACCTGTTCTGACGCAAAAGTAGCCGAAGCCCTTGCTCCGATGCTTAAAAACGTTGCAATGCACGCTGCGGCGATGAAACCGACGACATTGACCTCTAAAGATTTCGATCCTGCATTCGTAGAAGCGGAAACTATCGGTCGTATCGAAGCGATCAAGACAGAGAACGAAGAGTTAGCGCGTTTGAAAAAACCGTTGAAAAACGTTCCTCAGTACATCTCAGCATCACAATTAACTCCTGAAGTTATGGCTGCTGCTGAAGAAGCGATCAAAGCAAAATTACTTGCAGACGGTAAACCGGAAAAAATCTGGGCAAACATCATCCCTGGTCAATTGGCTCGTTTCGTAGCGGACAATACGACTTTGGATAAAGAGCTTGCACTTTTGGATCAAAACTACGTTATGGATGATTCTATGACGGTTGCCGAAGCGGTTACCAAAGAGGCTGCAAAGCATGGTGGTACTGCTGAAATCGTCGAGTTCGTTAAGTACGAAGTCGGAGAAGGTTTAGAGAAAAAAGTTGACAACTTCGCAGAAGAAGTCGCTGCTCAAATGGCGTAAAGAAACCTTTTGGTTTAATTTTCCTCATTCCCGCGAAAGCGGGAATCCTCTCTTTTTCCCCTTTATTAATCTAATTTCCTTTATAATTCCCCTATGATACTTTTAAATGCAACCTCTTTATCCCATGCTTTTGACTATCCCCTATTTGAGGATATTTCGCTCACCCTAAATGCGGGAGAGTCGATGGCGATTGTCGGTGTAAGCGGCAGCGGAAAATCAACCCTTTTGCATATTCTCTCCTCGTTGCTTCGTCCAAATTCCGGAAAAGTAGAATTGTTTGAAAATGATATTTATACGTTGAATGATTCGGCACTGGTACAGCTTCGACGCTCTGATCTTGGATTAATTTACCAAAGCCACTACCTCTTTAAAGGGTTTAGCGCGTATGAGAATCTTGAGGTTGCCTCAATTTTGGCACGTCAAAGTATAGATGAACATCTATTGAAGCGTTTGGGTATCGAGAACGTGATCCGTCAAAAAGTGACCGAACTCTCGGGCGGACAGCAGCAGCGGGTCTCAATTGCCCGTGTCCTCTCAAAAAAGCCCCGATTGATATTTGCGGATGAACCGACGGGAAATTTGGATCGCGTTACGGCATTGGAAGTAATGGATATTTTCGAAGATTATTTGAGAGAAAACCGTGCAGGGATGGTTCTCGTTACGCATGATGAATCGTTGGCATCACGATGCACGTATATTTATCGTATGCAAAACGGTACATTGAAGCGAGCATAAACTATGGAATGGGCAGAAATTTTTAGTGAAGGTCGAACCGTAGCTTTTATTTTGCTCTTTACCCGTTTTACGGCTCTTTTTATGGCAGTTCCCATATTTTCGCACATGAATATCCCCATCTCGATCAAAGCGGCGATGGCTTTTTTCTTTACCGTATTCTTTTTCGGTGCCGTCCCTCCTTTGAATATTCCGACCGATGCGCTTAGTTTGAGTGTAGCGGTTTTAGGAGAGATGCTCTTTGGTCTTGCCGTGGGGATTGTATTGCAATTGGCTTATCATGTTATCACCTTTGCGGGAGGGCAGATATCCTTTATGATGGGATTCTCACTCGCTTCGGCAATCGATCCGCAATCGGGAGTTTCGATGCCGATTATCAATCAATTTTTGTCATTATTGGCCCTGATGGTATTGCTTATTTTTGATTTGCACCACTGGATATTGCTTTACGCATCTGAGTCGATCAGTGCCGTTCCGTTGGGGGGATTCCTGATGACCCCTTCGTTGTTTCAATACATTATGCATGCCATGACGAATATGTTTGTCGTCGGATTTATGATTGCGTTTCCGATTACGGCGTTATCTATGTTGGCTGACTTGATTTTCGGGATGTTGATGAAAACTATGCCGCAATTTAACCTTCTCGTTATCGGAATGCCGATTAAAATAGCCGTCTCGTTTATAGTCCTAATGGTGACATTGGGGGCAACATTGATGATTGTTACGTCTCAAACTCAAAATGCCTATAATTTCCTCGAAAAATTATTCTAAGTACCGTTTAGCATGCTGTATCACCGGGTAAAGTGAGGCGCGAATTGCTCTGATTTTCTGTTGGTTATCACTGCATCGAATAGAGGAGCGTCCGGAACTGAAAAGTTCTTCATCAATCGCTTCATCAGCACTGCATACCAGTGATTCATCAATAAGGATGATGCTTTGCTTGATGGGTTGAGACGAGAGGTACAGATCTATATTTTTATATTGGATCAGTGAGAGCGGATCACCGCTGGGATCT